>DATLNO010000172.1:0-20513 GCA_035536715.1 Solirubrobacteraceae bacterium
GACGTCGGGCAGCACGCGCACCGCCTCGCGCGAGTCGTAGACGCGCTCGTGGTGCTCGCTGTCGATGTGGCTCGCGACGACGCGCGCGGCGAGCAGGTCGGCGCTGTCGCGCGTGCCGACGGCGAAGGTCTTCAGCCGCTCCCCGTCGCGCGCGAGACGGCGGGCCGCGATCGCCGCCACGATCGCCGAGTCCAGGCCGCCGGAGAGAAAGACGCCGATGGGCACGTCGCCCATCATCTGGCGCTCCACTGAGCCGATCAGGATCTTCTGGGTGGCCGCCAGCGCGTCGTCCGGCGGTTCGGCGTCGCGGCTCCACACGGCGCGGGCGGCCGGCGCGCCCTCGCCGTTCTGCGGCACGGCGCTCGCAAACCGCACCACACCGTTCTCGGGCGTCCAGTGACAGCCCGGAGGGAAGGCCTCGACGAGCGGCAGCCAGTCCGGGGCGAAGGCGGCCATCTCCGACGCGAAGCGCACACAGCCGTCGTGCTGGTGCGGGGCGGGTGGACGGGTGGGCGGGGTCCAATACAGCGGCTTGATGCCGACGGGGTCGCGGGCGGCCATGAAGCGCCCGTCCTCGGCGGCGACGAGGAACGCAAACATGCCCTCGAGCTCGTCGAGCGCCGCCGGACCGCGCTCGTCGAGCAGGTGCAGCGCGACCTCGTTGTCCGACCGCGTCGCGAACGGCGCCGGGCTGAGCGTGGCGCGGACCTGTTCGTGGTTGTAGATCTCGCCGTTGCCGACGAGCCACACGTCACCGGAGGCGTTGGAGAACGGCTGGTGGCCGCCGTCGACATCGACGATCGACAGGCGCCGATGACCGAGCCAGGCGCCATCGACCTGCACCTCGCCCGCGTCGTCGGGCCCGCGGTGTACGAGCCGGTCGAGCATACGATCGGTCTCGCCTGCAGCGTGCGGCCCGTAGGCCGCCGCGATGCCGCACATCCCTACGCCCCGACCGCGTAGGCCAGCGGCTGACGGTCGTCGAGATAGGAGAGGCGGCTGCGCGCGGCGGCGACGAGGCCCGGCGCGTCGACGCGGGCGAGCGCGGTGCCTGCGCGCGAGCCGGTCTTCGCGAGCACGCGCCCACGCGGGTCGACGACCTTCGCCTGGCCGGGAAAGCGCAACCGGCCGAAGCGGCCGACGTGATTGGCCGACACCCACACGACTTGGTTCTCCAGTGCGCGAGTCTGGTCGAGCAGGTTGAAGTGGCGGACCTGCAGGTCGCGCCGCAGCAGCGTCGCCGGGTCGACCCGGCAGACCGGCCAGGCCGACAGCGAGGCGATCAGGCCGGCACCGTCGAGGGCGAGCTGGCGCGCGGCCTCGGGGAACGTCTTGTCGTAACAGATGAGCATGCCGATCCGGCCGATCGGCGTGTCGAACGCGGCGAAGCCCGAGCCGGGCCGAAACGCCGCGCGCTCAGCGGCCGGGAGGTGGACCTTGCGATGGTGGCCGAGGATGCCGTCGCCGCTGACGCAGACGGCGCTCGAGAACGGCCCGCCGGGCGCATCCTCGGTGTAGCCGATGCAGACGACCATGTCTCCGGCCATCCGCGTGAGCTGCGCGATCTCGTCGCCATCGCGGCGCAGCGCCGGCGGCGGCGCGCACGGCAGCGCCGTACCCGCGAAGTGCGGCTCGTAGAGGTAGCCGCCGAGCGTCGACTCCGGCAGCACGACGAGCGAGGCGCCGCGCTCACGGGCCTCGACGAGGATGCGCTGCACCTGGTCGATGCACTGCGTGACGTCGCGCCCGAAGCGCGCGGCGACGGCCATGACTGCGGGCGCCTTGCGGTTTCGGCGGACGCTCACGTCACGCACGATGAGGCCCCGGCGCGCGGCACCGTATGGCCGCAGGTCCAGAAATGTGGGGCGCTCGCTCGACACGCCTGGTGCCGTACCCCCCCGACATCGGCGCCAACCTCCCCCCCGACCGGGGGGTCGGGGTCCCACCCACGGGGGGAACTCGTTGGTTTCGCCGCCCGAGACCGGCACGCTGGACTCGTGCTCTCCATGCCGCATATCGCCGTCCTCTTCCCCGGCGGCTGCATCGCAGAGCTCACGCGTGTCGCTCAGCCCGCGGCCGCGTGCGTCCCGGCCCCGGGCTGGGCGCGCGTATCCGACTCAAGAACAGCCGAGCGCTCGCACCACCGTTACGAAAGGACCGAACACCATGACAACGACCATCACACCGCAGGATGTCGAAGCAACAGTCATCGAGAACCTCGTCGCCTTCGGCGCCGATGAAAGCGCCGTCGTACGCGACGCGACGCTCGAGTCGATCGACGTCGACTCGCTGGACCTCGTCGAGCTGACGCAGGTCGTCGAGGAGACGTACAGCATCGATCTCGATGGCGCGGACTTCAAGAACATCAAGACCGTCGGCGACATCGTCGACCTCGTCGTCGCTCGAGTGCAGGGGTGAGCTTGCGCGACGTCGTCATCACCGGAGTCGGGGCAGTCACGCCGCTCGGCGTCGGCGCCCGGACGCTGCACGAGCGCTGGACCGCCGGGAACTCCGGCATCCGCGACGGTGAGGCGCCGTGCGCGGATTTCGACCCGACCGACCACATGTCCGCCAAGCAGGCCCGCCGTGCCGACCGCTCGACGCAGCTTGCGATCGCGGCCGGCACCGAGGCGCTCGAGGACGCGGGCTGGACGGACGGCCCGCCCTACGACGCCGAGCTGATCGGCTGCGTGCTCGGCACGGGCATCGGCGGCATCTCGACGCTCGAGTCAAACCACGACCAGCTGCGCGACACGGGCCCCGGCTCGGTCTCCCCGCTCGCGATCCCGCTCATGATGAGCAACGCGGGCTCGGCGGCGCTGTCGCTTCAACATGGCCTGCGCGGCCCGGTCTTCAGCGTCGTCTCGGCATGTGCTGCCGGCACCCACGCGATTGGCACGGCGCTGCGGATGATCCAGCACGGCGAGGCCGAGGCGATGGTCACCGGTGCCGCCGAGGCCCCGCTGACGCCGCTGTCGCGTGCGTGCTTCGAGCGCATGGGAGCGATCTCGCCGACCGGCGTCTCGCGCCCGTTCGACAACCGCCGCGACGGCTTCGTCATGGGCGAGGGCGCCGGCGTCCTCGTGCTCGAGTCCGGTGACGCTGCGCGCGCCCGCGGCGCACGCATCCTTGGCACGGTCCGCGGCTACGGCTCGACCGGCGATGCGCACCACATCACGGCGCCGCATTCCGAGGGACGCGGTGGCGCCCGGGCAATGCAGGTCGCGCTGGGCGACGCCGGCGTCGATCCCGGCGAGATCGACTACGTCAACGCGCACGGCACGTCGACGCAGCTCAACGACCGCGCCGAGACGCGCGCGCTGAAGACCGTGTTCGGCGTCCGCGCCGGACAGATCCCGGTGTCCTCGACGAAGTCTGCGATCGGCCACCTGCTCGGTGCCGCCGGCGCTGTCGAGGCCGTCGCGACCTGTCTCGCGCTGCGCGACCGCGTGGCGCCGCCGACGATCGGCTGGGAGGAGGCCGAGGAAGGACTCGACCTCGACTACGTCGCCGGAAGCTCGCGCCCGCTGGTCATGTCCAACGGTCGTTCGCCTGTCGCGCTGTCGAACTCCTTCGGCTTCGGCGGACACAACGCGTCGCTGTGCCTGGAGGCGGCATGACACCTCGCGGCACGGTGCTGATGACCGGAGCCACCGGCTTCGTCGGAGTCGAGGTGCTCGCTCGCGTGCTCGCCGATACCGATCACGACGTCATCGCGCTCGTGCGCGGTGAGGACGACGCCGCCGCCCAGGCGCGCGTCGACGAGCTGCTGACGACGATCGTCGACCCCGGCTCGCAGCCGCGCAGCGGGCGCGTCCGCGCGGTCGCGGCGGACCTCGAGTCGCCGGGCCTCGGCCTGTCGGCTGCGGTGCGCACGCAGATCGCCGGGAAGATCTCGGCGGTCATGCACTGCGCGGCCTCGATCAGCTTCACGCTGCCGATCGAGGATGCGCGGCGGATCAACGTCGAGGGCACCCGCCAGGTCGTCGACATCGCACTGCAGGCGCGGGAGCGCGGCGTCCTGGACCGCTTCATCCACGTCTCGACGGCGTACGTCGCGGGCGACCGCATCGGCCTCGTCAGCGAGCACGACGGCGACGTCGGGCAGGGCTTTCGCAACACGTACGAGCGCACGAAGCTCGAGGCCGAAGAGGTCGTGCGGGAGAGCGGTCTGCCGGCCGCGATCGTCCGCCCGAGCGTCATCGTCGGCGACAGCGTCACCGGCTGGACGCAGGCCTTCAACGTCATCTACTGGCCGCTGCAGGCGTTCGCCCGCGGGCTCTTTCCGACGGTGCCCGCAGACCCCGGCGCGTGCCTGGACATCGTCCCCGTCGACGTCGTCGCGGACGCGCTGCTGCAGCTCCTGCGCGGACCCGTGCGCGGCGGCAACTTCCACATCGTCGCCGGCGACGCGGCTGCGACGAACGCGCGCCTGGCGACGATGGCCGCGGAGGCATTCGACGCTGAGCCACCGCGCTTCGTGCGCCCCGGCGAGGACGCCCGCGCCGAGCAGCGCGCAGGCGCGCTGCTGCCGTACTTCCGCGTGCGCTGCACGTTCGATTCGCGGCGCGCCGACGAACTGCTGGGCGCCAGGCCGCCGGCGATCGAGGACTACTTTCCCTCGCTCATGCGCTACGCGCGTGACTCCAGCTGGGGCAAGGAGCCCTCGCCCCGCTGGGACACCGGCACGGCTGCGGAGCAGCGCGCCGCGTAACGCTGCTGCCTCGAGGTCACGCCACCGACGGCGCGCCCTCCGGCAACTGCGCGAGCGCGGCGTCGAGATCATCCTGTGAGTACTCGAGGTCCTCGAGCGTGCCCGCGAGGTACGCGTCATAGGCCGCGAGATCGAAGTTGCCGTGGCCGCAGAGACCGAACAGGATCACCCGCTCCTCACCGGCCTCCTTGGCCTCGAGGGCCTCGTCGATCGCCGCTCGGATCGCGTGCGCCGGCTCGGGTGCCGGGATGATCCCCTCGTGGCGCGCGAACTCCAGCGCCGCCGCGAAGGTCTCGTTCTGGCGGTAGGCGCGGGCGTCGAGCATCCCGGCCTTCAGCAGCGCGCAGACCATCGGCGCGTCGCCGTGGTAGCGCAACCCGCCGGCATGCACGGGCGGCGGCACGAAGCCGTGGCCGAGCGTGTACATCGGCATGAGCGGCGTCAGGCCGGCGGTATCGCCGAAGTCGTAGGCGTACACACCCTTCGTGAGCGTCGGACAGGCCGCGGGTTCGACGGCGAGAAAACGGGGTCCGTGGCCCTGGCTGCGGATCTTGCGCCGCATCCACGGGAACGTCAGCCCGGCGAAGTTCGAGCCACCGCCGACGCAGCCGATGATGACGTCCGGTTCCTCGCCGGCCATCTCCATCTGGGCGATCGTCTCCTGGCCGATGACCGTCTGGTGCAGCAGGACGTGGTTGAGCACCGAGCCGAGCGCGTAGTTGCAGTCCTCGTTCTGCGCGGCGACCTCGACGGCTTCGGAGATCGCGATCCCCAGTGAGCCGGTCGGGCTCTCCACGTTCGCCTTCCCCGACTGCGTGAGCTCCGACGGCGAACGATGCACGGTCGCGCCCCACGTCTGCATCATCGAGCGCCGGTAGGGCTTCTGGTCATAGCTCGAGCCGACCATGAAGACCTCGCATTCCAGGCCGAACAGCGAGCAGGCGAACGCCAGCGACGAGCCCCACTGGCCGGCGCCGGTCTCGGTCGTGAGCTTCTTGACGCCGGCCTGCGCGTTGGCGTAGGCCTGCGGCACCGCGGTGTTCGGCTTGTGCGAGCCGGCGGGGGAGACGCCTTCGTACTTGTAGTAGATGTGCGCCGGCGTGCCGAGCGCCTTTTCGAGGCGGCGCGCGCGGAACAGCGGCGTCGGGCGCCACAGGCGATAGACATCGCGGACCTCCTCGGGGATCTCGATGTCCGGCTCGCCCGAGACCTCCTGGCCGATGAGCTCCATCGGGAAGATCGGCGTCAGGTCCGGCGGCCCGGCGGGCGCCATCGTCTGCGGGTTCAGCGGCGGAAGCGGCTCGCCGGGGAGGTCGGGGAGGAGGTTCACCCAGTGGGTCGGGATCGCGTCCTCGGAGAGAAGGAACTTCGTCGTCTCGGCCATGGCGCGACTCTATGCGCTTCGCGGTGGCACAAGCGCGGGTCGGGCGCCGGGAACCCGTCGACTTGCGGCCCGGCTCCCCAGCGCGCACCGCACGGGGACGCTACGCGCCAGCCGCGTAGGCGGGGTCACTCATGGGAAACTCGCCGTGTGGTTGGGGTAGCCGTGGCGTCGTGGCCGACGCCACAGCGAATCGCTTGCGTCCGTTGGGGGTCTTGGAACTTATGCGACACATGGTCCGCTTTTCTCCAAGACCCCCCACGAAACGGCCCCGGGAACCGCCGCACCAGGAGCGGGCGCCACGAGGCCGGTTCGCCCTTCCCTTCGAGATGCTGTTCACAAGCGCCCGCGCTCAACAGTCGCCCCCGAATCCGGAGATGGCGCCGCCTGCGTGATCTTCACTCGACCGGAGCCGGCGCCCCGCGCCGAGAGGCGCTAGTTCACGCTGGGATCGATCGGCATCCGCGCGACGAGCGCGAAGACCCCGCCCTTGCGCTCCAGCACACGCGCCCAGAGCTCGTCGGCATCGGGGTTGAAGATGTCGTCGACCCCGGTCGGCGCCACGAACCAGTCCTCGCGCGCGAGCTCCTCGTCGAGCTGGCCCGGGCCCCAGCCGGCGTAGCCGGCGAAGATCCGCACGCGCCCCGTCCCCGCGACGAGATCGTCCATGTCGCTGTCGTCTGCGACGAGGCCGACGTTCTCGACGACGCAGATGCTGGATTGCGAGATGTCGTCGAACTCCGCGAGCACGAGCAGCGCGTCGGTCTGAACCGGCCCGCCGAAGTCGATGACGGCTTCGTCACCGGTCAGGTCGGCCAGCTGTGGCGCCGACTCGCCGACGACCAGGTCACCGGCGCGATTGAGCACGAGGCCGAGCGCGCCGTCGTCGCTGTGCTCGCAGACGAGCACGACCGTGCGGGCAAAGTTCGGGTCCGGCAGGGTGGCCCCGGCGATGAGCAGCTGTCCGCGTAGAGAGTCGATGGCGGGGTTTCTACCCGATTCAGCGCCGCGCGGGCGCCAGCTCGTCCGGCGTGCCGGGCAGCGGCTTGGCGTCCGGGTCGCCCGCTTCGACGTGGTAGTCGTGCTCGCGCGTCGCATCGGCTTCGCGTGGGGCGCCGGCCTTGCGCAGCACGAGCGACGCGGCCAGCGTGACGGCGATGTTCAGCAGCAGGGCGAGCATGCCGGTGTACACGGTCATCTTCGTGTCGAAGCCGAGTCCCGAGAGGGCGTACTGCGCGCCGCCGAAGTGCTCCTTGCCGGTGAGTGGGTTCGCCGTGTTGTAGAGCATCAGCAGGCCGCTGACGAGGCCCGCCGCCCAGCCGCACAGCAGCGCCCACGGGTGGAACCAGCGCGTCAGCAGCCCGAACACGATCGGCGGCAGCGTCTGCAGGATGAGGACGCCGCCGATGAGCTGCAGGTCGATTGAGAACTGTGGCTCGAGGGCGAGGATCACGGCGACGGCGCCGGCCTTGACGACGAGCGACGCGATCTTGCTGACGTGAGCCTCCTCGGCCGGTTTGGCGTCGCGGTGCACGTACTCGCGCCAGATGTTGCGGGAGAAGAGGTTCGCGGCCGCGATCGCCATGATTGCCGCCGGCACGAGCGCGCCGATCGCTATTGCCGCGAAGGCGACCCCCGCGAACCAGTCGGGGAACATCTGGTCGAAGAGCAGCGGCACCACGGTGTTGTTGTCGGGCTTGCCGTTGGCGCCGGTCAGCGGGGTGACACCGGCCTCGATCGCCATGTAGCCCAGCAGCGCGAGCAACGCGAGGACCAGCGTGTAGGCCGGCAGCGCGGCCATGTTGCGCTTGATCGTGTTGCGGCTGCGCGCGGCGAGCAGCGCGGTGATCGAGTGTGGATAGAGGAACAGCGCGGCGGCCGAGCCGAACGCCAGCGTCGAGTAGCCGAGGGTCTGTGTGTTCGCCAGCAGCACGCCGTCGGTGGTCTGCGGGCTCTTGTCGAACTTCTCGTCGGCCGCTCCGAAGATCTCGTCGAAGCCGCCGAGCTTGATCGGGATGTAGATCACGGCGACCAGAACGACGATGTAGATCAGCGTGTCCTTGACGAACGCGATCAGCGCCGGCGCGCGCAGCCCTGACTGGTAGGTGTATGCGGCCAGGATCGTGAAGGCGACGATGATCGGCCAGTGGCCGCCCACGCCCATCGTCCGCAGAACAGCCTCGATACCCACGAGCTGCAGGGCGATGTACGGCATGATCGCCACGATTCCCGTGACGGCGACGGCAAGCGCGAGGCTTGGTGAGCCGAAGCGGCCGCGCACGAAGTCGGCCGGGGTGACGTAGCCGTGCGCGTGCGACACCGACCAGAGTCGCATCGCCAGCAGTAGCACCATCGGGAACACGACGATCGTGTACGGCACCGCGAAGAACCCGATCGCGCCCGCCCCGAACACGAGCGCCGGCACGGCCACGAACGTGTACGCCGTGTAGAGGTCGCCGCCGAGCAGAAACCACGTGATCCAGGGGCCGAAGTTCCGTCCCCCGAGGCCCCACTCGTCGAGGTGATCGAGCGATTCCGCCCGCCGCCACCGGGAGGCGACGAAGCCCAGCGCGCTGACGGCGACAAACAGCGTGGTGCAGACGATGAGTGCGGTCCAGTTGGTGTCACGCATCGTCGGGACCTCGCTTCGGCTCGCGGGTCTTGATGTAGACGAGGACCGTGATCGCCACGCTCAGCGGGATCCACAGCATCTGGTACCAGTAGAAGAACGGGATCCCGGCGAGCTCGGGGTCGAGCTTGTTGTAGAACGTCGGGATCAGAACCCCGATCAGCGGGATGATGAGCAGGAAATACCATGTGCGCATCTCGCACCGCACGTACCCCGTCGAGGCGGGTCGTCATTCGTGCGTTACGACACGAGTAGCACGAGCGCGACGACCACGCCGTAGGCGATCACGGCGCCGCGCAGCACAGCCGCCGACAGCCGCCGCGCGACGCTGACGCCGAGCGCTCCGCCTGCCAGGCAGGTGACGCCGATGATCGCCGTGGCGTCCCACGCGACCGGGCCGAAAAGGGCGAAGCCGACCGCGGCGACGGCGGCGACAAGCAGCGACAGCACGCCCTTGAGCGCGTTGAGGCGCTGCAGGTGGTCGTCGACGAAGACGCCGAGGATCGCGAGCAGCATGATCCCGAGTCCGGCGCCGAAGTAGCCGCCGTACACGGTTGCGGCGAAAACGCAGGCGTGCAGCATCGGCGGCGAGTGTGCCCGCCGCTCCCGCGCCAAGGCGGCGACCCGCGGCTGCACGGCGAGCAGTCCGCAGGCGGCGAGGATCAGCCACGGCACGATCGCGTCGAAGACGCTTGCGGAGCTGACGAGCAGCAGCGCGGCGCCGATGGCCGCGCCGAGCGCGCTCGTGAGCGCGAGCGCACGGATCCGCCCCGCCTGGCCGCCCAGCTCGCGCCGGTAGGCGACCGAGCCGCCGATGTAGCCGGGCAGCACGGCGATCGAGTTCGTCACGTTCGCCGTGATGCTCGGGTAGCCCGCCGCCAACAAGGCCGGGAACGAGATCAGCGAGCCACCGCCCGCGACAGCGTTGACGGCGCCTGCACCGAGACCGGCGGCGGCGAGCAGCGCGGCATTGCCGGCGTCGATCAACCGCGGTGTACCGCGGATACGTCATCAAGCGTCGTGACCGGCCGCGCCGGGACGCCCGCTACGGTCGCGCCGGGGGCGACGTCGCGCGTGACGACGGCGTGTGGCCCGACGGTCGCTCGGGCGCCGATGCTGACGCCGCGCAGGACGCTCGCGCCGAGGCCGATCCGTGCGCGCACGCCGATCGTGATCGGCGAGGAGACGAGTGGCTGGGCGCGGATCGGCACCTCGACGTCGTCGACGACGTGATCGAAGTCGACGAGCACGGCGCCGTCCTGCAGGCACGCCGACGCGCCGATCGTCACGCGCTCGTGGGCGACGATCGTGCAGCGCGCGCCGAGCAACGCGCCCGCGCCGATCTCGACCCGCCCGCCTTGGACGACGATCCGCGTCCGCTCGCCGATGCGGACGCCGTCGCCGAGGACGAGCTCGCCGCCGTAGCCGACCTCAAGCCGGACGCGAGGTCCGATCTGGACATCGCGCCCGCGGCGCACGCCGGACCGTCGCGAGGATCGCAGGAGCGCCATGCGTAAATGCTACGGGCAGACCTCAGCCCGGTCGCACCATGCGCTCCCGCGCGCGCCGGGCGAGATGCCGTGCGACCGCGCGGGCGTGCGCCGGCGCGTAGCGGGCGGCGTGGCCGCGGCGATCGGCGACGAGTGCCGAGGGCAGCAGCGGCGCGCCGAGCGCCCGCGCCGCGCGGTCGGCGATCTCGAGCTGGCCCAGGGCGGTCGGGTGGACGACATCGGGCAGCACGTTCGTCCAGCCACCGAAGTCCGACAGGTCCGCAACGGCCGCGCCGCGGCGCGCCGCGACCCGCCGCACGACGTCGTTTGCGAGCGCCGGCTTCGGTGCCGACGTCGGCCGGCCGAGGTCCTCGGGCAGCGTGAGCATCAACAGCCGGTCGGCACGTCCCGCGAGGCCCGCCGCGACGGCGTCGAGGTCGCGCTCGTACTCGGCCGGGTCGAAGTCCAACCCGCAGACGTCGTTGACGCCGGCATAGAGCGCGGCAACGTGGTGCGGCGCGCGCACGCGCGGCAGCTGCAACTGCCGCACGTCGGCGGTGGTCGCGCCGTTGACGGCGTAGGAGGTGTATGGCAGGTCCAGGGTCTTGGCGAGCCACTGCGCCCACGACAGCGGCGTGATGCCGAGCGCCATCGAGCCCTCGCCGACCGTGATGCTGTCGCCCAGCGCGACGAGTCCCAGCCGCTGCGGCCCGTCAGCCATCTCTCACGAGCCCTTGCGTCCCGCGACCATCAGGTTGTAGAAGACCTGCGCGGGGAGCCGGCCCTCGAGCAGCGCGACGTCGACGCGCTGGAGCGCCAGGTAGCCGCGGAAGGCGTACTGGCGCCACATCCACGGGATGTCGTCGGGCTGCGCCGTCGCCTCGAGCGTGCGGTTCATCCAGCCGAACCAGTTGGCGAGCAGTTCCTCACCGCGCACGCGCACGTTGGCGAAGCCCGCATCTCGAGCCCACGCCTCGAGCTCCTCGGGCGTGAAGGCGTGCACGTCCACGAACGCCTCGAGTGACTCGCCGTCGAGGTCCGTGGGGTCGGCCGGCCACTCCCCGTGCGCGTCGGGATCTCCGTAGCCGCCGCTCGGCCGCGCGCGCATGAGCTTGCGCCACAAGGGGGCGGTGCGCAGCGCGGCGCGCTTGGGGTAGGCGGCGATGCGATCGCCCGTCTGCGACGGCTCGCCCGCGAACAGGAACTCACCGCCGGGGCGCAGGACGCGCTTGAACTCGGCGAACGCGCGGTCGAGGTGGGGGATGTGGTGCAGCACCGCGTGGCCGAGGACGAGGTCGAACGAATCGTCCTCGAACGGCAGGTCCTCGGCGTCGCAGGCGACGGTCTCGACCTCCACGCCGATCCGCTGCGCGTTGGCCTGCAGGGCATCGAGCATCCCCGGCGAGATGTCGCTCGCCACGGCCGCGCGCACGACTCCCTCCTGGAGCATGTTCAGCGTGAAGTAGCCCGTACCGGAGCCGATCTCCAGCGAGCGGCCGTAGTGCGGCAGCGGCGTGCCGAGCAGCTTGTGCAGCTTGCCCCGCACCTGGTGGCGGCCGATCTCGCCGTAGTCGACGCCCCACTTCGTGTCGTAGCTGCCGGCGGCGGCGTCGTGGTAACGCGTGTTGACGTCGCGAATCGCCTCGGCGGTCGATGGAGCTGCCATGGGCGGCGGCAGTGTAGTTCGTGGGCCTGGGGACGGGGGAGTCGAGCCGGTCACTCGCGGGGGCTTCCGCGCTCGTAAACAGCATCGATGAAGGAAGCGAGGCACCAGCCGCGCGGTGAGCTGGCGGCGGTTCTGTCGAGCAATCCGCCCATGGAGCGGATTTCTCGACAGACATTCCTCCGGAGGGTCCGAACCCGTTCCCTCATCGATGCAGTTCGTCCGGCAGCAGGCGCCGGTGCCCTACACCCGCCCCGATTGCTCCGTCGCCGCCCGCAGTCGCTTGGCGTGCTCCACCGTCAACGCTCCCGGCTCCATCCGCCAGCGCCACGAGCCCGTCGCTCGCCCGGGGATGTTCATCCGCGCAGCGGACCCCAACCCGAGCACGTCCTGCGCCTGCACCATCGCCAGCTGCGCGGGGGACGAGTAGGCCAGGCGGATGATCGACCACCACGGCTCGGGCTCCTCCACGCCCGCCGCCGCGATCTCGGCAACCGCAGCAGAGCGCCGCTCCGGAGGCAGCGACTCCCACCAGCCGCGCAGCGTGTCGTTGTCGTGCGTGCCCGTGTACACGACGCTGTTGCGCTCGTGGTTCTCCAGGCGGTGCGGCCCGTTCGGGTCCTCGGGATCGAAGCCGAACTGCATGACGACCATCCCCGGGAAGCCGAGCGAGCGGCGCAGGCGGTCGACGGGCTCGGTGATGACGCCGAGGTCCTCGGCGATCACCGCAAGCGCGCCGAGCTCGGCTTCCATCGCAGCGAACAGCGCGCGGCCCGGGCCGCGGCGCCAGCGCCCGCCACGCGCATCCGACGCGCCTTCGGGCACCGCCCAGTAGGCCACGAGCCCGCGGAAATGGTCGATCCGCACGATGTCGAACTGGGCGAACGTGCGCCGCAGCCGCTCCGTCCACCATGCGTACGACCGCCGCTGCAGCGCCGGCCAGTCATACAGCGGGTTGCCCCACAGCTGGCCGTCCTCGCTCAGAGCGTCGGGCGGCGCACCCGCGACCTCACCGGACCGAAAGAGCTGCGGCCACGCGAGGTGGTCGGCGCTCTGCGGCGCGACGTAGATCGGCACGTCGCCGATCAGGCCGATGCCGCGCTCGCGGGCGTAGGCACGCAGCGCGCCCCACTCGCGATCGAAGCGCACCTGGTCGGCGGTTGCCCGCCGGCCGCCGGCAACGGCCTCCCAGTCCTCGATCCAGAACGACTCGCGGGCGCGGAACTCCTCGATATCGTCATCCGAGACCGGCGCCGCAGGATCGGCGAGCAGCCCCCGCCAGGCGGCGAAGGCCGACTTGGCCTTGTACGGTGAACGCGCACGGTCGGGTGGACCGAGCGGCAGCATCTGCCACCAGGACTGGCCCGCCGCCTGCAGCCAGTCGACGAAGCGATACGCGTCGCCGCCGAGCCGCCCCGCGGGGAGGCTCGTGGGATGCAGCTGCACGCCCGCCGAGCGTTTTCGAAGCTGTGACCGCACGTTACGAACCGCCTGAAACGGAGAGAGTGTCAGGGAATGCCCGCGCAGAAAACCGCGAAACCACCGACTCGTCGCGCGCACCCCGTGGCGGCGCCACCTCCCCGCATCCAGATCAGCCGGCCGGCGCCGATGATCGACTGCGGCCGCTTTCCCTCGAAGCGGACCGTCGGCGACGCCCTCGCGGTCAGCGCCGACATCTTCGCCGACGGACACGACATCCTGCGCGCGGTCGTCCGCTCCAACGCGCCAGGCTCCAAGCGCTGGGTAGAGAACCCGATGGTTCGCATCGACGCGGACGTCGATGGCGATCGCTGGGCCGGTGGGTTCCAGGTCGAAGGCCTGGGCCGCCACACCTGGACGATCGAGGCCTGGACCGACGCCTTTGCGAGCTGGCGCGAGGAGTTGAGACGCAAGCTCGACGCTGTCCAGCCGGACCTGTCCGGTGAGCTGTCGGAGGGCGAGGTGCTGCTCGAGCAGGCCGCCGCGCGCGCCAAGGGCGCCGATCGCAAGCTGATCGAGCGGTCGCTGGCGGGCCTGCGCAACGGCGACGCGAACCCGGAGATCGCGCTCGATCCCGAGCTGTTCGCCGCCATCGAGCGCCATCCGGATCGCAGCCGCTCGACGACGATGGAGCCCTTCCTCCACGTCGACGTCGATCCGGTGAAGGCGCGCTTCGCCACCTGGTACGAGCTCTTTCCCCGCTCTTGGGGCGGCCTGCAGGGCGTGACCGAGCAGCTGCCCGAGCTCGCCCGGCTGGGCTTCGACGTCGTCTACCTGCCGCCGGTGCACCCGATCGGCATGACGAACCGCAAGGGCGCCAACAACAGCCTCGAGGCCGGCGCGGCCGACCCCGGCTCGCCGTGGGCGATCGGCGACGCGACCGGCGGCCATGACGCGCTGCATCCCGAGCTCGGGACGATGGAGGACTTCGACGCGATGATCGCCATCGCGCGGGAGGAGGGCATCGACATCGCGCTGGACTTCGCGATCCAGTGCTCGGCCGACCATCCCTGGCTCTCCGAGCACCCGCAGTGGTTCAACCGCCGGCCCGACGGGACCCTGAAGTACGCCGAGAACCCGCCCAAGAAGTACCAGGACATCTACAACGTCAACTGGGACTCCGAGGACTGGCAAGGCTTGTGGAACGCGCTGCGCGACGTGCTGCGCTTCTGGGCAGACCACGGCGTCAAGGTCTTTCGCGTCGACAACCCGCACACCAAGCCACTGGCGTTCTGGGAGTGGGTCATCGCCGAGCTGCGCAAGGACCACCCGGAGATCATCTTCCTGGCGGAGGCCTTCACCCGCGCGGCGATGATGCGCCAGCTCGCGAAGGTCGGCTTCAACCAGTCCTACACGTACTTCACGTGGAAGAGCTCCAAGTGGGAGCTGATGGACTACGTCACCGAGCTCGCGACGAGCGGCATGCAGGAGTACTACCGCCCGAACTTCTTCGTCAACACGCCGGACATCCTCACCGAGGAGCTCCAGCACGGCGGCCCGCCGAAGTTCGCCAGCAGGCTCGTCCTCGGCGCGACGCTGAGCCCGACCTATGGCGTCTACTCCGGCTTTGAGAACTTCGAGCGCGTGGCCGTGCGGCCGGGCAGCGAGGAGTACGAGAACTCCGAGAAGTACGAGATCAAGAAGCGCACCCTCAACGGACCGCTGCTGTCGCTGATCGAGCGCCTCAACACGATCCGCAACGAGAACGAGGCGCTGCAGCACCTCGCCAACATCCAGTTCCTCACGACCGAGAACGACGCGCTGATCGCCTACGCCAAGCGCACCGCCGACAACACGATCATCGTCGTCGTCACGCTCGATCCCGTCGCCGCGCAGGAGGGGGTCGTCGTCATTCCCTACGGCCTCGGCCTGCCGCCCGTTTTCACCGTCACCGATCTGCTGTCGGGCGAGAGCTTCGACTGGCGGATGGGACGCAACTTCGTGCGGCTCGATCCGTACCGCGTCGCCCATCTGCTGCGCGTGACGCCGAGCACCCCCGGATGACCGCGCCCGAGCAGTCCCGCGCGATGCAGCCCGCCATCCATTGGTTCGAATCCGATCCGCTGTGGTTCAAGACCGCGGTCTTCTACGAGATCCACCTGCGCGGCTTTTACGACGGTACCGGCGACGGCAGCGGCGACTTCCGCGGCCTCACGGAAAAGCTCGACTACTTGCAGTGGCTGGGCATCGACGTCATCTGGCTGCTGCCGATGTACCCGTCGCCGCTGAAGGACGGCGGCTACGACATCGCCGACTTCTACGGCGTGCATTCCGACTACGGGACGGTGGATGACGTTCGCACGTTCATCGAGGCGGCGCACGAGCGCGGCTTGCGCGTGATCACCGATCTCGTGATGAACCACACGTCGAGTGACTGCGAGTGGTTCCAGGAGGCGCGCTCGAGCCCGGACAACCCCAAGCGCGACTGGTATGTCTGGTCGGACGATCCGACGCTCTACGACGAGGCGCGGATCATCTTCATCGACACCGAGACCTCGAATTGGACCTGGGACGAGAAGGCCGGCGCCTACTACTGGCATCGCTTCTTTCACCACCAGCCCGACCTGAACTACGACAACCCCGAGGTCCAGGAGGCGATGCTCGACGTCCTGCGCTTCTGGCTGGACCTCGGCCTGGACGGCTTTCGCCTCGACGCGGTGCCCTACCTCTTCGAGCGTGAGGGCACGAACTGCGAGAACCTGCCCGAGACGCACGACTTCCTCAAGAAGGTCCGCACGACCGTCGACGAGGAGTACCCCGACCGCGTCCTGCTGGCGGAGGCCAACCAGTGGCCGGCCGACGTCGTGGAGTATTTCGGCGATGGCGACGAGTGCCACATGGCCTTTCACTTCCCGGTCATGCCGCGGATGTTCATGGCCGTGCGGCGCGAGGAGGCGGCGCCGATCCTCGAGATCCTGACCCAGACGCCGCACATCCCGGCCAACTGCCAGTGGGGCCTGTTCCTGCGCAACCACGACGAGCTGACGCTCGAGATGGTCACCGACGAGGAACGCGACTACATGTACTCCGAGTACGCCAAGGATCCGCGGATGAAGCTCAACCTCGGCATCCGCCGCCGTCTGGCCCCGCTGCTCGACAACGGCCGCGACGAGATCGAGCTCATGACGGCGATCCTCTTCAGCCTGCCGGGCTCGCCGGTCCTCTACTACGGCGACGAGATCGCGATGGGCGACAACGTGTACCTCGGCGACCGCGACGGCGTGCGCACGCCGATGCAGTGGACCGGTGACCGCAACGGCGGCTTCTCGCGCGCGGACTTCGCGCAGCTCTACGCGCCGCCGCTGATGGACCCCGTCTACGGCTACCAAGCCGTCAACGTGGAGGCCCAGCTGCGCACGCCCTCTTCACTTCTGCGGTGGCTGCGGCGCTTCATCGCGCTCCGCAAGGAGCACCCCGTGTTCGGCCTTGGGAGCTTCGAGGCCCTGACCCCCGCCAACCCGAAGATCTTCGCGTGCGTCCGGACCTACGAGGACGACGTCGTGCTGTGCGTGCACAACCTTGCGCGCTCGGCACAGGCCGTCGAGCTCGACCTCTCCTGGTACAGCGGCCGGCGCCCCGTCGAGCTGTTCGGCCGCTCGCGCTTCCCGAAGATCGGCGAGCTGCGGTACCTGTTGACGCTCGCTCCGCGCGGCTTCTTCTGGTTTCGGCTGGAGGAGCACAATGAGCCTTCCTGACCGCATCGACCGCCCGCTCGAGGAGTGGGTCAAGCAGCAGCGCTGGTTTGCATCCAAGGCGCGCGAGGTCGCCTCCGTGAACGTGCTCGAGCGCGCGATCCTGAGCGAGGACCCGCCGCTCGAGCTGCAGCTCGTCGAGGCCCGTTTTCAAGCGGGCACGCACGAGCTCTACCAACTCGTTCCCGGCGAGGGGGAGGAGGGATTGCGCGTGCTCGCGCGGCTGCTCGGGGAGGAGGCGACGGTGGGCGGGGTGGCGTTCCACGGCGGCCTCGAGCCGGACGGGCACATCCGGGCGATGGGCGCCGAGCAGTCAAACTCCTCGATCGTCTGGGGCGAGCAGCAGGTGCTCAAGATCTTTCGCCGCGTCGAGCCGGGCATCAATCCCGAGCTCGAGATGCTGCGCTTCCTGTCCGCGAGGGACTTCGGCGCCGTCGCCAAGCTGACCGGCTGGTACGACTACTCCGGCGAGCTCATGCACGCGACGCTCGGGATCATGCAGGAGTTCGTCGCCGAGGCCCGCGACGGCTGGGAGCTCGCGCTCGACGACCCGCTCGGCGTGCTTGCGCGCCTGCCCGAGCTCGGCGCCGCCACCGGGGAGATGCACAGCGTCCTGGCGTCGGATCCGACCGACCCCGCCTTCGCACCGGAGAAGCCGAGCGTCGAGGCGCTGTCGTTGCTGACGGCGACGATCGACGAGCAGATCGAGCAGGTCTTCCTCGACCTGGCTCCCGACAACCCCGCGCTGGAGCCGATCGCCGGCCGCGGGGAGGAGGTGCGCGACCGCCTGCAGTCGATGTCGCACGTCGGCGTCGGTGGGCGGCTGATCCGCCACCACGGCGACTACCACCTCGGCCAGACCATGTTGCGCGACTCGGGCTGGACGATCCTCGACTTCGAGGGTGAGCCCGCGCGGTCGCTGCTGGAGCGCCGCCGCAAGCGCTCGCCGCTGCGCGACGTCGCCGGGATGCTGCGCTCGTTCGCGTACGCGGCTTCGGCCTCGGAGCTGCTGCGCGGCGTGCCCGCCCCGGACGGGTGGGAGCAGCAGGCGCGGGAGGGCTTCCTCGAGGCCTATCTCGAGACCGTCGACCAGACGCTGCTGCCCGCCGGCCGCCCCGCGACGGAGAAGTTGCTCCAGATCTTCGAGCTCGAGAAGGCGGTCTACGAACTGCGCTACGAGCTCAACAACAGGCCCGCTTGGGTCCCGATACCGGTGGCGGGCATCGCCCGCCTGCTGCACGAGGAGGTCGCGACGTGACAACTCGTCGTGTGACCACCGCGGATCTCGATCGTCTCGTCGCACGCGACCATCACGACCCGCATGCGATCCTCGGAGCGCACGCCTGCGACGGAGGCGTGACGATCCGCGCGCTGCATCCAGCCGCCGAGTCGCTCGTCGTGCAGCCCGCGGGCGTCGAGCTCGAGCGCGTTCATCCGGCCGGCGTGTTCGAGGGCGAGATCCGCGGCGGATCGGTGCCGCTGTCCTACGAGCTCGAGATCCGCTACCCCGGTGGCGGGACGTGGACGACGCAGGATCCCTATCGGTTCGGTCCGACCCTGTCGGACCTCGACGAGCACCTCTTCCGTGAGGGTCGCCACGAGCAGCTGTGGTCGAAGATGGGCGCGCACGTGCGCGAGATCGACGGCGTCCGGGGTACCTCGTTCGCCGTCTGGGCGCCGGCCGCGCGGTCGGTCTCGGTCGTCGGCGACTTCAACTTCTGGGACGGGCGCCTGCACATGATGCGTACGCTCGGCGGCTCGGGAATCTGGGAGCTGTTCATCCCCGTCGTAGACGACGGAGCCCGCTACAAGTTCGAGATCCGCACGCAGTCCGGCGAGCTGCTGCTGAAGGCCGACCCGTTCGCGTTCGCCACCGAGCTGCCGCCGCAGACCGCATCGGTCGTGCACGAGTCGAAGTACGAATGGAAGGACGACGCGTACCTCGAAGCACGCGCCTCGGACACGCCCCACGCCCGTCCGATGTCGACGTACGAGGTCCATCTCGGCTCGTGGCGGCGCAACCCGCTGGAGGACAACCGCTCGCTGACCTACATCGAGCTGGCCGATGAGCTGGCCGCCTACGTGACCGACCTCGGCTTTACACACATCGAGCTGCTGCCCGTCATGGCGCACCCGTTCAGCGGCTCCTGGGGCTACCAGGTGACCTCGTATTACGCGCCGACGCCGACGTTCGGCTCGCCCGACGACTTCCGCGGCTTCGTCGACCGAATGCACTGCAACGGTATCGGCGTGCTGCTGGACTGGGTCCCGGCGCACTTCCCGCGCGATGCCTGGGCGCTCGCGCGCTTCGACGGCACGGCGCTCTACGAGCATGACGACCCGCGCCGCGGCGCACATCCGGACTGGGGCACGCTGGTCTTCAATTACGGCCGCAACGAGGTCAAGAACTTCCTGCTCGCCAACGCGTTGTTCTGGGCGCGGGAGTACCACGCCGACGGCATCCGCGTCGACGCCGTCGCCTCGATGCTCTACCTCGACTACTCGCGCAAGGAGGGCCAGTGGGTGCCCAACCAGTTCGGCGGGCGCGAGGACCTCGAGGCGGTCGCATTTTTCAAGGAGCTCAACGAGGTGCTGCACCGCGACGAGCCGGCTGTCATCAGCGCGGCCGAGGAGTCGACGGCATGGCCGGGAGTCTCGCGGCCGACGTACCTCGGCGGCCTCGGGTTCGGCTTCAAGTGGAACATGGGCTGGATGCACGACACGCTGGGCTACTTCCAGCAGGACCCGATCCATCGCCGCTACCACCACCACGAGCTGACGTTCTCGCTCGTCTACGCCTTCACGGAGAACTTCATCCTGCCGCTGTCGCACGACGAAGTCGTGCACGGCAAGGGCTCGCTGATCGACAAGATGCCCGGCGACCCGTGGCAGAAGCTCGCCAACCTGCGCTGCCTGTACGCCTACATGTGGGCCCATCCCGGCAAGAAGCTGCTGTTCATGGGCCAGGAGTTCGCCCAGTCCCAGGAGTGGAGCCATGACCGCTCGCTGGACTGGCACCTGCTCGAGCACGGCGAGAACTCCGGCATCCAGGCGCTCGTGCGCGACCTCAACCGCGTCTACCGCGACACGCCGGCGCTGTTCGAGGTCGACTTCGACTCACGTGGCTTCTACTGGATCGAGCCAAACGACGCGGATGCGAACGTCGTGGCGTTCGCGCGCGCCGGGGAGGATCCGGCCGAAGACGTGCTCGTGTGCGTCGCGAACCTCTCGCCGGTGCCTCGTCCCGGCTACCGCCTGGGGCTGCCGCGCCACGGACGCTGGATCGAGGCGCTGAACACCGACTCGGCGTTCTACGGCGGCACGGACACCGGCAACCTCGGCGGCGTCGAGGCCGAGTCGCCGCCCTGGCACGGCCAGCCCTGCTCGGCGGAGGTGTCGCTGCCGCCGATGGGCGTCGTGTGGCTCGTGCCCGAAGAGCGCCCGGCGCCGGCCCGGCCGCCCAGC
>DATLNO010000173.1:0-25944 GCA_035536715.1 Solirubrobacteraceae bacterium
CCCTTGCGCAGGACGCGGGTCGTCGTGAGCAGGTTCACGAGGCCCACCGAACCCTCGTAGGGCACCGTGTGCATGAACGTGTACGCCGACTGTCCGGGCTCTGCCTGAATGTCCTCGAAGAGCTTCTCCTCGGTGTTGAACAACGCTGTTCCGGCGTCGGTGATCTTGTCGGCCATGCGGCCCTCCTCGGTAAGAGCCGGCTCGACGCCGGCCGGGTCCCGTCTCCCGGAACCCTTATCGGATTGTGTACGCATTCCTAGCGCTACCTGCGCCGTGCGTCAAGTCGGAAGCGCCAAGACATCGTCCACCCCCAATGTTTCAGCCAGGTTACGAATGATTTGCGGCGGGCGGCACGATGTGTACTATCCGATACGGCATGACTCCAGAGCTCGAGCGCAAGATCACCCCTCTGACCCTGCCGGACATCGAGCGGACCGTCTCTGCGCTCGGTGCCAAGCTCGCGTCCGCTCGCGCCGAGCGCGGCTGGTCGCTCGCCGAGCTGGCCCGCCGCGCCGGCGTCTCGACGGCCTCGGTTCACAAGATCGAGAAGAGCGGCATGACACCGACCATCGCCACGCTCATGAAGGTGGCTGCCGCGCTCGGCACGAGCGTGAGCTTCTTCATCGACGAGGACGTCGAGGTGCCGGCGGCGATCGTCGTGCGCGGCGACGAGCGGGCGCGGTTGTACACATCGAAGGCCGGCATCGCGCTCGCCAACGTCTCCGGGCGCTACGGCCGCTACCGGCTGGCCGGTGCCGAGGCCGTCGTCGAGCCGCACGCCGACAGCGGGCCTGAACCGATGCGCCACCCGGGCGAGGAGCTGGTCTACCTCCTCGATGGCTCGATGTGCTTCACGGTGGACGGCAAGCCGATACAGCTCGGCCCCGGCGACTCGATCCATTTTCGAACGGACAGGCCGCACACGTGGCAGAACCCGGGCGCGCGCCCGGCGCGCGCGCTCTGGTTCATGGTGCGAGGAGTTGACTGAGTGCTCAGTCCTGTAGACCCGTACCCGTCTGGACGGAGCACACCCATGCGGATCGTGATCGCCGTCGGCGGCAACGCCCTGCTCACGGAGGACCAGCGCGGCACATGGGCCGATCAGCTCGACAGCGCGCGGCCGGTGGCCGAAGCCGTGGTGGCGCTGCGACGCGAAGGCCATCAGGTCGTGCTGACGCACGGCAACGGCCCGCAGGTCGGAACGCTCATGCTCCAGCACGCGATGGGTGAGCCGCAGGTGCCGGGGCTGCCATTGCACGCGCTCGGCGCGATGACGCAGGGCGAGCTCGGCTACCTGCTGCAGACGAGCATCGCCGAGATCGATCCCGGCGCGGCGACGGCGACGATCTTGACCCGGGTACGCGTCGACGACAACGACCCGGCGTTCGACAACCCGACGAAGCCCGTCGGGCCCTTCTACAGCGAGGAGGACGCCCAGCGCCTGTCGCGCGAGCGCGGTTGGGTCGTCGGCGAGGACTCCGGGCGCGGCTGGCGCTGCATGGTCGCCAGCCCCAAGCCCGTCGAGATCCTCGAACTCGACGCGATCAGGGTGCTTGCCGAGAGCGGCGCGATCGTGATCGCCGGGGGCGGCGGCGGAATCCCCGTCAGCACCCGCGGCGGCGCCCTCTCCGGAATGGCGGCGGTCATCGACAAGGACCGCTGCTCCGCGGAGCTCGGGATCGCGCTGGGCTTCGACATCCTCGTGCTGCTGACCGCAGTTCCGCGCGTCGTGGAGGACTTCGGCACGCGCTGGGCGCGACCGATCTACAACATGAGCGCGTCCGAGACGCAGCGGCGGCTGGACGCGGGCGAGTTTCCGCCCGGCAGCATGGGCCCGAAGGTCGAATCGGCCCAGCGCTTCGCAACGGGCGGCGGGCGTGCCGCGATCATCACCGACGCCGCGTCGCTGCTGTCGGCGATCAAGGGCGAGGACGGCACTTGGATCCAGGCCGAGCACGAGGCTGCGCTGCTGTGAGCTGGCATGTGAAGGTCATCGCCAACCGCTACGCCGACAGCGTCAAGCTGATGGGCATCGCGCGCGGCCTGCGCGGCCGCGACGGCGTCGGTGGGTGCGAGATGGGCATGGGCACAGCGGCCAACCTCGAGGTGCTCGAAGCGCGCGGCGTCGAGGTGTCGGGCGCCGGGCCGTCGGACCTCATCGTCGCGGTCGACGCCGACAGCGAGGATGTCGCCCAGGAGACCCTCGCGGCCGCCGAGGAAGAGCTCTCGAGCGGCGGCGCCGCCGCTGGGTCCGGCGCCACGGCCGGCCGCGAGCCGCCGCGCTCGCTCGAATCCGCCCGGCGCCGGCTCGACGACCCCAACGTCGCGCTCATCTCTGTCGCCGGCGAGTACGCGACGCTCGAGGCGCACCGCGCGCTCAGCGCCGGCATGCACGTCTTCCTCTTCTCCGACCACGTCTCGATCGAGGACGAGCTCGTGCTCAAGCAGCGCGGCGCGGATCTCGGGCTGCTCGTCATGGGTCCGGGCTGCGGGACCGCGCTGCTCGGCAACGTCGGTCTGGGCTTCATGAACGTCGTCACGCCCGGCCCGGTGGGCATCGTCGCCGCGGCCGGCACCGGCGCGCAGGAGTGCGCCTGCCTGCTCGATGCGGCAGGCGTCGGCGTGTCGCAGATCGTCGGCGTCGGTGGCCGCGACCTGTCGGCCGACATCGGCGGGATCATGTTCCGTCAAGCGATGCACATGCTCGCCGCCGACGACGAGACCGAGGCGCTGCTGCTCGTCTCCAAGCCGCCCGCTCCGGAGGTCGTCGCCTCGCTCGCGGACGACCTGCCCGAGGGCAAGCGCGTCGTCGCCGCCTTCGTCGGCTGGGGAGGGGGCGAGGGCGACGCGCCGTTCGAGATCCACGACACGCTCGAGGCTGCGGCGCGCGCGGCAGCGGGCACCGATCCCGCGGACCTCTCCGAGCTCGAGTCCGCTGTCGACGATGCGCGCGAGCGCTCCGCCGGACGGCGCCTGCTCGGCCTGTTCTCCGGCGGCTCGCTGGCGCACGAGGCCGTGACCCTGCTCGAGCCCGAACTGGGCCCGATGGAGGGCAACGTCGGCCATGGCCCCGACGAGCGCGACGGCGGTCATGCCGTACTCGACCTCGGCGAGGAGCAGTACACGCAGGGCCGACCGCACCCGATGGTCGACCTCGACGTGCGCCTCGCCTTTCTGCAGGATGCCGCCGAGGACGACAGCATCGGCTGCGTGCTGCTCGACGTCGTGCTCGGCCACGGCGGGCACACCGACCCGGCGTCGGGCCTCTCCGAGGCGATCGCCGCCACGGCGAAGAACGCGGTCGTGCTCGCGCGCGTGTGCGGGACGAACGGCGACCCCCAGGATGCCGTCCGCCAGACGAAGATCCTGCGCGATGCCGGCGCGATCGTGGCGCCGTCCAACGCCGCGGCCGCGCGCCTCGCGCTGCGAGCGATCGCGCCCGCCGAGGTCACGGCGTGAAGCTCGCCATGCTCACCTACTCGATCAAGCCGCGCGGCGGCGTGGAGCACGCGCTCGCGGTCGCCGAGGCGCTCGCGGAGCGCGGCCACGAGGTCTGCGTCGTGGCGCTCGCGCAGCCGGGCGAGAGCTTCTTTCGCCCGACCGCCGTCGAGACGCGGCTCATCGAGCACGTTCCCGCCGCCGGGCCGTTCGACGAGCGGATCCTGGCGATGCTCGACGCGTACCGCGAGGGATTGCGCCCGATGCTCTCGGAGGGCGGCTTCGACATCGTCCATGCGCAGGACTGCCTGTCGGCCAACGCGGCGCTGGACCTGCGCGACGAGGGCGTCATCGAGCACGTAGTGCGTACCGTCCATCACGTCGACGACTTCATCTCGCCCTCGCTCATCGAATGCCAGGATCGCTCGATCCTTGCGCCGGACTTCGTGCTCTGCGTGTCGCATCCGTGGATCGATCGCCTCGCGAACGAGTTCGGCGTCCAGGCCCGGCTCGTGCGAAACGGCGTCGACTGCGGCCGCTTCCGCGCTGCGAGGGACGCTGCCGAGCGCGCGGCCGACCGCGACGCGCTCGGGCTCGGCGATCGCCTCGCCGTGCTCACGGTCGGCGGCATCGAGCCGCGCAAGGGATCGCTGACGCTGCTCGAGGGCTTTGCCCGCCTGCGCTCGCAGGCGTCCGACCTCGACCCGCTGCTGCTCATCGTCGGCGGCGCGACGCTGTTCGACTACCGCGACGAGATCGATCGCTTCTGCGCCCGCGCGCAGGAGCTCGGCATCAGCGAGCACGTGCGTCAGGTCGGCACCGTGAGCCCCGCCGAGCTCGAGCGCCACTACCGCGCGGCCGACGTCTTCGCCTTCCCGTCGACCAAGGAGGGCTTCGGCCTCGTCGCCCTCGAGGCGCTCGCCGCGGGGTTGCCGGTCGTCGCGTCGGAGATCGACGTGTTCCTGACGTTCCTGGCCGACAGCGAGAACGCGTTGCTGTGCCAGGCCGGCGACGGCGCGGCGCTCGGCGACTGCCTCGTCCGCGTCGCCCGCGACCCCGTGCTGCGCGAGCGGCTGGCAACCGGTGGCCGCGCGGTCGTCGAGGCGTACGGCTGGGATGGCGCTGCCGTCGCGCACGAGGCGGCCTACCGGTCATTCCAAGCCGAGCAGATCGGAGCGCTCTGATGTCCGAGCCACGACATGTCGAGGCGCTGTGGGATGGCGGCCTCTCGGCCGTCGTCAGCGCGCGCGACCACGAGCTGATCGCGGACGAGCCCGAGGCCTACGGCGGTCAGAACGCCGGGATGATGCCCACCGAGCTCTTCTTCGCCGGACTCTCGAGCTGCTTCTGCCTCGCGGTCGCCCATGTCGCCGCCAAGCGCGACATCGAGCTGCCCGGCCTGCGGGTGACCGTCGACGCCGAGCGTGTCGGCAAGGAGCTGCGCTACTCGAGGTTGCGCGTCGAGGTCTCGGCCTTCCCCGGCGACCACGACCTTGCGGCGCTCGTGGAACGCGCCAAGCCCTTCTGTTGGGTCTCCAACATGCTCGCCGAAGACCTGGAGGTCTCCTACGTGTCCACCGTTCTTGACGACCCACCCGCCGATGCTTGACAACCGCGACGAGCTGCTCGAGGTACTCGGCGACGACCCGCGCCGGATCGGCAAGGTCTTCGCGCGCCACGCCTACGGCATGCGCCGCTGGGTCGACCTGTTCTCGATCCGCGTGCCGATGACGACCGATCCGCTGGCCAAGCAGCTGCTCGCCGAGATCGTCGCCGCCAACGCCCGCCACATGAACCTCTTCCGCATGCGCGCGATCGCCCACGGGGTCGACCCGGATGCCTACCTCGCGCCGCCCGAGGGCGAGGCGATCTACCAGCGCATCGAGATCATCGACGACTTCGACGAGCTCGTCGCCTACGCGGCCGGATCGCTCGACCACTTCGGCCAGCTGCTCGACGCCTATGCCGCCGGCGCCACGGGCGAGGACGCCGCGACGATCGCGCTCGTCGCTGGCGACAACGACGCCGCGCGCGCACGCCTCGCGGAGATCATGCTGCAGCCGCACAGCGCCGCGTTCGACGCCCACGAGCTCTATCGGCTGCGCGAGCTCGTCGAGACCGGGTTGTATGTCGGCTGAGGCCGCGCACCGGTTCGAGGCGCTGCGCGCCGAGCTGCCGCGCAGCTCGCTGCGGGCGTGGCGCTTCGCTGCGCTCTCGCTCGCCTCGCGTGCCGGCGCCTGCGTGTCCGAGGGGACGCGGATCGGCCATCGCCACGGCTTCGACTCCGGCCCGTTCATGGCGCACGTCTACGCCGACCGCGCGGCCGGTCGCACGCCGCTCGGGCGGCGCTTGGACCGCCGCCTGCTCGACCGCGCGACCTGCCAGGCGTTCCGTGACATCCGCGGTCTCGCCGAGGCGGCTGTGCACGAGGCGATCGACGCCGCCGGCGAGCACGCCGTCGTCGCCGATCTCGCCGCCGGCCCGAGCCCCTACCTGCTGCACGCGCTCAAGCGCCATCCGCACGCGACCGCGGTGCTCTGCGACGTCGACGCGGGCGCCCTCGAGCAGGCAGCCGCGGCCGCCCGCGGGCTCGGCCTGCAGGACCGCGTGAGTACCCGCACCCAGAGCGCGTTCGACGCCGCCGCGCTCGCCGGGCTGCGCCCGCAGCCCGACGTCGTCTGCGAGCTCGGCCTCTACGGCATCTACCACGACGACAGCCTCATCGAGCATCACTTCCGCGACCTCGCCGCCGTCTCGCCGGGCCAGATCGTCTGCAACGTCCAGGTCGACAACCCCGAGATCGAGTACATCGCGCGCGTCTGGCGCAACGCCGCGGGCAAGCGCTGCCTCTGGCGGCTGCGCCCCGCCGAGCAGATCGTGGGATACGCGCGCGCCGCCGGGTATGAGCCTGCGTCCGTGACCTCCGACCGCAACGGCATCTACCGCGTCATGCGGTTCGTCCGCCGTGACCCAGAGCAGGAGGCGGCGCCATGAGCCCGTCCGTCTTGACCTGGGGCGCCGATCCCGGCAGCACGCCGCCGCTGGCGTCCGAGCGGCTGCGCGCGCTCGAGCGCTCCCACCACGCGATGTGGAACTACCTGACGTACCGCGACGCGATCGCGATCGTCGGGCTCGACCCGGGGGTTCTGTACCCGGGCGGCACGACGCGCCTGGACCCCGCGACGTGGGCCGACCTCGGCTGGCTGACGTGCTTCGCCGGGCCGCCGGCGAGCGCGGTCGAGGCGATGCGCGAGGCGGTCACGGCCGAGCACCTCAACCAGTACAGCCCCGATCTCATCGAGCCGCTGCGCGACGCCGCGGCGGCTGTGCTCGGCCGCGACCGCGACGACGACTTCGAGGTCGTCGGCACCGAGGGCGCGCAGGCGGGGATCGCGCTGTCGCTCATGGCGGTCGCCGGGCCGGGCGACGAGGTCATCCTGTCGGATCCGGGATACTTCCACGTCCCTTCGGCGGTCATCGCGACGGGCGCCACGCCCGTCACCGTGTCGATCGGCGCGAGCACGAGCCACCGCCTCGATCCCGACGTCGTCGCGGCGGCGATCACCCCGCGCACGCGGGCGATCGTGATCGTCGATCCGCTCAACCCGTTCGGCACCGTGCAGACCGAGGCCGAGCTCGCCGAACTCGCGCGCCTCGCCGACGAGCACGCCCTGCTGCTCATCCACGACGTCACCCACGGCTCGATCGTCATCGATCCCGACGTGCCGTTCCGGTCGCTGCCCGCGCTGGAGCTGACGAACAACGCGGTTGCCACGTTCTCGGTCTCGCACTGCTACGGCATGGCGGGCGCACGCATCGGCTTTCTCGCCGGTCCCGCGCGCCTCATGCGAAGCTGCCTGCGCCTGAAGGCGGCGCTGACGCGCCTCAATACGAGCCTGATCGCCCAGCATGGCGCGCTCGCGGCCCTGCGTGACGAGCAGTACCTCCCCCACGCGCAGGGCGTCGTGCGCCGCAACCTCGCCCATCTGAAGGCCACGCTCGCCGGCGTCGACGGCATCGAGCTGACGACGTCACCCGTACGCGGCCTGGCCTGTGCGCTGGACACCTCCGGTGCGAGGGTCACGTCGCAGGAGCTCATGGTCGCGCTGTTTCACCGCCGCGTGGCGACCTATCCGGGCGACGGGATGGGCACGACCGGCGCGGCGACGACGCTTCGACTGAACCTGTCGCGCCCGGACCCGTGGGCGATGGAGCAGCTGCGCGCGGTGTTGCCCGAGGCGATCGCCGAGGCGGCGTCCGGGCGCTGGCGCGAGCCGGTCGCAGCGCTGCTGGAGAGCAAGGGCACGCCGCGGGCGATCGATCTCGCGGCCACGGTGCGGGGCGCACCGTGAGCACCGCCGCGCTGCTCGCCGAGCACGGCTCGCCGCTGTGGCTCGCCGACGTCGACCGGGCGCGCGAGCGGCTGGCAGGCCTGCGCGCGGCGTGGACCGCGGTCTGGGCGGGCGGGGACGGCGTCGAGATCGCCTACTCCTACAAGACCAACCGCACGACGGCGTTTCTGCGCGCCTTCGCCGACGACGGCGCGGGTGCCGAGGTCGTCTGCGCGGCCGAGTACGCGCTGGCGCGCGACGTCATCGGCATCGACGGCGCGAACGTCGTGGTCAACGGTCCGGCCAAGCCGGACGCGCTGCTGGAGCGGGCCGCGGCCGATGGAGCGCTCGTCATCGCCGACAGCGCGCCGGAGCTCGAGCGCCTGGCGCTGGCCGGCATCACCCGCGCGGGGCTGCGCGTCGGCCTGCCCGGGCCGGAGGAAACGCCGAGCCGCTTCGGCATCGCGCCGGCCGACGTCGTCGCCGCCGGCCGCCGTGCCCGCGATCTCGGCCTGACGCTCGAGGTTCTGCACGTCCATCTCGTCTCCACCGACTTCACCGCCGAGCTCGGCGCCGAGGGCACCGGCACGCTGGCGGCGAACGTCCGGGTCGGCTGGGCCAAGGCGCCGGCCGTCCACGCCCAGGCCGCGTCGATGCTGGCGGGCCTCGCCGCCGAGCTCGGCGGCGTCGATGCGATCGACATCGGCGGCGGCATCCCGGCCGCGCCCTCGCCGGCGGCGGACGCCCACGCGGCGGCGGTCGCCGCTGCGCTGCACGCCGCCGGCTTCGACGGCCGCCTCATGCTCGAGCCCGGCCGCGCGCTCGTTGCCGACGCCGTCGACCTCGCCTGCACGGTCGTCGCGGTCAAGACGCTCGGCGACGGCAGCATCTGCGCGGTGCTCGACGCCGGGACGAACCTGCTGCCCGGCGCCCTGTGGGCGTGGCCGCGCCTGGAAGCGATGGCGACGGGCGGGACGATATCCACGACCCCGACGCTCGTGGCCGGGCCTTTGTGCCTGAACATCGATGTCGTCGCACCGTCGGCCGCGCTCGGCGAGCTTGCCGTCGCAGACGTGCTGATCGCCCGCGAGGTGGGCGCCTACCAGCAGGTCCAGGCGACGCAGTTCGGTGACCTGCGCCCGGCCGTCGTCGCGCGCGACGGCGGTGAATGGCGCCTGCACCGCAGGCGCGAAGAGCTTGCAGACCTGATCATCTTCGATCGAGAGGAACAGTCATGGAGCGCGTAGTCGTCATCGGCGGAGGCGGCGCGGGGACGGCGGCCGCCACGATCACCAAGCGGCTGAACCCGGCGCTCAAGGTGAGCGTCTTCACGGAGTTCTCGGACATCGCCTACTCGCCGTGCGGCATCCCGTTCGTCCATGGCCGCGAGATCCCAAGCTTCGACGACCTCTTCCTCTCCACCGTCGAGCGCTACCGCGAGGACGGCCTCGACATGCGCATGGAGACGGTCGTCACCGACATCGATCTCGACCGGCGCACGATCACCACGAAGAACCAGCCCGAGGGGTTCGACCAGCTGATCCTCTGCACCGGCTTCTTCTGGGAACAGCCCGACGTGCCCGGCGTGAACCTCGACGGCATCCACTACGTCAAGGACATCCGCAAGTCGATGGAGTTCGACGAGCAGCTCGACTCGATGAAGCGGATCGTCGTCGTCGGCGCCGGGCCGGTCGGCGTCGAGATGGCCGGCGGCCTTGCGCACCGCGGGCTGCAGGTCGACCTCGTCGACGAGGGCCCGTGGGCGCTGCACGAGATCCTCGATCCCGACGTCGCCAAGCCCGTCCACGACTCGCTCGAGGCGCGCGGCGTGACGCTGCACCTCGGCACGAAGGTCGAGTCCTTCGAGGGCAACAAGGACGGTCACGTCGACGCCGTCGTGACGACCGACGGCACGTTCGAGTGCGACGCGGTCGTCACCGGCCTGCACAAGGTCCCCAACACGAAGCTCGCCGCGGCCGCCGGCCTGAAGCTCGGCACGACCGGCGCCGTCAGCGTCGACGACCACATGCGCACCTCGGCGCCCGGCGTGTGGGCCGCGGGCGACGTCGTCGAGATCCCGCACGGGCTGAACATGATCCCGATCGTCGGGCTGACCGGCGCGCATGCCTACGCCCAGGGTCGCGTCGCCGCGGTGAACATCACCGGCGGCGACCTCGCCTACGATCCGGTCTGGGTGCCCTGGGGGATGGTCGCCGGCGACTACACGATCGGTGGCTTCTCGATGGGCGAGAACCTCGCCAGGTCGATCGGCATCCCGTACGTGCTCGCCAAGGGCGTCGGCATCACGAAGGCGCGCTACTACCCAGGGGCCCAGAAGACGTTCGTCAAGCTCCTCGCCGAGCCGGACACGCTGCGGCTCATCGGTGGCGTCATTCACGGCGGCGACGGCGTCAAGGAGCGCTGCGACTTCCTCGCGTTCGCGGCCAAGCGCGGCGCGACGCTCTACGACCTCGCGTACATGGAGAACATCTACTCGCCGCCGATCGGCGCGCTCTTCGAGCCGATCCAGATCGCCGCGCAGAACGCGCTGGCGGCGCAGCGCGAGAACAAGCTGGCGGTCGTGGCGTGAGCTCGATCTCGGACGCGAGGCGCAACCTGCGCGAGCGCTCGGAGAAGCACCTGCGCCTCGCGGTGCTGAGCGAGCTCGGACGCGACCAGCCGTCGACCGTCGAGCCGTACCGCCCGAAGGGCGGGCTGTTCTGGCGGATGCTGTTCGTGCCGTTGTACCGCCGGGTCCCCTGGAGCGCGAAGGAGCGCGCGATGGGCGCCCTCGGCATGACCGCGAAGGGCTGGAAGCCGCCCTCGCGCCAGCCGAGCGCGCCGTGGCGGCCGCCGCCTGCGGCCGCCCAGCCGCCCCCGCCTTCGCCCGACCCGCCGCCGCCGACGGCCTGATCGCCGCTACTGCTGAGACGACACGCGCCGCGCCGCGACCCAGTCGGTCATCAGTGGCAGCGTGCGCGGATCGAGGTGATGGCCACCGTCGTGCTCCTGATACTCCACGGCGAGCCCCGCGCTCTCCAGGCGCCGGCGGGCATCACGGGCGAACTCGACCGAGATGACGGGATCCTGCGCACCGTGCGTGATGAAGACCGGCAGTCCCGCGCGCGAGTCGAGATCAGGCTCCCAGCCGTCGACCGTGGGGATGAAGCCGCTCATCGCCAGGATCCCGGCGGGGGAGGGGCGGTCAGAGCCGAGCCCGGTCGTGTAAGACATCACGCAGCCCATCGAGAACCCGCCGATCAACGTGCGCCGCCACGGGATCGCGCGCTCCTCGAGCCAGCCGTCGAGAAAGCTCGTGAGCTGCGCATACGTCGCGTGGAAGGTTCGCGGGTCGGGATAGCCGACGCGCGGGACCATGTACCACCAGCGCCCGCCGGCGCCCGGGGGGGCCGGCAGCGGGGCGCCCGGCGTCAGGCCGACGAGCCGGCGCTCGGGATCGAGGACGTCGAGGACGGGGCCGAGGTCGTGCTCATCGGCGCCGCGGCCGTGCAGCAGCACCAGCGCGCCCTCGGGCTCGCCGGCGGCCTCGCGTACGACATGGACCAGTGGCCCGGGGCTCATTGGCTGAAACGGTTTGCCACAGCGGTTCGAACGTTAGGCCACGGGTCGATGCAAGTCGTTGTGCGTGCAATCAGAAGGCACTATCCTCAGGCGGTATGGCGACCGTCAGCGACTCCCATCTGCGGCTGCTCGCGCCACAGGAGCTGCGCGCGTGGCGCGGCATGCTGCGGGCGCAGGCTGCGCTCGCCAAGGCGCTCGACGCGCAGTTGGAGGCCGCGCACGGCCTGCAGCTCAGCTCCTACGAAGTGCTCACGTACCTTGCCGATGCCGAGGAGGAGCGCATGCGCATGTGCGACCTCGCGTCCTCGATCCTGCTCAGCCGCAGCGGGCTGACGCGACTTGTCGACCGCCTCGCACGCGAGGGGCTGCTCGAGCGGGTCGCCTGCAGCGACGACGCCCGCGGCGCGTTCGCGAAGCTCACACCGGCCGGGCGCGAGAAGCTGCGCGCCGCCCGCGCGACCCATCTCGCCGGCGTGCGCGCGATGTTCCTCGACCTCTTCACCCCGGCGGAACTCGAGGCGCTCGGCGACTCCTGGGACCGCGTGCTCGACAAGACCGGCTGGGGCTGCTGCAAGTAGCTCGTCGAGGAACCTCATGCCGAGCCGTTCGTCATGCGCGGGAACGCGATGCCAGGCTGGCTACGAGAGCGAAGGTTGTTGGCGTATTTGTACGACCTAGTAGGCTGGGTGATGTCAATCTGGATAGGCGTGGGGATCATCTGAGACTCGACGTCTAGCCGTGTGGAGGCCCCTCGTGGCCGGCCGGACCCCAGGCAAACCCCCCTCGATGAACGGGGCGGGCGAAGGACACAAGCGGCGCGTCGCTTCCGGCGGCCAGACGCCCGGCGAGCTGACGCTCGCCGACGCCGACCGGACGCTGTCAGACGCCGACCAGACGCTGTCAGACAGCGACCAGACGGGCGCAGACAGCGACCAGACCAGCGCTGACCGTGACCAGACCGCGGCCGATCGAGATCAGGCGGCCAGTGATCGCGACCTCGCCGCCGGTGGTGACGTTCAGGAGCATGACCGCAGCCAGGCCGTCCGCGAGCACACGGCCGATGACCGCGATCAGTCCGGTGGTCACCGTGATCAGACCGCGCAGGGCCGTCTGGCCGGCGCCGACACGCGTGACGAGATCGCCGACACGCGTGATCGCGCGGCGACGCGGAGAGACCAGGCCGCCGACGCGCGCGAATTGGCGATGATGCAGCGTGACTCTGCCCGGGAGCAGGAGGGCAACGAGGGCGCGCTCGCGGGCGCCGACATCGTGATGTCCGCTGTCGAGCAGCGCCGGCGTGACGCTCAGCACCGCGCGGAAGCGGCCGAGCAACGCGCGTCGGCTTCCCAGGACCGCCAAAGCGCAGCAGACGACCGCGACCAGGCAGCACAGGAGCGCACGCGTGCGCGCGCCGACCGCGAGGCGCTCGCACAGGAACACAAGCAATGACGATCTGCGTCTCCAGAGCCGATCTCCCCACCTTCCCCGCGCACAGGCCACCTCGGCCTGTTTGTCGTCCTCCTCCTGCGACAAGAGCGGGCGAAGACCGCCTCGCGGTCAACCTGGGCCCCTCCTCTCCCGTCTGGGCCCGGGTGACCGCGAGGCAAAATTTGCCGCAGGAGCGCCACGGCGTGGATTGCGAGCGGTCGCATGACGAGTAGCGCACGCGCTGCATCCACCGACCGTGTGCGAGGGCAGAACGACGCGACCGATCAGCCCGACCCGCCTGCGAACGTCCGCGATCGCGAGGCGCTGTCACGAGACGTCGCCGCTGATGCGCGCGATCTTGCGATCGCACAGCTCGACGCCGCCACCGATGACGAAGACCGCTGGGAGTGGTTGAACGAAAGCGACGTCATTGTCCGGGCCGCAAGCCAGCGACGGCGCGCCGCGCGACGGCGCGAGCAAGCCGCCGAGTACCGGGAGCTGGCCGCGCAGGACCGTCGCCGCGCCGCCCGGGATCGCGAACAGGCGGCAGCTGAGCGGCGCGTGCTGCTGGCCGAGCGTGAGGCGTTGATCTTCGAGCTGCGACAGCAGCAGGCGCGGATCGATCAGGCAGTGCGCCATCAACTGCGGGCCGAGCAGCTCGCGCGTACGCTGCAGCGCAGTCTGTCGCCGCCGAGCCTCCCGAGCCTCGCCGGAATCGATGTTGCCGTGCACTACGAGCCATCCGCGCCCGAGGAGGTCGGTGGTGACTTCTACGACCTCTTCCCGCTCACGGTCCAACGGTCGGCGTTCTTTTTCGGCGACGTCTGTGGCAAGGGGCCCGAGGCCGCCGCGGTGACGTCGCTCGCCCGCTACACGATGCGCACCGCCGCGATGCTGCACGAGATCCCGGACGCGGTCCTCATGGATCTCAACACCGCGCTTTTGATGCAGAACGCCGACCCGATCCAGACCTGCACCGCTGTCTACGGCGAGATGCATATGCGCAGCGACGTCGCCACCATCACGCTCGCGGTCGCCGGTCACCCGCCACCGATGATCGTGCGCGCCGAAGGCCGCGTCGAGAAGACGTCGGCGCACGGAACGATGCTCGGGATCGTTTCCGATCCCAGGTTCGAGACCTGTGAGGTCAAGCTCAGCGCGGGAGACTCGATCGTCATCTGCAGCGATGGCATCTACGACACCGAGATCCGCGGCGCCCGCGTTGACGAGCGACAGGTCGCAGACCTGCTGGCCGGCATCGCGCACGTCAGCGCCAAGACGATCGTGGAGCGCCTCACGGTTGCCCTGCAAGCGATCGATCGCCCGCTGCGCGACGACGTCGCGATCATGGCATTGCGAAACACGCGCTCGCGATAACCGCGCCCGCACCCTGCAGAGGAGCGTGAACGGGGCGTGCAATTGCGCTACTGATCCGTATCGCCCTCCAATGGCACATCGAGCTGCGGCCCATGCCGACACCGTCGAGCTCGATCCATTCGGCGTGGGCAGCCAGTCGCGGCGGTAGCGCACCGCGCTCACGGGGAGCGGCAGGAGCTCCACCGGGATGTGCGGGCAGCGGAGAAGGTTGCGATGGGCCTCGCGGCTCGCTAGTGGCCGTCGGGGTGGCGCGGCGGGCGCCCGGCGTGCATCGTGTCGATGATCCGGCCATCCGGGTGGCGCAGGTATGCGACATGCGACGCGTCCTTCCAGACGGGGGCCTGCAGGCCGGCGTACAGGATCAGGTCGCCGGTGCGTGTGCGCTGGCTCTTGCCCTTGCCGCTGTAGATGTAGGCGGTCTGGCCGGGGGCGAGTTCGCCCTCTGGAAACGAGTAGACGTGCTCGTGGTGCTGCCCGGGGCAGTCCGTCAGCTCGAGCCCCGATACCGGCACCGGCTCAGCGCCGTCGTTGACGACCTCGACGTGCTCGCTGGTGGTTCCGGATTCGCGCTGCACGACCGCGCAGATGTGCAGGCCCATGCCTGCGGGGCGCTCGTGATGAGCATGCAGCGGGACGTCGGTGCCAAGCCATTCTCCGGACACGCATGCAGGGTAGCTGGGCGCGAGCATCCGCCCCCGGCCCGGCGTGACGGCGACGCGCTGCGGCGTGGTGGCGGCGTGGTGGCGGCGTGCGCCGCGCACCGCAGCCACCGATTACGGTCGTGGTCCCTCCTCGGGTAGTTCGCCATGCGCTTCGGTCAGGCGCTCGAGGTCGAGCAGGTCGGTTCCTCTGCCGGTCGCGCGCTTCATCGCGACGAGGTCGGCGAATGAGCAGATCGGTGCCGCTACGCCGTCGATGCGCTTGACGTCGGAACGCGCCAGGACCACATCGAACGGAGCAGGAAGGAGCTGTTCGGACAGGAGGTCCACCAGGCAATGGCGTGTGCGGAGGGCCAGCACGCTGCCGGCAGCGAGCTTCGTGGTCCGCAGCGGCGTGCCGTCTGGGTTCGTTGCGTCCCACCGTGCTACAAGCTTCTCGAGTCGCGCGAGGTTCTCGTCGTCCATCGCGATCGCGGCGTCGACGTCCTTCGTGGCCCGAATTGCGCCGTGACGGATGACCGCGAGTCCACCGACGATGATGTAACGGACGCCGGACTCGTTGAGATCGCGCAGCGCCGCGGCGAAGTCGTTCAACGCTGTAGCCAGAGGTCGATCGCGACCTTGCTCAACGCGATGCCCTCGTCGAGCAGCTCCTGAGGATCGCGCAGGGCGTCTTCGATCAAGACATAACGTCGCCACGCCTCGTTGGCGGCCGCATGGTCGCCACGATCCTGGGCACTGTGCGCGCTCGCGGCCGCCTGCTGCAAGCGGCGCTGCTGATCGATCGCCACGGGAGCGATCTTAACTCCCCGCCGGGAGCCGGGCGCGGGTCGTTCGCGAGGAAGCGCTCGGGCGGCGACGCTGATCCACAGGGAGAACGATGAGCGGCGCTCGAGCTCGGTCTCTTCAGACCCGCCAGCGCTCGCCGTTCCACGCCATCTCCCAGAAGGCGAGCTCGTAGCGGCTGGAGGTGAGGAAGGCCCGTTCCAGTCGCGCCCGCCCGCCCTCGGCCAGGCCGTCGGCGAGGCCGTCGACGAGCGCCCGGCACCACTCGGCCAACTCACCGAACTCGGCTGAGGCGTACATCTCCACCCACTGCGCGTAGCGATCATCCGGTGAACGGCCCAGGGCCGCAAGCGCCTGCCCGATCTCGGCGTAGCCCCACATGCAGGGCAGCAGCGCCGCCGCCAGCTCGACAAAGTCGCCCTGCGCCGCGGTGCGCACGAGAAAGTCCGTGTAGCCCTGCGTGGTCGGGGCGGGCGTCTCGGCCTCCAGCTCCGCCGGCGAGATGCCCAGCGAGGCGGCGAAGGAGCGGTGCAGGTCCATCTCGGTCGCCAGGATCTCCGTCGTCAACTCGGCGAAGCGGGTCATCGTGGCGAGGTCGGGCGCGCGTGCGGCGCCCAGTGCGAGCAGGCGCGCGTATTCGATGAGGAACAGGTAGTCCTGGCGGACGTAGAAGGTGAAGCGCTCGAGCGCGAGCGTCCCGTCGGCGATCCCGCGCAGGAACGGGTGCTCGAGCTGCGCCTGCCAGACGGGATCTGCCGCGCGGCGAAGCTGGAGGGACAGGGCGACGGCGCTCACGCGGGGCGAGACTAGTGGACCCACGCCGCCTCACCCGCCTGCGGAGCGGAGCGGGCAGTTGCACCTGAGCACCGCCGATCATGCCCGCTTGCTAGACTTGACAGCGAGCGACTTAGGTTTTATATCTTCTACCAAGCAGAACAGATGGACCACAGGAGGTATTCGAACATGGCACTCGTACGTTGGGACCCGGTTCGCGAGATCGACTCCCTGCAGGGGGAGATGAACCGTCTCTTCTCCACCTTCTTCGACCCGCCGACCCGCACACCGAACGGTGGCAACGGCGCCGCGACGAGGCGCTGGATCCCGGCGATGGACCTCGTCGAGACCGGCGAGCACTTCGTGCTCAAGGCGGACCTGCCCGGGATGACCGAGAGCGACGTCAACATCGAGCTCGAGAACAACGTCCTCACCCTCTCCGGTGAGCGCAAGACCGAGCACGAGGAGAAGCACGAGGGCTACTACCGCCTCGAGCGCTCCACCGGCGCGTTCTCCCGCTCGCTGACGCTGCCCGAGGGCGTCGACGGCGACGCCATCGCCGCGACGTTCGACAACGGCGTCCTGCAGGTGCGCATCCCCAAGCCTGCCCAGCCCAAGCCGCGCAAGGTGCAGATCGGCGTCGGCGGCGCCGGGCCCAGGACGATCGAGTCCGACGCCGGCGAAAGCGCTCACACCAGCTCCGAGTAGGAGTGGTCCATACCCTGCAGGGCGCATGAGCGCCCTGCAGATCCTCCATCGGGACCCCGGCTCGCGGGCGCGCGCCGGGGTCCTTCGCGTTGCGCACGGCGAGGTCCGCACGCCGGCGTTCGTGCCGCTGGCGACGAAGGGCACCGTCAAGGGCCTCGAGCCGCGCGAGGTCGCCGCGCTGGGCTACGACATGGTGCTCGGCAACACGTTTCACCTGTTCCTGGAGCCCGGCGCCGACCTCATCGCCGAATTCGACGGCCTGCACGAGTTCATGGGCTGGCGCGCGCCGATCATCACGGACTCCGGTGGCTTTCAGGTCTTCAGCATGGGCCACGGCACCGTTGCCGACGAGATCAAGGGACGCGCGCCGACCGGCCCGGACCGCATGGGCCGCGTGCTGGAGATCGACGAGCAGGGCGTCCGCTTTCGCTCCTACATCGACGGCTCGGAGCGATTCATGGGCCCCGAGACGTCGATGGAGGTTCAGGCCAAGCTCGGCTCGGACATCGCGCTCGTCTTCGACGAGTGCACGCCGTTCAACATCGATCGCGAGTACACCGCCCGCTCGACCGAGCGCACCCACCGCTGGCTCGACCGGTGCCTGGCCTGGCACGACGCCCACGGGCCGGCCGACCAGCTCGTCTACGGCATCGTCCAGGGCGGCGTCTACGAGAAGCTGCGGATCGCGTCCACCCAGGAGATCGCCGCAAGGCCGGTGGGAGGGATCGCGATCGGCGGCTCGCTCGGCGCCGAGAAGTCGCAGATGTACGAGGTCGTCGGCTGGTCGACCGCGGCGCTCGGCGACGACGAGCGCCCGATCCACCTGCTCGGAATCGGCGACGTCGACGACCTCATCCGCGGCGTCGAGCTCGGCATCGACACGTTCGACTGCGCGATGCCGACGCGCCTGGGTCGCCACGGCGTCGCGCTCGTTCCCGAGCCGGCCAACCGCTGGCGCGTCGACCTGACCGGCGCGCGCCACAGGCACTCGCGCGAGCCGATCATGGAAGGCTGCCCGTGCCCAGCGTGCAGCGCAGGGCATTCGCGCGGCTACCTGCGCTACCTGCTCAAGAACAAGGAGCTGACCGGCGTGCGGCTGCTGACGCTGCACAATCTCGCCTACCTCGCGCGGCTCATGGCGGGCCTGCGCAACGCGATCGCCGCAGGCGGCCTACCGGCGCACGCGGCAGCGCTACGCGACGGCGCCGCGCCCTGACGGCGCGGCAGCGGGGCGACGAGCGCGAGGCGCCGGCGTGCTGCTTGCGGCTGCCGCGGGCCTTGATCACCTCCCCGCGTTCTCTCATGCTGGAACACTGGGGGCGCTGCCTACAGCCGCAGCCCACCTTCAGTCGGCGACGATGACGCGTACGCCGACGGCGGCATGGGTGGCCTTGGCGCGGGCGTCACGGGTGGCAGATCAGCGCTGTGCTCGATCGCGGCGAGTGCTACGAGTGCGTCGTAGACCGCGCCCCCGGCAATCCGTTGAGCACCTCCGGCAGGTGCCCCGCGACTTCGGGCGCTAGTTCCTCTCGGCCTTCGGCCGGCTCTGGTCGGGTGAAAACAGAGGTGCTATGGATGCTTGGGTCGTCTGCGGACGCCGATCTACTATGGCGCTTGCGAGCCCGCAATCTAGTTTGGCGTGGGGGTCTGTTCCGGAACTCCGGACCGTCGCTGCTCGAGCACGCTCATCAGACTCTTTGATCTCACAGGCCCTCGCAGACGACGACCATGTCATCCAGCGAGAGGGGTTGTGATGGACGTGATCGTCGAGCGCCCGGCGGCGCTTGATGTGCATAAGGCCAGCGTGACGGCGTGTGTGCGCACGCCCGCCGCGGGCGGCGGCCGCGAGCCGCACCCCGCCGAGTTTCAGACGACGGTCCGCGGCCTGTTGGGATTGCGCGACTGGCTGGCGGCGCACGGCGTAACGCAGGTCGTGATGGAAGCGACCGGTGTCTACTGGAAGCGGGTCTGGCACATCCTCGAAGACGACTTCGAGCTGATGCTCGTCAACGCCCGTCACGTCAAGCAGGTTCCGGGCCGCAAGACCGACATGTCGGATGCGGCGTGGCTGTGCCAGCTCGCCGAGGCCGGGCTGCTGAAGGCCAACTTCGTGCCGCCCAAACCGATCCGCGATCTGCGGCAGCTCACCCGCTACCGCAAGACGCAGATCGCCGAGCGCCAACGCGAGGCGCAGCGGCTGCACAAGGCCTTGGAGGACACCAAGTCCTGATCGCCGAGATCGGCACCGACATGAGCATCTTCCCTTCGGCCCGCCACCTGGCCTCGTGGGCCGGACAGTGCCCCGGCAACGACCGCTCCGCCGGCAAGCAGCGCTCCGGACGCACCCGCAAAGCGTCCAGGTGGCTCAACGCGGCGCTCAAGGACGCCGCGATGGCCGCGATCCGCACCAAGAACACCTATCTGCGCGCGCTCTACGAACGTCAGCGCTCCAGGATCGGGCACGGCAAAGTCGGCGCGGTCAAGCACTCGATGCTCGTCGCCGTCTGGCACATGCTCACCAACGGCCAGCGCTACGACGACCTCGGAGGCGACTACTACCGCCGACGCGATCCCGCCCGCACGACCAAGCGCCTCGTCGCCCAGCTCGAACGCCTCGGCCACACCGTCACTCTCCAGGAGGCAGCCCCATAGGGCACCAACGGGTTTTCCCATCAGTAGCAATGGCTCGACAAACCGCTCGCCGAGCAGTCGGGCGGCGTCGGCCGGCGCGAGCCGCAGATCACCTGGCAGGCGAGTTGAGGACGGAGTACGTCTCGGCCAAGGTGCACGAGCTCGTCGAAGAAATCCACGATGTCCTCGGGGTCTGTCCGATGAAGTGTGTGTGGTCTGGTGACCGATTGCAGCCGAACGGCAATCTGCTTGCTCATCCCGACACGGCACCACCGTGGGAGCGGCTATCCCGCGAGCACGGGCGTCCACCAGCGCCCCGCAAACGCCCGGAAGCGAACGTCAACCGGGACGGCGCTGGCGGGGCGCCGCTTATGCCTTGGAGCAGCGCTGTCCACCTGGGACTGGCGTGCGTTCCGCCAAGGGGTTTCGGGCTCGGGCCCCGCTCGGTGGCGGGGCCCCTTCGGCCGATCCTGGAGGGCTAGTTGCTAGTTGGCGGGCTGCTATGTCGCAGCCTGGTCCTTGAGCAGCCTGGCGGCGGCCTTGACGCAGCGGCTGAAGGCGGTGCCCTTCTCGCCCTCAACGTGCTGCTTGGACTCGGTCTTGCAGGCGTTGCGTGGTGAGCGCGTCTGCTTGCTGGCGAGCTTGGCCATCGCGGTGACGCACTTGGAGAACGGCGTGCCTCGCTCGCCCTTGACGTGCTTCTTGGACTGGTCGGCGCAGTACTTGCCGTAGGCGCGGCCCTTGGCCTTGGCGCTGGCGTTGGGGCCCGGGCGACTGGTGGACGGGTTGGTCGTGTCGTTCGGTGTTCCGGCCGGCATGTGGCTGGTGCCGGGGTTCGTCGTGCCGTTGGGGGTGCCGGCGGGCACGAACGCCGTGCCAGGGTTGCTGGTGCTGTTGGGCGTGCTGGTGGGCGGGCCGACGGCGAGCGCCGGGGTGCTGATCGCGCCGAGCGCGAGGACGGCGGCGAGCGCGGTGCTGCGAGAGATCGTCTTGTGCATGGTGTGCTCTTTCGGTGACTGGGCGGCCTACACGCAGCAGGGCCCTGGTTTTGCGTCCCCGCCTCGCGACGAGTTTGCCGTTGTCGGTGAGTACTTCCGATCCAACAACGCGACCAGCACGCAGATGTCAGGTCATATGCCGGCGCCCAGTGCGCAATAAACGGCCGGGGCCACCAGCGCAGGCGGCCCCGGTGTGGTGGCGCGTTGCTCCCGCAGGCCACGTTGAGCACAGGCCGGTCGCCTCAAAGCTCTGTAATCGACGTTGACGGCGACACGCCGCAGGGCGACTGCGCGCGGTGTGGGGCGCTGGCTGCGGACGCCGCGTTCAGCGCGGTGACAGCGCGCCATCCGCGCGGCCGAGAACATCTGGTGGCGGCGGCGCAGCGGGGGTTGTCACGGGCGCGATGGGCGTGACCGGCGGCGGCGCGGCGCCGCCCGGTGATGTCGGGGTTGCAGGCATGGGCGGGGGCGTCGGGGCCGCAGTCGGCCTGGTCACGCTCGTGGTCGGTGTCGGGCGTTGCGTCGGTTTGCGCGTGGCGCTGGCGGGAGGTTTGGTGCTTGGCGCGCGCCGGTTGCCGCGCCGCGCGGCCGCGCCCGCGCCCGCGGCCTGAGCGGGAGACGCGGTCGCGCGGGTGGTTGTCGGCCGTGCACCCGGGCGCGTGGCGGCCGAAGCACGGTTTGCGGCGGCCCGATCGGCTGCAGCACGCGCCCTGGATGCCTTCGCGGCACGGGCACGCGCCGCTTCACGCTGCAACGTGGAGGTATGCGAGATCGGCACTCGCGATCTGTCTGCAGGCGCGGCAGTCGCGGCTGGCGATGTCGCTGCTCGATTGGGCGAGGCGTCAAGTGCGGGGACAGTGACGGCGGCGCCGCCGGCGATTGTGCTGCCGACGACAGCCACCGTCGCGATCTTGGCCGTTAGTGACGCGCCGGCGATGCCCTTGGCGCCGCCCATGCTGAGGCCTGCGAGCAGTCCGCCGCCACTGTGTCCGCCGCCCCCGCCGAGCAGGCCGTGCAGGATCGACGCGGCCGCGGCGAGCGGCAACGGCGGCGCGAGCGCGGCGAGCTGCGCCGGGCGCTGTGCCATCGCTGCTTCGAAGTCTCGGCAGCCCGCGCAGGCGCGCAGATGGCCGCGCATCTTCAGGCCGCGCAGCGTGCGCCGGCCACCGTCAGACAGGGTGCGACGAACGAGGTCACAGTCCATCGCGCGACCCGCCTCGAGGTCCTGCAGCGCACGGCGCGCCTCGTAGACGCTCTGCCGCGCCGCCGTCTCCTTGATTTGCAATGCGCCAGCGACCTCCGCGAACGCCAGCCCGGCCAGCTCGCGCATCAGCAGCGCGCCGCGCTGCTGCTCGGTGAGCTGCTGAAGATCGCCGGTCAGGTCGCGCAGCCGCTCGCGCGACTCCACGATCGCGTCGGCCGCCTGCCCGCCGATCTCCGAGGCCGCGTCGAGGTCGCTGTCGGCACGGCGCGCGCGCAACAGCGAGATCGACTCGTTGTGCGCGATCCGATACAGCCACGGCTTCAACGCGATCACACGCGTCTCGCCCGGCAACGCCCGCAGCGCCCTGAGCATCGTGCTCTGCAGCGCATCGGCCGCGTCGTGTCCGTTGCCGAGGATCGAATGGCAGTAGCGATGAAGCGCCTGGTGATGGCGCTCGAAGATGACCGCGAACGCCGCCTCGCTGCCCTTCGCCGCCCAGCGCGCAACGCGCTCGTCGGACATCAGCCGCAACGCCGCCGCCGGCGGTGAAAGAACAGATCCTGCTGCTGTGACGCTGGCGGCACTCATGCACGGTCTATCGGCAACGTAGCCCGCGATGAAAAGTCAGGCCATACCGTCACATGCAACCCTCACAGTCGGCTGCGGCGCCGCGCGCACGCAGGGATTCTCGCGATCGCGACGGTGTGTGCGCCGGTCACGACGGCATGCGGCGCTCATACAAACGTCCAGGCCTGCCGACATGACCCTTACGACGCTGATTTCGCGGCGTTGCAGCATCGACGATCCCACCAGCTCAAGGAGCACGCCTTGTCTTCTCATCTGCGCATCGGAGCCTGCGCGCTGATCGCCACCGGCGCGCTCGCGCTGCCGGCCGGCGCCAACGCCGCCGACATCCAGACCGCCGTCAGCGCCGTCACCGCGCACACCGATCGCGCCGACTCCGCGCTGGATCGCGCCGTCGCGCAGTTCAAGGGCGGCAGCGATCGCGCGGCCCGCAAGGCCTACGCCACCAGCCGCAAGGAGATGGGGCTTGCCAAGGCCGCCCTCGGCGAGGCGCGCCGCCAGGCCGTGACCCCCGACGAGCACGCTGCCGCTGCTGCCGCGACCGCCGTGCTGGGGACCGAGCAGGGCCAGAACATCGAGAAGCTCGCCGCCGCGCTGATCCCCGCCGACGGCGCTGACGAGAACGCGATCGCCGCCGCTGCGCGCGCCGACACCAAGGGCCGCGAGAAGGCGATCGCGATCCTCACCGCGCTGCTGGCCAAGATCCCCGAGCAGGCCAAGCCCGGCATCCTCAAGGCGATCACGGCGCTCTCGCTGGACCGCGCCGACGAAACCAACGTGCAGGTCAAGGCGCTCGTCAGCCCGAAGGTCTCAAACACCAACAAGCGTCGCGTCGCCCTGACGATCAAGACCAGCGTCGACGGCCAGAACACGGCATCTGCCAAGCTTGCCGCGCTGATCGCAGATCCCAACATGCCCGCCCAGAGCAAGCCCGGGCTGCAGATCGCCTATGACAACGTGACCGCCGAGCACGGTTCTGTCGCCGACATCCTCAGCCGCCTGTCCCCACGGATGCCGGCGTTCGTGCGCGACTTCGTGACGAAGATCATCACGCAGGCTCGCACCGACGCGCGGGGCATGCGCGAAAACCACCCGACCGGCCCGCCCGCCGGCGTTCCCGGCGGACCGACCGCCGGCCCCTCCGGCGGCCCCGGCGCCACCGTGCCCGCGGGTCCACTCGCCGGCATCCAGTTCGGACCGCCCTCCGCATAGCCCCACCACGACACGCACGCAGAGGGGCCGGGCACACGCCCGGCCCCTCCGTGCAGCCGCTGCCATACGTCCGCCGCTGTCGGCCGCAACCTCGCTCGACACGACTGTCCGCAAGCCGGTCGGACACTGACCGCGGTGGCGCGGCTGAACGCGAAATTCCAATGCCTGTATGGCAGAGCCACACCTTCGGTCCTGCGTCCTTGCCAGACGGCGCCGGCATCCCGGGGTTTCGGGCGTCTGTTACGAGACGGACCACTAGCGAGCCGTTGGTGACGCCTCCTTTCGCATGAAGTAGGAGTCTCATCGAGCTCGGCGGGAAGCCGATAGCCGGTCCCTTGGCGGGACGCCTGGCCCCGCGCCAGATCGCTCGCCGTCGCCACCGGTCCGGCCCACTGAGGAAGGCCTGCCGGGACGCCGCGGGATCGTCTGTCTCGGGGTCCGCGCTGGGCTGAAACGGCCGTGATTCGGACGCGAACTCGCTCGTTCGTAGTTGTGGGCGGACCAGTTGGCTCGCGTCATCCACCACGCGCAGTCGACGCCGAGCTCCGCCGGCGCCGCCGGCGGCTGAGGCGTTTCGGCGGCGAGCCTGAAGCCCAGCCGCCGCGGCACCCCTGCGCTGGCCACGTTGGCCTTGTCGTGGTGTATCTCGACCCGTTCGATCTCAGCGACGGAAAACGCTGCTCCGGTGAGCATCCGCGCCGCATTGGTCGCAACGCCCTGGCGCAGGAACGACGGGTGCGTCCAGTAGCCGATCTCCAACACCCCTGGACCCCGACGGCGATGTAGCCCCGCGCTACCCGCAACGCGACCGTGCACGATCACGGCGAGATACGCGTCTCCGCCTCGCGCCCAATCGCGCTCCCACTCGTTGAGCAGGTCCCGGCGCCGATCGAGCGCCAGCGGCTCCGTCGCGACCCACGCCATCCACGGGCGCAGGTGCTCGATGCTTTCGCTCACCGCGCAGTGCTGGAGCGGCGCGTCGTCGACGCACCAGCGACGCAGCAGCAGTCCGCTGTACTGCACCCAATCGGGAAGCACGGATGGACCGCCGCCGGCTGACGTACTCACGATCTGAAACGTAACCAACCACACTCCAGCTGCACCCCCCGCCGCCCGTAGACCAACGGCGAGCGGGACGCCGGCTGCGGCGGCCCAGCCGGTTCGAAAGAGTCGCCTAGTGGCCCTTGAGATTTCGTTGGACTCCAAACAGCATGGTCAGGCGGCGATGCGGTGGCGGGTTTCGGCGATGACCAGGCGGCGGTCGCGGTGATCGCCGTTGCGGTAGGTCACATGGCGCGCGAGCGCGAAGGCGAGCTTCCCAGTTGGGGTAGTCGGCGTTCGCGACGACGAACTGGGTGAGCGCGGAGAAGTGGCACTCGACGGGGTTGAGGTAGCTGGCGTAGGTCGGCGTGGGTACCAGCTCGATGTTGTGGCCGGCCGCGAACGTGCGGATCGCCGGCACCCAGTTGGCCGAGAGGTTGGCCTGGATCCAGTAGATCCGTTGGCGGCCTGGGTAGCAGGCGCGGATCTGGCGCATGAAGGCGAGCATGTCGCTGCCGCGTCGGCGCGGTCTGAGCCGAACTCGGAGGCGGTCGGCGTGCACGTCGTAGGCGCCGAAGACGTAGCGGGTGCCGTGGCGGCGGTTGTAGTCGGCGCGCTGTCGCTCGGGGCGTTTGCGCGGCGCCCAGCCTGCTCCGGCGATCGGCCTGAGGCTGACCGGTCCCATCTGATCGAAGCTGACGACCGGCCCGTCGCACGGCGCCTTGGCGCACAGCGCAAGGACGCGAGCGGCCTTGGTCTCGTAGTCGGGATCGGGGCTGGCCTTCCACGTGCGGGTGCGCTGAAAGGACAGGCCGGCCTGGGCCAGCAACGCGCCGAGATGGCGAGCGGAGACCTCAACGACGCCCTGGTCGGCCAGATGAACCGACAGCCGTGGCAGCGACCAGCGCGTCAACGGCACCCCTTGCCGATCGGGACGGGCACCGGCCACGGCGATGATCTGCTGGCGCTGATCAGTCGTGATCCGGCGGGGACGCCCGCCCCGGTAGCGAGGGCGCAGGCTGTTCATCCCGCGCTCGTTGAAGTCGTGGATGACCTTGCGCACCCACGACGCATCGGTCTGCCACATCTCCGCGATCTGCGGCGCCGTCATCTGCACGTTAGACGCCAGCAACACCGCAGCACGCTGACGAGCACTGATGCTTGGCTCGCTTGGACAGCCGCTTAAGCCT
>DATLNO010000174.1:0-8167 GCA_035536715.1 Solirubrobacteraceae bacterium
TCGTGCAGGCGCTGGCTGAACGCGCTCGCGAGACCCGGCAGGTCGACGTCGAAGTCGACGATTGCGAACGTCGGTACCGGGGACCCGTTGACGTCTTCGGCCATCAGTGCGTCACCGCTTCTCCACCAGCTGGTCGAGGCCGGCCGCGCGGACGACTTCCTGATCCTCGCTGTACTTCAGGACCGAGCCGAGCGTGCGATCGGCCGTCTCGACGTCGAGGTGGTCGACGCCGAGCAGATCCAGCGCGGCGACCCAGTCGATCGCCTCGGCGATTCCCGGGGGCTTTTGGATGTCGGACTCGCGCATGCGCGAGACGGCGTCGGCGACCTGGACGGCGAGCGTCGCGGACGCGCCCTTGACGCGGCGGCGGACGATGTCGACCTCGCGCTGCGGGGTCGGGTAGTCGATCCACTGGTACAGGCAGCGGCGCTTGACGGCGTCGTGCAGGTCGCGCGTGCGGTTGGACGTGAGGATCACGATCGGAGGATGCGTGGCGGTGATCGTCCCGATCTCGGGGATCGTCACCGTCGCCTCGGCGAGCAGCTCGAGCAGGAAGGCCTCGAAGTCGTCGTCGGCGCGGTCGAGTTCGTCGATCAGCAGGACGGCCGGACGCGGGCCCTTGTGCTCCAGCGCACGCAGCAGCGGACGGCGGATGAGGTAGTCGGGACCGAACAGCCCCTCTTCGTCGAGGTCCTCGCCCTTGGAGTCGGCGATGCGGATGCTCAGCAGCTGGCGTGGATAGTTCCACTCGTACAGCGCCTCCGAGGCGTCGATGCCCTCGTAGCACTGCAGGCGGATCAGCGGGGTGTCCATGACCGCCGCGAGCGCCTTGGCGAGCTCGGTCTTGCCGACGCCGGCTTCGCCCTCGAGCAGCAGCGGCTGCGGCAGGCGCAGCGCAAGGTATGCCGAGGTGGCCAGTCCCTCGTCGGCCAGGTAGTCGACATCTCCCAGCATCTGCCCGAGCTTGTCCACGCTCGGGATCAGACGGCGCATCTCTTCTTCCAGCTCGTCACTGCGCTGCAGGCGGCTCATGCCGTCACCTCCGTAAAGCCGGCCTCCGCGAGCACGGCCTGATAGTCCTCGGGCGTGTCCACGTCGAGCGGCACGTTGCCCGCGATCCGTACCTCGACGACCTCCCCGGCGCGCTCATCCAGCAGGCGCCATACACCTTTGTCGCCGTGCAGATCGGCGAGCTGAGGAAACATACGGCGATCAAAGGCAAACGGATGCCCCCGACCGTCGTCGTATCGACAAACCGCTATCGGCGCGTCCCCGCGCCCTTCGATCAACGACCGCACGATCGCCGGCGTGACACCGGGTTGATCGCCCAGCATGAGCACGAGGACCTCGCAGCGCGCATCGACCGTCTCGAGTGCGGCGGCGATCGACGAAGAGCAGCCTTCGCCGTAGTCGTAGTTGACGACGACGTCGGCGCCCGACAGGTCGACGCGCTCGCGGACCTCGTCCGACGCACCGCCGATCGGCACGACGAGCTGATCAAAGCCTGAGTCCCGTGCCGTCTGCACCGTGTGGTCCAGCAGCGTGCGCTCGCCGTAGGCGAGCAGCTGCTTGGGCTGCCCGAGACGCCGAGAGCCACCGGCACCGAGCACCAGCCCGGTGATCCGCGGCGGGGATTCGCCGCGAGGATCGGTGGATCCGGGCTCAGCTTGCGGCGACGACATCCACGTGCTCCTGCTGGTACTTCGCCCGGCAGCCATCACAGCAGAAGTAGATGGTCTCGCCGTTGTGCTCCAGGTGTGGAGTGTCCTCGTTGGCCAGCACCGTCATTCCGCAGATCGGGTCGACCGCGGTCGCGGGCGCCGCGGGCTTCTGCACTGCAGTCCCCGCGAGCTGCGCCGCGAACTCGGTCTTGCAGGCCTCGCGGCAGAACCAGGTCGTCTCGCCGTCGTGCTCGAGATGCGGTGTGTCGGGCGCCATCGTGACCGTCATCCCGCAGATCGGGTCGACCGCGAAGGTCGGGGCCGGCTCCGAGCTGGGCGAGCGCAGGGGCGGTGAGTAGCTGCCGCCGTAGCGCGTCTGGATGAGCCGCGCCAGGATCGTCAGCGCCACCTCGGCCGGCATCTTCGCGCCGATGTCGATGCCGGCGGGACATTCGACGCGCTCAAGCTGCTCGTCGGGGACACCGGCTTCGCGCAGCTCATCGATGAGGGCCTTGCCGCGCTTGGGGCTGGCGACGAGCCCGATGTAGGGTAGGCCGGCATCCAGCCCGGCGCGAATTGCCTCCAGCTCGCCCTTGCCGTGGGCGGCGATGACGATGCCGAGATCGCCCTCGCGGATCTCTGCCGGGCTGTCGCCGACTGCCGCGATGTCGAGGTCGAACTCCGACCCGAGCCGCTCGATCGCGGCCGCGATCGGCTTGGAACCAACGATGCTGACCCGCGGGGTCGGCAGTGTCGGTTCAAGAAAGATCTCGATGGCGCCGCCTGACAGGCAGGTGTTCTCAACCGTCACGGCACCGTCTTCATCTGTTCCGGTCTTCATGTCAGCGCTCACCTCCGGCAGGATGCGCAGAAGGAGCGGCTTACCGGACTTCATTGCCGTCCAGGCGAAGAGCCGGACGCTGTGCTCGGCGCAGATGCCGCCGACGAAGCCCTCGATGTTGCCATCGCTCGTGATGAGCGCGACGTCTCCGGCGTGCGCGCTCGTCGGTCGCTGGGCGCGGACGACGGTCGCGGTCGCGAAGGCCGCGCCCTGCGCGGCGAGCTCTTCAGCTCGCCGCGCAAGCGCGTCATTTCTCACTGCGGGGGCTGCTCGTTACCGTTCATCGCGGCCCACACGCGGGCGGGGAAGCACGGGATGTCCATGTGCTTGATGCCCTTGGCGTGGTAGAGCGCGTCGACGACGGCATTGGCGATGCACGGCGGGGACCCGACGCACGGGCTCTCGCCGACGCCCTTTGCGCCGATCGGGTGGTGCGGGCACGGCGTGACCGTCTCGCCGAGCTCGAACCCACCGGGCGGGCACTCCAGTGCCGTGGGCAGGAGGTAGTCCATGAACGAGGCGTTCATGCAGTTACCCGACTCGTCGAAGGAGATGATCTCCATCAACGCCTGGCCGATGCCCTCGACGAGACCGCCATGGATCTGGCCCTCGACGATCATCGGGTTGATCCGCACGCCGCAGTCATCGACTGCGATGAAGCGACGCATGTGGACCTTGCCCGTGCCGGGGTCGACGTCGACCACCGCGATGTACGCCCCGAAGGGGTACGTCAGGTTGGGCGGGTCGTACACGGCGTTGGCGTCCAGGCCACCCTCCAGCCCTTCGGGCAGGTTGGTCGCGCTGTAGGCGTACTCCGCGATCGACTCGATCGTGGCGCCGCGCTCCGGGTCGCCGTTGACGTACCAGCGTCCCTTCTCCCACGCGAGGTCCTCTGCGCGGGTCTCGAGCATGAGCGCCGCGAACTGGCGAGCCTTGTCGCGCACCTTGCGCGACACGACGGCGACGGCGCCGCCGGAGACCGGGGTCGACCGGCTTCCGTAGGTGCCCAGGCCGTACGGCGTCTTGTCCGTATCGCCGTGGCGGACCATGATCTCGTTCGGGCTGATGCCGAGCTCCTCGGCAACGATCTGCGCGAACGTCGTCTCATGCCCCTGGCCCTGCGTCTGCGCGGACAGCGAGACGACGGCCTTGCCGGACGGGTGAACGCGCAGCTCTGCGCCGTCGTTCATCGCCAGGCCGAGGATGTCCATATGGCGACGCGGACCCGCGCCGACACCCTCGGTGAAGAAGGCGACGCCGATGCCCATCATCTCGCCGTTGGCCAGCTTCTCCTGCTGCTCACGGCGCAGGCCGTCGTAGTCCGCGATCTCCATCGCGAGCTTCATGGCCTTGTGGTAATCGCCCGAGTCATAGACCCAGCCGGTCGCCGTCTCGTACGGGAACTGGTCGGACCGGATGAAGCTCTTCATCCGCAGCTCGACCGGATCGACGTTCATCTCCATGGCCAGCGCGTCGACCATCCGCTCCACGAGGTAGACGGCCTCGGTGATGCGGAACGAGCAGCGATAGGCGACGCCGCCGGGTGCCTTGTTCGTGTACACGGCCTTGACCTGGCAGTGCGCGCCGGCGAGGTCGTAGGACCCCGTGACGATGTGGAAGAACCCGGCCGGGAACTTCGTGGCCTGAGCGGTCGAGTCGAACGCGCCGTGGTCGGCGATCGCGTCGACGCGCAGTCCGGTGATCTTGCCGCCCTTGGAGCACATCTCGCTGTACATGAGGTAGTCGCGAGCGAACCCGGTCGATGACAGGTTCTCCGAGCGATCCTCGATCCACTTCACCGGCGCGCCGGCGACGATCGAACCTGCGATCGCGCAGACGTAGCCCGGGTAGACCGGCACCTTGTTGCCGAACCCGCCGCCGATGTCGTTGCAGAGGATGCGGATGTTCTGCTCAGGCAGACCCGCCACCTGCGCGTACACCGTGCGGTGCGCGTGCGGCGCCTGGTTGCCGTTGTAGATGTTCAGCTGACCGGTCGCCGGGTTCATATCGGCGACCATGCCGCACGTCTCCATCGGGCACGGGTGCGAACGCGGGTCGAGGATCGTCCGCTTGGCGACGACGTCGGCGTCTGCGAACACGCGGTCACACATGGCCTTGTCGCCGGCCTCCCACAGAGGAGAAGCGAGGTTGTCGACCTGACCGACCTTGTCGTCGCGAATCAGCGGGGCGTCGGGATCGAGCGCCTTGCGGCAGTTGACGATCGCCGGCAGCACGTCGTAATCGACGTCGATCAGCTGCAGCGCGTCCTGCGCCGAGTAGGCGTCGAGCGCGATGACGAACGCGACCTCCTGCATGTGGAAGCGGACCTTGTCGCCTGCGAGCACGGCCTGCGTGTCGTAGGAGATGGTCGGCATCCAGGCCAGACCGAGCGTCTCGAGGTCCTTGGCGATGACCACCGCGGCGACCTTCGGATGCGCGAGGCACGCCGACGTGTCGATCGAGTTGATGCGCGCGTGGGCGTACGGGGAGCGAAGGATCGCGCCGTGCACCATGCCCGGGAGCCGGACGTCGTCCATGTAGTCGCCGAGGCCGCGGATGAATCGCGCGTCCTCCTTGCGCTTCATGTGACCGAATCCGATCGGCGCGTCGGCTACCTTGCCGAACTTGTCACCGGTCGCGTGGGCATACCACTCGGGATGCCGTCCTGGTCCTGTCTCAACAGTTGCCATGCGGGTTACCTTGCTCCTGTCCTGGCGGACTCGGGGTGCTCCTGGATGTAGGCAGCTGCCCACCGAATCGCCTTGATGATGTTGTCGTAACCGGTGCAGCGGCACAGGTTGCCGGAGATTCCGTCCCGGATCTCGTGGTCAGTCATCTGCGTTGGGTTCGGGTGTCGTTCGATCAACCAGCGCCCCGTGGACATCATCCCCGGGGTGCAGAAGCCGCACTGAAGTGCGTGCATCTCGTGAAAGCCCATCTGGATCGGATCCAGTGTGCCGTCAGGCTTGGACATACCCTCGACCGTGACGATGTCGTAGCCCTCGGCCATCGCGGCGAGCATCGTGCACGACTTGACGGGGTACGGCGGCTGCGAGCTGTGCGGGTCGTCCATGAGGACGATGCAGATCCCGCAGTTGGAGGTGTCACAGCCCCAATGGGTGCCGTGCAGCTCGGCGTACTCACGAATGAAGTGGACCAACAGCAGGCGCGGCTCGACGTCGTGCGAGTACACCTGGCCGTTGATGTTGATGGATACGAGCATGTATCTCCTCCTAGCGCAGTGCCGTCGCCGCGGCGCGGCTGAGGGCGCGTTGGGTCAGCACGCCGGCAACGGCACGCTTGTAGTCAGCGGGCCCGCGGCCGTCGCTGTTGGGCGAGCAGTCGGCGGAGGCCATCTGGCCGGCCTGCTGGAACAGCTGCTCGGACGGCGCCTGCCCGACGAGGGCCTCTTCTGCGCGGCCGATGTGCATCGTGGTCGGACCGACAGCGCTGCAGGCGATGCCCGCAGAGCGGATCGTGCCGCCCTGGATGCTGAGGGCGGCGGACGCCGCGACGATCGCGAAGTCGCCGGCACGCCGCTCGACCTTCTCGTGCGCGCCACCGAAGCCCTGGCTGATCGGGAATCGCACCTCGATGAGCATCTCGGTCGGCTGCACGGCCGTCATGTACGGACCGATGTGGAACTCGTCCATTCCGACGACGCGCTCGGCGCCGCCGGGGCCGCGCAGAACGGCCTGGCCCTTGAGCGCCACGACGACGCCCGAGAGATCCTCGGCCGGGTCGGACTGGCACAGCGAGCCGCCCATCGTGCCGCGGTTACGGACGACGGGGTCGGCGAGAACGGCCTCGGCCTCACGGAAGATGTCCGGGAACACGCGGGCGAGCAGGTCGGACTCCAGCATCATCACGTGGCGGGTCAGCGCGCCGATGCGGATCTCGTTGCCCTCCTGGCGGATGTAGCTGAGCTCCGGCTCGAGCGGGTTGATGTCGATCACGTGACCAGGATTGGCCAGACGCAGCTTCATCATGGGGATGAGGCTGTATCCGCCGGCCAGAATGCGAGCATTGCCGCCTAGCGCCTCAAGCTGCGCTATGGCGTCATCGACGCTCGTTGCCCGCGAGTAGTCGCAGGGCGCTGGGGTCTGCATTGCCAAGGTGTGACGCTCCTCTCCTCCAGAAAGTGTCCGGCGGCGATCCTATGCACGGTACGATCGCCAATGCAAACCGAATGAAGCGATCGCTTAATTGACTCTCTCGCAGCTTCGCTCGTTCATGACGGTCGCGCGGCTCGGCTCCGTGAAGGCGGCGGCGCACGCCCTCGAAGTCTCCGAGCCGGCGGTATCCGGCGCGGTCGGAGCGCTGCGTCGCGAGCTCGGCGACAAGCTCTACGTCCGGTCGGGCGGCGTCATCGAGCTGACGCCCGGGGGGCGGCGGCTGGCGAGCGCCGCGAGCGCGATCCTCGACCTCGCCGACGAGACCCGCCGGGCGATGCACGCCGGCGAGACCGACAAGGCGACGCTGCGCGTGGCGGCCACGCCGCCGTTCGCCGAATACGCGGCCGAACCGTTGCTGAGCGCGTTCGCGCACCGCCACCCCGACATCGAAGTCGAGCTGCAGGTCGCCCCGCGCGAGGGCCACGCCGCGCTGCTCGTCAACCGCAGTGCCGACATCACGCTCGGCCCGCCGGTCACCGAACGGCAGGACGTGCCCGCGATGATCTCCGAGCCCTTTCTGCGCTACGGGCTGATCGTCGTCGCAGCACCCGGCCACACGCTCGCGACGTCGAAGGGACTGGCGCCGGCGGCGCTCGTCAGCACCCCATGGCTGCTGGGGCCCCACGAGAACGACCGCACCACGGACACCGGCGCATTCCTGGCTCGCCAGTCGATCGCGCCGCGCCGAACCCGCGCCTACCCGAACTTCGCGGCGGCGCTCGCGCAGGTCGCCTCGGGCCGCGGCGTCACGCTCGCGATCGCCCACACCGTGCGTGACGAGCTCGAGCGCGGCTCGCTCGTCGAGCTCGACGTGCGCGGGACTCCGATCTCAGGCCTCTGGTACGTCAGCACGCTGCGTCCGGAGCTGCGCACGTCATCGGCCGAAGAGCTGCTGCGCTTCATCACGACGCCCGAAGCGACGCGGGCGATGCTCGCCCGCGGGGGCGGCGTCGCCGCGGAGCGCTTCGTTCACATGGGCACGCGATGGAGCTGACCCGGCGTGATCCTCATCCGAATCCGTGCCGGGCGGGGACGGAATGTTGGGATGGCTCAGTCGGCGGAAGCTTCGTTCTCCAGGCGCTGGCGCTCCTGGTAGGCCGAGGCGGCGTTGTGGTCCTCACGCTCGCAGAAGCGCGGCGGGGGGCCCTGGCGCTTGGGGTTCTCGGTCTTGTTGGGCGGGGGTACCGCCGGACTGTCACAACCCGGGAAGAGGCACACCAGCGTTTCGGTGCTGTCGCTCTTCTCGGGTACCTCGGCCATCTCGGGCATAAGCTCTCCTCTTGCGTTGCTCCCTCGGGGTATCGCCGCTTTCGTAACGTAGCAAGCGCGCTTGCGGCCGATATCTTGGCGCGCCGGCGTTTCCCGATGTGGCGCGCCGCCCTTCAAGCCGACGACGTGATACAGACGGCTGTGCGCTCTTCGCTACGGTGCCATCAACGGGGAGGTGCGTGACATGCACGCCAGGCAGACACGATGAGCAGCGAACTCTT
>DATLNO010000175.1:0-14877 GCA_035536715.1 Solirubrobacteraceae bacterium
GCCGCTGATCGGGCTGGTCGGGATGGTGGCGGGGCTCATGTCGGGCCAGCGTTCGATGAGGGCACGCCAGTCGCGGGCGGTTGCTTGCCATTGGCCGGCGGCTGCTGACAGTTGGTCGGCGGCGGTGAGTAGCTGGTCGCGGGCGGTGAGTGAGCGAGCGAGCATCTCGGCCTGTAGTTGGTCGCGGTGCTCGGTGATGAACGCGACGCGCTCGGTCTGCGCCGCCTGGATGGCGTCGACTGCGTCTTCGTGGCGTTGGACGGCGCGCCGGTCTGCGTACCGGGCGATGGTGCCGCGCCGGTCAAACTCGACGCGCAGCGCTTCGAGCTCCTGCACCTCGTCGCGCAGCTTGCGTTCCTCGGTGGGGTCGCGCTTGTCGTTGAGCAGGTAGCTGGCGAGCCGGGCTTGTGCGGCGGGCAGCCAGCGGCCGGACGCGTTGCGTTCTGCCTGTGCTTTGGTGGCGTGCTGCTCGGCGGCGTGGACGGCGGCCGTCAGTTCGTCTAGGCGGGCGAGAGCGCTACGTGTCTTTGTGGGCATGGTGTCTCCTGGGTTGGTGGCGCGTGGCGCGCGCGCCGGGCGGGAGTGATCGGCCATGTCTCCCGCTGGCGCGCGCTGCCGCGTCCTCGGCCGATCTACCGGCGACCGAAGGTTGGTCATGCGGCGTCTCGGGTGCGGTGCAGCGTGGCGTGCAGCTCGTCGACGGGGACGCGGATAGGGGCGCAGCGTCCGCTGCCGATCCGGATGGCGGGGAGTTGGCCGGCGGTAATCCAGCGGTACACGGTGGATCGTCCGACGCCGAGCTGGGCGGCGACTTCGCGCGTGGTTAGCAGCGTGCGCGCGGGTTGTTCGGTTGTGCTCATGGTCACGTAATCGTATCTGTTACACCGGGGGAAAACGGTTGCTCGCGCTACCGGGCGAACGCCCGGATTGGCCACGGGCGTGGACAATGCTTCTCGTGTCGGGAGTGCTTACGTCCGCGACGTCCAGGATGTCCGCAGTAGTTTCGGGTTTCCAGGTCTACTCAGAGATCCGGTGTGGCCCAAACCTGGCCCAAACGTCCGAATGGCGGTCTTCGCACCTAGCGGCCTTTGGCCAGCCGAAACGCTGCAAAACAGGCGTGTTTGCAGGGACGATGCTCTCGATTGCTCTCGCTTGCTTTCGAGCGCCTCGCCGGCTGGTGCGGCCTACGGAACCGAAGGTCAGAGGTTCGAATCCTCTCGGGCGCGCTTTCTTTTTTGAAAGCCCTAGTGAAGTACCGCCTCCCGGAGGACGCCAGGTCCAGAAGAAGATCGGGCCCACGTGGACCGAGCGCGGGCGCCCGCCGACGGGCTACGTCACCAAGCGCTTGGCCGAGGCCCTGGCTGGGCAACGTCCTCGATCAGGCCCGGCGAGGCACGCTGCCGGGATGGTGCGCACCGGCGACGTTCGCCGACGCGGCGGCCGAGTTCCTGCGATACGTCGCCGATGAGCGCGGCCGCAAGCGGTCGACTACCGCTCCGTGATCGGGCGACCGGGCGCCCGCCTTGGCGCGGTGGGGGTGAGCATGGGAGAGTGCGCCGATGAGGGCACTGCGGGGGGTACTCGCCAACCCCGCGCTCGCGCGCGTCGAGGCGGCCTGGGCGGGTGCCTCGCTCGGTAACTGGGCCTTCGCGATTGTGTTGGCCTTGTACGCCTACCGCCACGGTGGCGTTGGCGCAGTGGCGCTCGCGCTCGTGGCGCGGATGCTGCCGGCGGCACTGGCCGCGCCCTATGCGGCCGCCCTCGCTGACGGGCACTCGCGACGCTCGATCTTGCTGTGGAGCTCGTGGGTGCGGGTGGCAGCTCTCCTCGGAGCCGCCTCGGCTGTAGGACTCGGGGCGACCCTGGGCGTCGTGCTGGTGTTCGCCGCGGTGTTTGCGATCGCCCATACTGCGCACCGGCCCGCTCAAGCCGCGCTGATGCCCCAGCTCGCCCGCACGCCGGCCGAGCTGGCGGCCGCCAATGTCGTCTTGAGCGTGATCTCCAACGCAGGGTTCCTCCTCGGAAGCCTGCTTGCCGGTGTTCTCGTCTCGCTGACGGGCACCGACGTAGGCTTCGTCGCCTGCGCCGCTGCCCATGTCGCAGTGGCGCTGATCATCCGTCCGCTGCTGATAGACGTCCGCCCGTCGCCGCTGGACGAACGGGTCAGCGGGATCGCGAGTCTCGCGGAGGGCATCCGCGCGGTACGTGCGCACACAGAGATGCGACTGCTCGTCTCGGTGTTCGCGGTCAAAGCTCTCGTCGAGGGGGTGTTCGACGTGCTCGTCATCGTGTCGGCGATCGAGCTGCTCAGCATGGGAGAGAGCGGCGCCGGCTGGCTTAACGCCGCGTGGGGGATCGGCGGCGTGCTCGGTGGCGCCGCATCGCTCACGCTGTTGGCTCGGGGCGGCCTCGCCAAGGGCCTGACGGCGGGCCTCGCGATGGCTGGGTTCGCGTTCGGCGCTGTCGCGGCTTGGCCGGCCGTAGGCGCCGCCATTCCCGCGCTGGTCGTGATGGGGGCCGGGTTCTCGCTTGTGGAGGCAGCGCAGCTGACGCTCATCCAGCGACTCGCCCCCGATGACGTCATGGCGCGGGTGTTCGGAGTCGAGGAGACGATCGATGTGGTCGCTGTCGCTCTCGGGTCGGTCGTGGCCGCGGGGCTGGTTGCCGTGCTGGACGTTCGAGGAGCCATTCTTGCCGGTGCCGTGGTCCTCCCTGCCGTGGCCTTGGCAATAGCGGGTCGTGTGGCGACATGGGAAGCGGGCACACAGGTGCCGGAACGAACGTTTGCGCTCGTGCGGAATCTCTCCCTCTTCGCGCCGCTTCCAATCGCGGCGCTCGAAAACATCGCGCTTCGCCTCAGCGAACGCAGCTACCGCGACGGTGAGACGATCATTGTTCAAGGCGAGGCCGGCGACGCCTTCTTCGTGATCGACGCGGGTGCAGTGCAGGTCGAGGTGGATAAGGCGCCACGTCGGCAGATGGGCGCCGGCGAGTTCTTCGGCGAGATAGCGCTGCTGCGGGACGTTGCCCGCACGGGCACCGTGCGGGCACTGGGCTCCGTCACCGCCCTAGTGATCGAGCGCGATCAGTTCCTCGCGGCTGTGGGTGCACATGCGCGCAGCGCCGCCGCCGCGGAGACTGTCGCCACCACGCGCCTCACGGCCGATGCCACTTCGCATGAGTGATTGTCAGCAGCGTGAGAGCCGTCAGCGCGAAGTGGCCCCTCGCTTGCGCTGACGCCGTGTCACTTGCACCGCGCGGCGATCAGAGGACGCTGACCGACCCACGTCATCAACGCTCATGTCGTGGCGCCCCGGCGTGACGGCCGGGACACCATCTCGGCGTACGGCGCCAGCGAGAGCCTACGCCGCCGATCTTCCGCGCGCGTCGCCAGCATGTGCGCAGAAACGCGTTCGAAGGTTCGTGCTCGATCGGGATCGTGTCGAGCCATCCGGGGGTTCTTCGTGCTCACGAGGGGCGCCTCGCGGTCACCTGGGCCATCAGGGGGGCAGGCCCGGGCAACCGCGAGGCGAACTTCGCCGTGCTCGTCGGGGGGACGACAAGCGTGGCCCACTCGGGCCCATCAGGCGAAGTGGATGAAGAGGTCATCGGTCCGCCGGCCGGTCGCGCATTGATACCCGCCGCTTGGCGGCGGATGCCGGCACGTCGGCCGGTATGTCCGACCGGGAGAACATGGGTCGCTCCGTCCTGCGCTCACCCGCCGGTCCCGCAAGGGCTCGGCTGCAATCGCGAGGTGGTATGTCGCAGCGCCGCTCCAAACGCGTGAAGCCGCGTCGCCTGCGATCAGTTTAGCATCAATCCGCACAAACGGACGCGGATCAAACGCAGCCAGGGCGCAGAATGAGCGGCTGATCCAGGCTGCGGCGCAGGATGAGGAACGCGATCGTCCCGAGGATCGCGGGCAGCACGAGCGCGATCGCGCGGTAGAGCAGCACGGCGGCGGTCGCGGGTGCGAACGCGACCCCGTAGAGCACGAGCGCCGCGACGAGGCCGCCATCGACAACGCCGATGCCGCCGGGGACAGGGATCGTCGATGCGAGCTGTCCGACGAGGTGCGCCATCGCAATTGCCGCGATCGGTGGGTGAACGCCGATCGCGGCGAAGGTCGCGGCCAGCGTCGCGACGTCGAAGACGAAGTAGCCGAGCGCGCCGAGGAGCTTCCAGTTGCCGCGGCGCAGCTCGGCGTTGGTGGCGCGGACGCCGGCGGCCAGCGAGGTGAGCGTTGACGCGACTCGCGGCCGCCGCGACCGGTTGGCGATCCGCTCGGCGGTGCGCGCGCCCGCGAGCGCCGCGACGAGCACCGCCAGGCCGATCGCTGCGGGAAAGAGCGTCAGCGCGGCGGCCTGCGGCCCGGAGAGCAGCCCCAACCCGAGCCCGAGTCCGACGACCACGAGCGCCGCTACGCTGGCTGCGCTCGTGAGCATGAACACGACCGTCGAGCGCTCGGCGATGCGCGCCGATGGCACGCCCTTGCGGGTCAGCACCCACGCGCCGAGACCGAGGCCGCCGAGGCCGCCCGCGGGCAGCACGGCGTTGGCGGCCAGCTCGGCCCACGCCAGCCGGGCGGTCGGCACGGTACGGCCGCGGGGAAAGGCGAGCAGAACCGTCAGGACGTATCCCACGCACGACAGGAACTCCAGGCCGATCGCCGCCAGTAGCCAGGACATCGAGGCATTGGAGAGCGGGCCGCTGATGTCATCCAGGCCCGGAAGGGCGCTGACGAGGGCGATGACGACGGCGACGATCGCCAAGAGGCCGAGGACGCTGCGGCGCAGCTGCCTGGCGTAGGGGTCGCCCGAGGCGCCGGGCGCCGCCATGCTTAGGTCGTGGTCCAATCCGTGCGCACGCGCTCAGGCGTGCGCCGCGCCGCGAGGTAACCGCACAGCAGCACGACCGCGGCCGCCTCTGCCGCGATCGCGATGACGACCGCGCCGCGCAGCGTCGGCTCCGTGTACTCGAACAGCCCCGTGTCGGTCATCGAGATCACAATCGAGACGAGCGCGCCGACGGACAGGGCGACGCCGGCAAGCGCGCCGAGTGGCGCGCGGCGGGTCGCCAGCAGGATCGCCACGACCCCGGCGCCCAGGCCGTTGAGCAGGAACAGCACGCCGATCGTCGGCACGTCGGAGATGAAGTCCGCGTATTGCTGCAGATGGACGGCGCCGACGACGATCGTCGCGAGCGCGCCGAGGTAGCGCAGGGCAGTGGAGGCCGAGCTCATGTGACGATCACGGTGCCTTTCATGAACGGATGTAGCACGCAGTAGTAGGCATAGGTGCCGGCCTTGGTGACGGTGATGCTCTTGCTCTGGCCCTTCTGCAGGATGTCGGTGTCGAAGACGCCGTCAGGGCTGGGCGACGGTCCCGAGGTCGCCGTGTGCGGCGCGCTGTCCTCGTTGGTGAACGTGATCTTCGTTCCGGCGGCGACCGTGATTCCGTCCGGGTCGTACAGGAAGTCCTTGATCGGCACCTTGTCGGTGGCCGTCGCTGCGCCGGCAGACCGATTGGCCTCTGCCGCGCCGGTGGAGCCGTCGTGGGCGACGAGGACGATGCCGGTCGCGAGGACGAGGGTCACCCCGAGCACGACCAGGACGCGGTTCAGGATGTGCTGGAGGCTGTTTGACATGGTGTCTAGTGCGGCAACGGCGCTCAGCCAGATCATTCCTACGACGGCTGCCCTAGCCTCCGCCCGGTGAGCCCGCGCCTCCTTGCCCGGCGGCCGTCCCCGCGCCTCGCCGGCGGCGAGTTGACGCACCTCGACCGCGTGCCGGTCGACGCGGGCCTCGCGCTCGAACAGTGGCACGCGTACGTCAACGCATTTCGCAGCCGTGGGTGGGACCTCACCGAGCTCGAGCCCGCCGACGAGCATCCCGACGGCGTCTTCGTCGAGGATGCCGTCGTCGTCTTCGGCGACATTGCGGTCCTCACATCTCCCGGCGCCGACTCCCGGCGCGGCGAGCTCGCGACCGTCGCGACGGCGCTCGCCGAGACGGACCTCGCCGTGCACCGCATCGAGCTGCCCGGCACGCTCGACGGCGGCGACGTGCTGAAGGTCGGTCGCACCGTCTACGTGGGGCGCAGCGCGCGCACGAACGACGCGGGGATCGCGCAGCTGCGCGCGATCGCGGAGCCGGCGGGATGGACGGCCGTGCCCGTGCCCGTGACCAAGGCCCTGCACCTGAAGTCGGCGGTCACCGCGCTGCCCGATGGCACGATCATCGGCCGCACCGAGATCGTCGACGATCCAAGCGCGTATCCCAGCTTCGTGGAAGTGCCCGAGGAGCACGGCACCGCTGTGGTCGACCTTGGTGACGGTGCAGTGCTGATGTCCGCCGACGCGCCGCGCACGGCCGCAATGTTCCGCGAGAGAGGCCTGGAGGTCATCGAGGTGCCGATCACCGAGTTCGAGAAGCTCGAGGGCTGCGTCACCTGCCTGTCGGTACGCATCCGTCACTAGTCGGCGCCGGTCGCGTGATCGTCGAGGTGTTCGTGGACTTCGACTAGGCCGTGGCGTTCGTCAGTCCACTCGCGCCGGCAGGCCGAAGTGCGCGAACAGGGCAGTCGCCATCGCGTCGTCGACGGCCTCGTCGGGATACCGCGCGAAGCGCTCGGCATCGACCGGCTCGGCCGAGCGCGCGATGAAGGACGTGATGTCCGTGATGACGCCGCTGTCGCCGATGGTCAGCACGTCGAGCGCGAAGGGCCGAAAGCAGTTCTCGTCGGCGCGCCACGTGTAGGCGGCGACGGTCGGCTGGCCGCTGGCGGTCGTCACGATCCGGCTCCAGCGCCATGCCCCGGAGAGCGGGCCGATCGTGAGGAACGAGCGCAGCGACTCGGAACCGGAATACCACGTGGCCAACGGTGGCATCGACCAGGCCGCATCCTCGGCCAGCATCGCAACGACGGCTTCGACGTCTCCGCGCTGCATGGCGTCCATGTAGTTCTCGACGATCTCGCGCAGGCGCGCGTCGCCGAGCGTGCGCAGCGACTGCTGCTGGCTGCGTTGCGGTAGGCGCTCGTCGATCGTCTTGCGAGCGCGCTGCAACGCGCTGTTGACCGACGCGACCGTCGTGTCGAGCGTGTCCGCCGTCTCCTGGGCGGAGAACCCGAGCACCTCGCGCAAAATGAGCGCCGCGCGCTGGTTGGCCGGCAGGTGCTGCAGCGCGGCGACGAAGGCGAGCTCGACGCTCTCGCGCAGCTCGACGGACGCCTCAGGACTCGCGAAGCCGTCCTCGAGGCCGAGCACGTCGTCGGGGTACGGCTCGACCCAGACCGACTCGATCAGCGGGCGCCCCGGCGCCTCGCCGAGCTCGGCGGCCGGCATGTCCAGCGGCAGCACGCGCTTCTGGCGCCGGCCGATGACGTCCAGGCAGGTGTTCGTCGTGATCTTGTACAGCCATGCCCGCAGCGAGCTGCGCCCATCGAAGCGGGGCAGCCCGCGCCAGGCCCGCAGCAGCGCGTCCTGCAACGCGTCCTCGGTGTCGTGGACCGAGGCGAGCATCCGGTAGGCGTGCGCGTGCAGCTCGCGGCGATGCGGCTGCACGAGCCGCTCGAACGCGAGCTCGTCGCCGCCGCGCGCCGCTTGGAGTAACGCCTCGGTCACGCTGCCTCGGTGCAGACCTGCTGCTGCGTCGCGGCTGCGCTCGACGCCTCTTCGGCGGTGGCCTCGCCGGACGTCAGCATGAGGATCCCGACCGCGATCGCGGCGGCGATCAGCAGCGCGCCGATCGTGAACGCGAGGTGGTAGCCACCGTTGAGCGCTGACTCGAGCGGCTCGCCCGCGGCGGTCAGATCGCCGGTGCGCGTCGAGGCGAGCGTTGCCAGGACCGCGAGCCCGAGCGCGCCGCCCACCTGCGCCGTCGTGTTGACCAGGCCCGATGCCAGCCCCGCCTCGCTGGGCCGCACGCCGGACATCGCGAGCATCATGAGCGCGGGGAAGGCGAGGCCGGCGCCGAGACCCAGCAGGATCGTGACGGGCAGCACGTGCGTCACGTAGTTGCCGTCGATGGGGGCCAGGGTGAACAGCAGCAGCGCGACGGCGATCAGCCCGAGCGCCGGCACGAGCGTCGCCTTGGCGCCGAAGCGCATGACGAGCTTGTGCGAGTAGCCGAGCGACACGGCGGCCATCAGCACGGTCGCGGGCAGGAACGCGAGGCCGGTCTGCAGCGCGTCGTAATCGAGCACGTTCTGCAGGTACAGCGCACCCATGAAGAACATCCCGAACATGCCCGCGACCGACACGACCTGGATGAGGTTCGCGCCCGCGACGTTGCGGGAGCGGAAGATCCCGAGCGGCACGAGCGGCGTGCGTGCGGTCGCCTCACGGACGATGAACAGCGCCAGCAGGACGAGCGACACAGCGCCGAGCGCGAGCGTGCGCTCCGCGCCCCAGCCGAGATCGGCCGCCGGGCCGACGATCGTGTAGACGAGCAGCATCAGCGCTGCCGTGACGAGCAGCGCGCCCAGGACGTCGGCGCCCGCGGCGAAACCGATTCCCCGGTCCCGGCCGATCAGGCGGATCGCCAGGACGGCCGTGACGATCCCGATCGGGATGTTCACGAAGAAGATCCAGTGCCAGTTGATCGCCTGGGTGAGGACGCCGCCGACGAGCAGTCCGACGGCGCCGCCGGCAGAGGCGACGAAGGCGTACACGCCCATCGCCTTGGCCTGCTCGCGGGGCTCAGGGAACATCGTGACGATCATCCCCAGGATCACGGCCGACGTCATCGCCCCGCCGACGCCCTGCACGAAGCGTGCCGCGACGAGCATCTCCTGGCTCTGCGCCAGGCCGCACGCAGCCGAGGCGAGCGTGAAGACGCCCAGGCCGGCGAGGAACACGTCGCGCCGCGAGATCAGGTCGCCGAGCCGGCCGGCAAGCAGCAGCAGACCACCGAACGCGATCAGATACGCGTTGACGACCCAGGCGAGGCTGGACTGCGAGAAGCCGAGGTCGTCCTGGATCGACGGGAGCGCGACGTTCACCACGGTGACGTCGAGAACGATCATCAGCATGCCGGCGCAGAGGACGACGAGCGCTGTCCAGCGGGAGCGCTCGTCCTCGTCGGCGGGCGTTGCGGTGCGGTCGATCTCGGTGGTCACGGTGGTCATGACGGCCTCCTCAGCGTCGTGGTGCCAGTTGAGACTGGGCAATGGCCGCGAACTCATCGGTCGTCGAGAGCAACCCGCCGGTCCCTACTCGCCTGGCACGAAAACGAGGTGCTTTGGTCGCTACGCGCTTCTGTCGCGTACCCCCTCTCATGAACGCTCTGGTAGCCGGTGCGACGGGGTTCATCGGTAGCGCCCTCGTCCGGCGCCTGCTCGATGACGGTGCAGACGTCCGCGCCCTCGTGCGCGACGCGCGACGAACGCGCGACCTGCCGACCGACCACCCACGCCTGCACGTGCACGAGGGCGACGTCCTGGCGCCGGACTCGCTGCACGGCGCCGGCGATGGGATCGACGTCGCCTACTACCTCGTTCACTCGATGGGCCGCGGCGAGGGCGGCGACTTCGAGGAGCGCGAGCGCCGCGCCGCGGATGCGTTCGCGCAGATGTGCACCCAGGCCGGCGTGCCGCGCGTGATCTACCTCGGCGGCCTCGGCGATGCGCCGGGCTCCAAGCACCTGCGCAGCCGCGACGCGACCGCGCGCACGCTGGCGAAGCACGGGCCGGCGCTGACGTACTTTCGTGCGGGCATGGTCGTCGGCGCGGGGAGCGAGTCCTACCGCACGCTGCGCCACCTGGTCGCGCGGCTGCCGGTGATGATCACGCCCCGCTGGCTCTCGACGCCGACCCAGCCGATCGACATCGACGACGTCGTCGCGTACCTTGCGGCTGCGCCGCAGGTCGCGGGCTCCGTGGGGCGTGAGGTGCAGATCGGCTCGCCCGACGTGCTGGCCTACGGCGCGATGCTCGACCGCATGGCGGTTGCGCTCGGTCGCCGCCCGCGGCCCAAGGTGCCGGTGCCGCTGCTCACGCCGTGGCTGTCGTCGCTGTGGATCGGGCTCGTCACGCCGGTCGACACGCGCGTCGCGCGGCCGCTGATCGAGGGGCTGTCGACGAAGACGGTGGTGACCGACCCGACCGGCGCGGCGCTCTTCGACATCGCGCCGATCGGATTCGACGCGTCGCTGCGCAAGGCCGTGGCGGCCGAGCTCGAGCATGGCGCGCGTTGAGGCAGGCCTGGCTGCCGGCGTCGCCCGGTTGCTCATGCTTCATCATGGCGCGATGCCCCGCCGCCTCACCATTGCGCTCGTCACCGCCGTCAGCTGTGCGCTCGCGGGCACGCTCCTGCCGAGCATCGGCAGCGCCACCGACGTGCCCCGGTCGCTCGGCGAAACCGCGCTGAGCTGGGCCGTCAAGCAGGAGGGAATCGCCGAACGCGGCACGTCGAACTGCTCGCCGACGATCGACCGCTGGGAGCGCGCCATGGGACTCAGGGTGCCGCCCTGCCGCGTCTGGTGCGGTGCGTTCGTTCACCAGGCCTACCTGCGCGCCGGCGTCAGGCTCTCCTCACGCCTGATCGATCCCGACCGCTCCTACGCCGACGCGATCGCCGGCCGCCGGCATCTGCGCCAGATCCCGATCTCATCGATCCGCGCGGGCGACATCGTCTTCTACAAGTTCCGCGATCGCGTGCGCGCCTCGCATCTCGCGATCGCGCGTTCGACGCCCAAGAGCGGCAAGCTCGAGACCGTCGAAGGCAACACGAGCAACGCGGTTCGCCTGGAGACGCGCGGCACGCAGTTCATCGTGCTCGCCGCGCGCGTGACGCGATAGCGAAGCTGCCAGCAAAGCGGTGACCTTTGCCGCCGCAATGCACATAGTTTGCGCACGTCGCTTGCGGGGTGGCCAGGCCAGGGCTAGCTTCGCCGAATCGCCCATCGGAGGGCACGACCTGCGCCGTCTGACATGGAGGACGCGGGTCGCAGGGGCCGGCCGGGCGATGGCCCGGCCGGACGGCGGGACGGCGCGGGAGGTGCCGGCCCGTGTCCCCCGGAAAACGGACGTTTCCGCCATCAACGCCGATGGCAGCTCAACCCTTTTGAGCGGAGGCCGATAGGTACCCCATGAGCCTCCAGGGCGATCAGCTGCCTGCGCCCACGGTCAGCGACGAGCAGATCGAACAGGTCCTGCTCGGCCTCGCGGACGGCAGCTATGTGCTCAGCACACCTGATGGCGCCGTCGCCGAATGCGGCGTCGGTGTGGTCGGCCTGCTCGGCGCCCCAGCCGACCGGCTCGTGGGTCGCCCGACCGGCGAGGTGCTCGTTCCGGGCGCCGACGACGCCGTCAGGCGCGCCTTCGACCAGTTGCTCCGCGCCGATGGCGCCGACTTCGCGGCGCCGCGCACGTTCCGCGCGCACACGCCGGGTGGGACCACCCGGTCGCTGCAATTCGTCGTCGTCGCCGTGCCGCTCGCGCTCGGCGGGGAGTTCACCTCGCTGCTGAGCGAGCTCGGCTCGCGTGACGCGGGCACCTGGCACCCCGAGGCGCTGCGCCTGCGCCATGGGCGTGCGCTGGAAGCGATCGAGGGCGTCGTGCGCGAGGGCCATCAGCCCGATCCGAGCGCTCGCCTTGCCGGCATCCTGATCGTCGTGCGCGACGTCGACGCGCCGTCGCTCACGCGCGAGGACGTCGACCGCCGGATGGCCGATCAGCGCGAGGCCGCCCGCACCGCCGCCGCCGAGGCCGCTCGCCGCAGGGACGAGGCCGCCGGCCGCGCAGGCCACGGCGCCGACGCGAAGTCCGTCAACCAGCTTCCCGGGCTCGAGGATCTCGTCGAGCGCGCCCGCGTCCTGCGTGAACGACTCGAGGAGGCCGAGCACGACGCCGCCGCAGCGGCGATCGAACGCGAGGAGGCCCTTGGCAAGCTCGCGCACGCACAGGCCGAGCGCGACGCTGCGAGCGCGCGCGCTCTCAGCGTGCAGGCTGCCGGTGAGGGCCGTGTCGAACTGCTGACCAGCGAGCTCGATGAGGCCCGCGCGCGCATCGAGGACACGCGCTGCGAGCTCGATGCCGCGCGCGCCGAGGCCGAGCATGCACGCGCCGCCGCAGCCGGCGCCGAGGCCGAGGTCGGCGCCGCGCGCGCGGCGGCCGAAGCCGCCCAGGCCGAGGTCGTCTCCGCCCGCGCCGAGGCGCAGGCCGCGCGCGCGGAGGCCCAGTCCGCCGCCACGGCCGCGCACGCCGCCGAGGCCGAGGCACAGTCCGCCCGCGCCGACGCGCAGTCCGCCCATGCCGAGGCCCTGGCAGCACGTGCCCAGGCCGCAGCCACCGGTGGCGACGCCCAGGCATCCGCGCACGCGGCCCGTGCCGAGGCCGAGTCCGCCCGCAACGAGCTGAGCGCTGCGCGCGCCGACGCCGAGACCGCCCGCCACGAATTGCAGGTCGCGCAGACTACGGCCGCTGCCGCGACGTCGGCGGCGCAGGCGGCGCGTGCCGAGGCCGACACGGCCCGAGCCGAGCTGCAGGCCGCCCGCGCCGAGGCGCAGGCCGCTCGCAGCGAGCTGCATGCCGTGCAGGCTGTGGCGCACTCCGCCGCCGGCGCGGTCGAGGCCGCCCGCGGGGAAGCCGAGGCGGCCCGGATCGACGCCGAGCAGGCCCGCGCAGAGCTGCACGCGATCCGCGACGCCGTCCATGCCGAGCGAGCCGCGCACAACGAGAGCGCCGGCGCCGAGATGATCGCTCTGCGCGCCGAGACCGACGCGGCGCAGAACGATGCCGATGCGCTCCGTGCCGAGCTGCAGAACGCGCGCGCTCAGCTGCAGGCGGCGCGAGGCGAGAGCGCCCTTGCCCGCGGCGAGGCAGCGGCCGTCCGCGCGGACCTCGAGAGCGTGCGCGGCGAGCTGGGGTCAGCCCGCGCCGAGCTCGACACGGCGCGCAACGAGCTGACGGCCGCGCCGGTTCAGATCGGAGCCGTCAGCGGCGAGCTCGAGGCCGTGCGCGCGGAGCTGCATGCCGCGCGCGGCAAGCTCGACGCGCGCAGGGCGAAGCTGGAAGGCGCTCGCGCCGAGCTCGAGACGCGCACCGAGGAGCTCGCTGCTGCGCGCGCGGAGCTCGCCGCGCGCGACGCGGATCTGCTGGCGCGCCGGGCCGAGCTCGATGCCCGCAGCACGGAGCTGCATGGCCGCACGTCGGAGTTGCAGCGGCGTGACGCCGAGCTGCGCGACCGCAATGCCGAACTCGAACAGCGTACGCAGGCGCTGCACGGTCGCGACGACGAGCTGCGCGCCCTGCGTGCCGAGCTGCAGGCGCGCCAGCAGGCGCTCGCCGACACCCGCGAGCAGCTCGCTGCTGCGCATGCCGAGGTCGGCGCCCGCGGTGCCCAGCTCAGCGCGCACGACGGCGAGCTCGCCGCCCTTGGCGGGGAACTTTCGAGCGTGCGCGCCGAGCTCGAGTCGCGGCTCACCGAACTTGCCGAGGCCCACGCGCAGGCGCAGCTGCGCGGCACGGAGCTCGAGCGTCGCGGGGCGGAGCTCGAGGCGCGCGGCGAGGAGCTGGCGGGTCTGCGCGGCGAGCTCGCCGGCGCCCGCGCCGAGGTCGACAACACGCGCGCCGAGCTCGATGCCGTGCGCGCGGAGCTCGATCGCACACGCGAAGAGCTCGAGACGGCCGCCACGGCTGCCACCGAGGTTCGCGCCGAGCGCGAGCACGCGAAGCTGCGCGCGCAGCAACTGCTCGCCGATGCCGAGCGCGCCCGCGCCGCCGCGGACGCGATCCGCGAGGAGTTCGCGTTCGAGGTGGCGCCCGCAGATGTCCTCGAGCCGGGTGCGTACGGCACGCCGGCCGCCGTTCACGCCTCGCCCTGGACCGTCCCCGCGACGTCAAGCGGCGCAGATGCCGCGCCTGCGCCCTCGCGTCCGGCTCTGCCTGACGTCGCGCCCGGTCAAGCCGCGGCCCTGATCTCGCTCGACGGCCGCTTCGCGCGCCTCGACGAGGCGTTCTGCTCGCTGCTGGGCTGCCGCGAGGAGGACCTGCGTGCCGCGCGCTGGCCGTCGATCATCGACCGCGAGAACCTCAAGCCTCACCAGGAGATCGCGCGTGCGCTCAAGTCCGGCGAGATCCGCAGCGCCGAGATCGAGACGGTCTACATGCACGCCCAGGGTCTGCTCGTGCCGATTGCCGGCACGATTGAGCTGCACCGGGATGACCCCGCGGGCCACCCGACGCACTTCCTCTTCCGTGCAGACGTCAGCAGGACCGCCGGCGCCCCCGGATCCATGTGACGCTCGCCTGCCGTCAGATGCGGGGGAGGTAGCTCACGGTGTTCAAGCGCTTCACCCCCAGCGCGCGCCAGGCCGTGTTGATCGCGACCGAGGAGGCGCGCGGCCTCGGCCACGGCGACATCGCCCTCGAGCACCTTCTGCTCGGCGCGTTGCGTTCCGGCGGGCCGTCGCAGTTCGCGCTCGCCCAGTCCGGGGTTCGAGAGGGCGCGATCCGCGCCCGCATCGGCATGCGGCTGCCTCGCGGCAAGCCCGAGGGCGGTCCCGAGGTCTCGCTGTCGGCGGACGCCGTGTGGACGCTCGCAGCCGCGGTGCGGCTGGCAGACGAGGCCAACGACGCGCAGGTCGGCAGCGCTCACATCCTGCACGCGCTCGTCGCGACGGCGGCGGTTCGCCAGGTGCTCGGCGACTGTGACATCACCACGGAAGCGGTGACTGCCGCGCTGCGCGCACAGCCGGCCGACCGCGACGACGCCTTTGCCGCCGCGGTTGCGGGGATCGACGACGGCGACCCCGCCGCCGCGGCCCGGGCGCTGATGGCGATCGTGCTGCGCCGCGGGCCCGTCGCCGCCTGGCTCGCCGAGCGCGGCGTCGACGAGGCTGCCGTGCGGCGCGCGTTCCCGGCCCTCGCGCTCCAG
>DATLNO010000176.1:0-8960 GCA_035536715.1 Solirubrobacteraceae bacterium
CGGTGGCCTACGTCCCGCTCGAGGACATCGACGACGCGCTGCTCGAGCCCAGCGACACCACGACCCACTGCCCGTTCAAGGGCGTCGCGACCTACTGGTCGCTGCGCGTCGGCGACGACGTGCGCACCGACGCGGTCTGGGCCTACCAGGAGCCGCTGCCCGAAGCGAGCTGGCTGCGCGGCTTCGCCGCTCTGTACTTCGGTCGCGTCGACCGCTGGCTCGTCGAGGATGAGAAGGTCGACGGCGGACGGCTGCGCGATCCCTCCCACCGCGTCGACGGGCACGTCAGCTCGCGGCCGGCCACGGTCACCGCGGCGGGCGAGGTCATCGCCCAGTCCGACCACCCCACGCTCGTCTTCGAGACGAGCATGCCGGTGCGCGTGTACGTCCCGCGCCGGGACGTGACCGCGGGCCACCTGCGCCCGAGCGACAGCACGACGACCGATCCGTACGTGGGCGACGCGATCTGGTGGCACGTCCACGCCGGCGGCGAGCTCTTCCGCGACGCGGCGCACAGCTACGAGCTGCCGCGGGCCGAGGCGATGAAGATCGCCGGGCTCGTCTGCTTCGGTGGCGACGGTATGACGACCGAGCTGAATAAGAGCTAGATCGCGCGCCGCTCGTCGTCGTCCGAGGACGGCGAGCCGATGGGGATCATCTGCTCCTGTGAGGAGACGGCGTCGATGACCTCGGCCTCCTCGGCTTCCTTCTCCTCGAGGTGATCGCCATCGCAGAGCACGCGGAAGTTGCCGGTCACGCCGCCGTCGGCGTGGAGCGTGATCCCGGGCAGCACTTCCTCGCCCTCGTCGAAGCCGAGCCGCTCCATGTCGAAGTGCGCAAGGCCGATCCCGTGCGCGGTGTGCGTCGGATTCTCGCGGTCATGTGAGTTCAGCGCGATCGCAAAGGCGCGCAGGTTGGCGGCGACCTTCTCGGCGGGCGTTGACATGCTGCGCTGAACGGTAGCGCGGATCAGGCGTCGATCAAGACGCCCGGGTTCAGCAGGCCGGCCGGGTCGACCGCTCGCTTCGCCGCCGTCAGCGCGGCCGCGAAGGGGTCCGGGCGCTGGCGGTCGTACCAGGGCCGGTGATCGCGGCCGATGGCGTGGTGATGGGTGATCGTGCCGCCGGCGGCCAGTAGCGCTTCGCTGACGACGGCCTTGATCTGCGCCCACTGCTCGGCCTCCTCGCCGCGCCGCGCCGCCGTGAGCACGGTGAAGTACGGTGCGGGCCCGTCGGGATAGACGTGTGAGATGCGGCACGTGACCCGGCCCGCCGGGCCGAGCGCCTCGCCGGCAGCCGCCGTGACGGCGCTGTGCAGGGCGGCGAAGCCGGCCCAGGTCACCGCGGTCTCGAAGGTCTCGGTCAGGATCCCCATCGCGACGAAGGCGTCGCGCAGATAGGGCGCACGGAAGAACGCGGCGCGCCAGGCGCCGACGGCGTCGCCGCTGCCCGCGGGGTCGCCCGCGAAGCGCGGACGGCGCACGGCGCGCTCGTCCCACTCGCCGCCTGCGTCGGCGCAGATGTGCAGCCCGCGGTCGAGCAGTTCGCCGACGGGCAAGATCGCCTCCGACGCGCCCTCGAAGCCGAGCACGAGCAGCGCCGCCGTGCCGTCGGAGGCGCCGGTCATGCGTGCCTCCTCGGCGTCGATCAGGCGGCAGTTGGAGGGCCGCAAGCCGGACTGCGCGATCGCCCGCAGCGCCTCGATGCCGTCGTCGAAGGAGGCGAAGCGCACAGCCGCGAGCGACTGCGCCTGCGGCCGCGGGCGCACCCGCACCCAGGCCTCGGTGATGACGCCGAGAATCCCCTCCGAGCCGAGCAGCATGCGGTCGGGTGAGACGCCGGCGCCCGACGCGGGCAGTCGCCGCGACTGCCAGGCGCCGCTCGGCGTGATCGCCCGTACCGACTCGACGAGGTCGTCGATGTGCGTCTCGGCGGTCGCGAAGTGCCCGCCGGCGCGCGTCGCGATCCAGCCGCCCAGCGTCGACAGCTCGAATGATTGCGGGTAGAAGCGCAGCGTCAGTTCCAGCGCCTTGAGCTGCTGTTCGAGCACCGGCCCGAGCGCCCCGGCCTGGATCAGCGCCGCACGCGAGACGTCGTCGATCTGCAGCACGCGGTCCATCGCCCCGAGGTCCAGCGAGACGACGCCGTCGAAGCGGCCCGGGACGTCGGGCGTGACGCCGCCGGTGACGCTCGTCCCGCCGCCGTATGGCACGACCGCGACGTTTGCGGTGTCCGCCCACTCCAGCACGGCCTCGACGTCGCGCTCACCGCGCGGGCGCGCGACGAGGTCGGGCGGGAAGTCGAAACGGCCGTGAAAGCCGCGCACGACGTCGCTGTAGGACTTCCCCCACGCGTGCGCCGCACGCGAGTACGTCTCGCTCGAACAGATCGCGGTGATCGACGGGGGCGGCGCGACGCGTGGCGGCGCCAGGACGACGTCGTCCAGCGCGACCGGCACCGCGACGGCGCCGTCGCCGGCGATTCGCAGGTGTTCCTCGAGGCCCGGCGCCGCCGCCTTGAGGTGCTCCGCGGACCAGGCGTCGTCTTCATAGCCCCAGCCCCAGTGCTTGCGCCTTCGCATCAGGGCGACGATAGTCCCGCCCCATGTCTACACGCGTCCTCATCGTCTCCGCCTCGATCGGCGCCGGCCATGACCAGCCCGCGCGGGTCCTCGCCGAGGCCCTGCGCGAGCGCGACGCGACCGTCGAGATCGTCGACGGCCTCGAGCTTGCGGGGCCGGTCGCACGGACGATCATCGGCGGCGCCTCGAAGATCGACTCCACCGCCGGCAACGCCGCGTTCAGCGCCGGCTACTTCCTCGGCACGCGGGTCATCCCGGTGCGCAGCGCCGGCTCGGCCACCCTGGACAGGCTCGCGCGCGGCGGCTTTCGGGCCTTCCTGCGCGAGCATCCGGCCGACGTGATCGTCTCGACCTACCCGCTGTGGTCAGAGGTGCTCGGGCGCATGAGCGCAGACGGCTCGCTGCTGACGCCCGTCGTGAGCGCGATCACCGATCTCGCGGCGCTCGACTTCTGGGCCCATCCGGGGATCGACCTGCACCTCGTCACGCACCCCGAATCGGCCGCCGAGGTGCGCGACGTCGCCGGCCCGGCCGCGCGGATCGAGGCCGTTCACGGCCTCACCGACCTCGGCTTCATGAGCCCGCCCGAGCGCAGCGCCGCCCGCACCGAGCTCGAGCTGCCGACGCGCGGCTCGCTCGTCGTCGTGTCCGGCGGCGGCTGGGGCGTGGGTGACCTGCCCGCCGCGACCGACGCCGCGCTGCACTACGGCGCGGACACCGTCGTCGTGCTCGCCGGCCACAACGAGCGCGCCCGCGAGCGCTTGGAGGCGGCGTACGCGCAGGACAGCCGCGTGCAGATCTGGGGCTTCACCGACCGCATGGTCACCCTGCTGGCCGCCGCCGACGTGCTGATCCACTCGACTGCCGGGCTGACGGTGCTCGAGGCACTCATGTGCGACTGCCGCGTCATCTCCTACGGCTGGGAGCGCGGCCACATCCGCATCAACAATCGGGCCTACGAGCAGCTCGGAATGGTGTCGGTGGCACGCAATCGCCCGCAGCTCGCGCACGCGCTCATCCACGCGCTCGCCGCGCCGCCGACGACGTCGGAGTTGCCGGACCTCCCGGCGGCGGCGGACCTCGTACTCGAGCTGGCCGATCGCGAGCCCCTGGCGACCGGCTGACGGGCGGGAAGCCTGGCGCGTGGCTCGCGCGGGGCGAACTATCGTTGCCGACATGCAGCAGCCGGCCATCCTCGCTCGCGGCCACTGGCCCGTCGACCGCGTGCATGCGCGCTGGCAGGAGGAGCAGTACGAGCCGCCGCAGGACAAGGCCGTCGCCGCGGACGCCGCGATCGCAGCGTTGCGCGATCGCGGTTCGCCGAGCCACGACGGGCTGTCGGCGCGTCTCGTCGCGCATGCGGAGCAGGGCGACGAGCTCCTGCTCGACCTGCAGCCCGTCCGCTGGGCGCTGCGGCTCGTCGACGGCGACGCCTCGGAGTCGATGGCCGCGCTCGCGGTCACCCGCGCCGCCGACGGGCGCTGGCTGGCCGGCCGCCGCGCGGCCTGGCTGTCGTCGTGGGCAGGGCGCTGGGCGCTCGGCGCGGGCGGCGCGGTCGATGTCGGCGAAAGCCCTGCCCAGACGCTCTCGCGCGAGCTCGACGAGGAGTGGAAGGTGCGCGCCGAGCGGCTCACCGTCGAGGCGCTCGTGCGCCTTCCGCACCAGCTCGTGATGGTCGTCGGCCTCGCCTGGCTACCCGACGGCGCCGAGATCGAGATGGACAAGGAGCATGACGACTACGCGTGGTGGCCGGCGGACGTCGCCGCCTGGCCCGCCGAGGCCGATGAGCCGCTGCGGCGCATGGCGGCCCTGCTCGAAGCGCACACCGCATGAGTCGTCTGCTCACGTTCGAGCGCCTGAAATGGGCGTCCTTCACCCATTCGGCGATCTACACCGTGCTGCTCGTCGTGTGGCTGGTGCCCGGGCTGGCGGGCTTGGAGGCCGTGTTCGGGATGGGGCACGGCGTCGGCTGGATCGCGATGTCGCTGGCGTGCGTCGTCGCCATGCGCCTGCGGGTCATCGACCTGCGGCTCGCCGTCGCCGTCGCTGTGCTCGGCGGGATCGGGCCGTTCATCGGCTCCTACGAGTTCGTGCGCCAGTCGCGCTCAGCTCGCCGCCGGCGACCAATCCTGCAACCCGGAGCGGATCCAGGGGTAGTCCCGTGAGGATAGAGCGACCTACGGCAGCAACCTTCTAGAGTGGGCCTTCAGGCATGGCCGTGAACACGACAGTTCAGGTAACACTTCCCGCGATGGGCGAGTCCGTCCGCGAGGGAACGGTCCTGGAATGGCACAAGCGGGAGGGCGACACCGTCGAGGCCGACGAGACGCTCGTCGAGGTCTCGACCGACAAGGTCGACGCCGAGGTCCCGGCGCCCGCATCGGGCACGCTTGTGAAGATTCACGCCGCCGAGGGCGAGACGGTCACGGTCGGCGCGGTGCTCGGCGAGATCGCGCCAAATGACAACGGCAGCGCACCCCACGCGACGCGGGCGGGCGCCCCCGCGGTTGAAGACGAGCCGCAACCGGTCGAAGGCGAGGACGTGACACCGAGCGACACCGCCCTCGTGGACATCGTCACTCCGGCAGGCGGCGAGTCCGTTCAGGAGGGCACCATCCTCGCGTGGGCCGTGCAGGTCGGAGACACGGTCGAGGAGGGCCAGACCGTCGTCGAATTGTCCACCGACAAGGTCGACATGGAGCTTCCAGCGCCCGTGACGGGCACGATCGCCGAGATCCTCGCAGCCGAGGGCGAAACGGTCAGGGTCGGCCACGTCATCGCGCGTATGGCCCCGGGCAACGGCAACGGCGCCTCCGCGACCCGTCCGGCACCCGAGGCCGCGTCCGCCCAGGCGCCTGCTGCCACCGAGCCCGCGGCGCCATCCGAGCCCGCCCCCGTTGCGGACGCAAACGGCCGCCATGCATCGCCCGTCGCACGGCGGGTTGCCGCCGCCGAGGGCGTCGATCTCGCCGCCGTCGCAGGCAGCGGACCCGCCGGCCGCGTCACGAAGGCCGACGTGCTCGCGGCCAAGACCGCGCCGGGCGGGACCGAATCGAGCGCGCCGTCACAGCCTGCCCCCGCGGGCGGCACGGCCCTCAAGGGCGGCGCCGCGATGCTCGCGCGCTACATGGACCAATCGCTCGAGATCCCGACGGCGACGTCCTTGCGGACGATGACCGTGACGACCTTGGACGCCCGCCGCAAGGAGCTCAAGAGCGCCCGTCACAAGATCTCCTTCACCCACCTGATCGCCTACGCGGTCGCACGTGCCGCGACCGAGCAGATGCCGGTCATGGCCCACCACTACGCGCTCGTCGGGGGCAATCCGCACCGCATCGACGACGGCGCGGTGCACCTCGGCATCGCGGTCGATGTCGAGAAGAAGGACGGCGGCCGAACCCTGATGGTCCCGGTCATCCGCGACGCCGGTCGCAAGACCTTCCCGGAGTTTCTCGATGCGTTCGGCAACCTCATCGCCCGCGCCCGCGATAACGCGCTGACCGCCGACGACCTCGTCGGGGCGAACGTCACGCTGACGAACCCCGGCGGCATCGGCACGGTCGCCTCCGTGCCGCGGCTCATGCCCGGCCAGGGAACGATCGTTGCGACCGGCGCGATCGGCTATCCCGTCGGCCTCGGGGCCGTCGGACAGATGATCGGCGCAGAGAAGGTCATGTCGATGACCTCGACGTACGACCACCGCGTCATCCAGGGCGCCGAATCCGGCCGCTTCCTGAAGGTCGTCGAGGAGTATCTGCAGGGCGAGCACGGGTTCTACGAAGACCTCTTCGAGCAGCTCGGCACCGCACTCGGCGAGCTGCCCGCGCCGCCCGCCCCGGTCGCGGCTGCGGTCGCCGCCCGCGACGCCGGCGAAACGTCGGTTGCAGCGCCCGCCGCGCCCGCCGAGATCCAGCCGTCCTCCGATGAAGAGGGGCCGCTGACCCCCACCGAGCAGCTCCTCGGCGCCGTCCAGGCCGCCGTCTCGCTGCTGAAGGCGCACCGCACGCACGGTCATCTCGCCGCGCGCCTGGATCCGCTCGGCCGCGAGCCCGAGGGCGATCCGGCGCTGAACCCCGAGCCGCTGGGCCTGACGCCGGAGATCATGACCACGATCCCGGCGAGGATCCTGCGCGTCAAGGTGCCGGGCGCCACGCTCGCCGACGCACTGCCGCACCTGCGCGAGACCTACTGCGGCACGATCGCCTACGAGATCGAGCACATCGCGTCGCACCGTCAGCGGACGTGGCTGCGGGCGAAGATCGAATCCGGCGAGTTCCGCGCCCCGCTCAAGCCCGACGAGCAGAAGGCGCTGCTCAAGCGGCTGATCGAGGTCGATGCGCTCGAGCGCTTCATGCACAAGGCCTATCTCGGCCAGAAGCAGTTCTCGATCGAGGGCCTGGACATGACCGTGCCGATGCTCGACGAGCTGATCCAGCTGTCCGCGGCGAACGGCGGCCGCGAGGTCGTGCTGGGGATGGCCCACCGCGGCCGGCTCAACGTCCTCGCCCACAACCTCGGCCGGCCGTACGACACGATCTTCGCCGAGTTCGAGGGCGCCTCGACGCTCGAGGCGGTCACGACGATCCCGCAGGGCGGCACGGGCGACGTGAAGTACCACCACGGTGCGCAGGGCTCCTACCAGCTACCCGACGGCTCCTCGATCCTCGTCAACCTCGAGTCCAACCCGTCGCACCTGGAGTACGTCGGCGCGGTCGTCACCGGCGCCACGCGCGCCGCACAGACGACGCGCATGGGCCCGCACGCGCACCGCGACGTCGACTCCGCCGTGCCGATCGTCCTGCACGGCGACGCGGCGATGCCCGGCCAGGGCGTCGTCCCCGAGACCCTCAACCTGCAGGCGCTCGACGGCTACTCGGTGGGCGGCACGCTGCACCTCATCCAGAACAACCAGGTCGGCTTCACGACCGATCCCGACGACTCCCGCTCGACCCGCTGGGCGTCGGATATCGCCAAGGGCTTCGACGTGCCGATCATCCACGTCAACGCAGACGACGTCGCGGCGTGCGTCTCCGCGGTCCGGCTGGCGTGGGCGTTCCGCCGCGAGTTCGGCCACGACGTCGTGATCGACCTGATCGGCTACCGCCGATTTGGCCACAACGAGGCCGACGAGCCCGCCTACACCCAGCCCGAGCAGGTCGCCCGCATCCGCCGACACAAGCGTGTCGCCGATCTCTGGGCCGAGCAGCTCGTCGCTCAGGGCATCGTCACCAAGCAGGACGTCGAAACAGAGAAGAACAATGCCTGGGACGAGCTCACGCGCCTGCACCAGGAGCTCAAGGCGCAGCTCAAGCACGCGGCCGAGGTTGGCGAGGTCGACCAGCCGACGGGCGAGTACACGCTCGATCGCACGCCCTCACCCGAGGTCAGGACCGCGGTCAGCTCGACGCGTCTGCAGATCCTCAACGACGAGCTGCTGCGCATTCCCGACGGCTTCACGGTGCACCCCAAGCTCGTCAAGCAGCTCGAGCGCCGGCGCGGGGCGCTTGGGCCCGACGGCGGGATCGACTGGTCGCACGCCGAATCGCTGGCGTTCGCGACGCTGCTGACGGAGGGCACGCCGATCCGCCTGACCGGCCAGGACGTCGAGCGCGGCACGTTCTCTCAGCGCCACATGGTCCTGCACGACGCGAAGACGGGGCAGACGATCTGCCCGATACAGTCGCTGCCGGGCGCGCTGGCGCCGTTCGAGCTGCACAACTCGCCGCTGAGCGAGGTCGCCTGCCTCGGCTTCGAATACGGCTACTCACAGGAGGCGCCGGAGACGCTCGTGCTGTGGGAGGCGCAGTTCGGCGACTTCGTCAACGCCGCCCAGGTCATCGTCGACCAGTTCATCTCCAGCGGCCTGGCGAAGTGGGGTCAGACCTCGCGGCTCGTGCTGCTGCTGCCGCACGGCTACGAAGGCTCGGGCCCGGAGCACTCCAGCGGGCGCCTCGAGCGCTTCCTGACGCTTGCCAGCGAGGGCAACATGCGTGTCGCGAACGTCACGACACCGGCGCAGTACTTCCACCTCATCCGCCGTCAGGCGAGGATCGCCAAGCAGCGCCCGCTGATCCTCATGACGCCGAAGTCGCTGCTGCGCCTGCCGCAGGCGACCAACCGCATCGAGCACCTCAGCGAGACGAAGTTCTTCCCGGTGCTGGGCGAGCCGCGCGTACCGGCCGAGCAGGTCAAGCGCCTCGTGCTCTGCACGGGGAAGATCTACTACGACCTCGTCGGTCATCCGCGGCGCGCCGAAGTGGAGGGCGTCGCCGTCGGCCGCGTCGAGCTGCTCTATCCGTTCCCGCAGGCCCAGATCCTCGAGCTCATCGAGAGCTACCCGAAGCTGCGCGAGGTCGTCTGGGCGCAAGAGGAGCCGCGCA
>DATLNO010000177.1:0-5191 GCA_035536715.1 Solirubrobacteraceae bacterium
GGCGAACCTCGAGAACAACAAGGACGGCACGGACGACAACCGCTCGTGGAACCACGGCGTCGAGGGCCCGACCGACGACCCCGAGATCAACGAGCTGCGCGAGCGCCAGCAGCGCAACTTCCTCACGACGCTGCTGCTGTCGCAGGGCGTGCCGATGCTGCTCGGGGGCGACGAGTTCTCCCGCTCGCAGGGCGGCAACAACAATGCCTGGTGTCAGGACAACGAGATCTCGTGGTTTCACTGGGACTTCAGCGAGCGCGGGGAGCGCCTGCACGCGCATGCCAAGCGCGTCATCGCGTTGCGCCAGGCGCACCCGGTCTTTCGCCGCCGCCACTTCCTGCTCGGCGAGAGCACGGCCGGACCGGGGCTGCCGGACGCCTGGTGGTTTCGCCCTGACGGGCGGCGCATGACGCAGAAGGACTGGCACGCCAACGGCAACGTGCTCGGGCTGTTTCTCAACGGCAAGGAGTTCCCTTACCCAGACCGCCGCGGTCAGCGGATCACCGACGACTCGTTTCTGCTGCTCTTCAACGGCCACCACGAGCCCGTCACGTTCACGCTGCCCGCGCGCCGCTGGGGCCAGGAATGGGAGCTCCAGCTGTGCAGCGGTGACCCTGATGCCGAGGCCGGCGCGTTCTCGCGGCACGCTCGTGAGGTGCTGGAGGTGCGCGCGCGGTCGATCACCGTGCTGCGCCGGGTAGACCCGCCGCGTGAGTGACCTTCGCGCGACCTACCGCCTGCAGCTCGGACCGAACCTGCGCTTCGACGACGTCCGGGCGCTGGTGCCGTATCTGCAGGATCTCGGCGTAAGCCACTTGTACCTGTCGCCGTCGCTGACGGCGCGCGCGGGCTCGACGCACGGCTACGACGTCGTCGACCCGACCACGGTGTCACAATCCCTCGGCGGCGAGGAGGGGCTGCGCGAGCTGTCGCGGGCGGGGCTGAAGATCATCCTCGACATCGTCCCCAACCACATGGGGACCGGCGAGGAGAACCGCTGGTGGGCCGACGAGGACGAGCGCGTGCGCGTGTTCGACGTCGATCCCAAGACCGGCCACTACAGGCGCTTCTTCGACATCGACGACCTCGCGGGCGTGCGCGTCGAGGACCCCGAGGTCTTCGATCTGACGCACGCCAAGGTGCTGTCGCTGCTCGACGACGGGGTCATCGACGGCCTGCGGATCGACCATCCCGACGGGCTCGCCGATCCCGCGGGGTATCTGGAGCGGCTGGCGGCGGCCGGCGCCTCGCGGGTGTGGGTCGAGAAGATCCTGCACCCGGGCGAGAACCTGCGCGACTGGCCGGTGTCGGGCACCGTCGGCTACGAGTTCCTCAACGACGTGCAGGGGCTATTCGTCGATCCAGCCGGTGAGGAGGCGCTCACGACGCTGCATTACGAGCTGACCGGCGAGGCGCGCTCCTTCGACGAGGTCGCGCTCGAGGCGCAGCTCGAGCAGGCGCGCGGGACGTTCTCGCGCGAGGTCGACCGGCTGCGACGTCTGCACGATCCGGGCGATCTGGAGGCGGCGCTTGCGCGGCTGCCGGTCTACCGGACCTACGTGAAGGACGGCGTGTTCGAGGACGACGACCGCCACGCGCTGGAGGTTGCCCGCCGGCCCGACCTGTTCGACGATGCACCGGCGGAGTTCGTCTCCCGTTTTCAGCAGACGTCGCCGCCGGTGACGGCGAAGGGGATCGAGGACACGGCCTTCTATCGGTATGTCCGGTTGCTGGCGCTCAACGACGTCGGGGGCGACCCCGGCCGCTGGGGGATCTCGGTGGACGAGTTCCATGCCGCCAACGCCGAGCGCGCATGGCGCTTTCCCGAGGCGCTGCTCGTGACGCAGACGCATGACACGAAGCGGTCGGGCGACGCCCGCGCACGCGTCGGCGCGCTGAGCTGCATGGCCGAGGCGTGGTCGACGTGCGTGCGGCGCTGGTATGAGCTGACCGACGTGCTCGTCGTCGGCGGGGCGCCGGACGGCCAGGAGCGCTACCTCATCTTCCAGACGCTCGCCGCGGTCTGGCCGATCTCCGAGGAGCGTCTGACCGGGTATTTGGAGAAGGCGCTGCGCGAGGCCAAGCGCAACACGAACTGGGTCGATCAGGACCACGCATGGGAGGAGCGCGTGAAGTCGTTCGCGGTTGGGCTGCTGTCACACGAACGATTTCTTGCTTCCTTCGAGCCGTTCGTCGCGGAGGTCGCGGCCGCGGGCGAGCGCTCGGCGCTGCGCCAGCTCCTGCTGAAGCTCACGGTTCCCGGCGTGCCCGACGTCTACCAGGGCGACGAGCTCAGCGACCTGTCCCTCGTCGATCCCGACAACCGCCGGCCCGTTGATTGGGACGCGCGGCGGACGGCGCTCGCCGGCCTGCAGGCCGGCGCCGAGCCGACGCGGGGGACGATGAAGCTGCACGTCATCGCGCGAGCGCTGGAGCTGCGGTCGCGGCGGCCGGAGCTGTTCGGACCCGGCAGCGCCTACAGGCCGGTGGCCGCGGGCGCGGACGTCTGCGCGTTCGCACGCACGGCTGCGGGCGCAAGCGATGGGGAGGTGCTCGTCGTCGTACCGCTGCGCGGGGCGCAGGGTGTGTCGATCGACGTTTCCCCACGGCGCTACCGCGACGTGCTGAGCGGTCGCGAGCACGAGCTCGTCGGATCCGTCGAGGTAGGGCCGCTCGTCGAGCCCCACGGCATGGCGCTGCTGGAGACCGTCTGACTCGACGATCTGACTCACGACTTTAGACTGCCGCCCGTGAGACTCAACATGCAACTCGCGGTCGTCGTCGTGCTCCTCGCCGCAGTGCTCGCACCGTCCGCGGTCGGCAGCCCCGCGGCCGACCTGCACTCCGTCGCGAGGGACTACTCGAACGACGAGAAGATCACGCCCTGCCGCTTCACGAAGGGGCAGCTCGAATCGGCCCGCTCGCAGATCTCCGAGGACATCGAGGCCTACGCGAAGGGCATCCGCGCCGCGATGACGCGCGAGATCAAGCGCTGGCGGGACGGCGCCTGCAAGGGCAAGGGCGCCGCGGCCAACAAGCTCCGGATCGTCAAGGTCAGCGGCAAGGGCGGCCCGTCCAAGGAGTACGTGACGATCAAGAACGCCGGCAAGAAGGCGGTCAGCCTGGGCGGCTTCGCGCTGCGCGATGCCGGCGACCACACGCTGAAGTTCCGCTCGATGAAGCTCAAGGCGGGTACGTCGCTGAAGGTCATCACGGGCTGTCGCAAGGGCCACAAGAGCGCCGTGCGGCGTGGGTCGAGCTACTACGTCTGCCGCAAGAACGAGGTCTGGGACGACGCGGGCGACACCGTCGAGCTGCTCGGCAAGGGCGGCGGGCTGCTCGCGACCAAGAAGTACTGACGCGCAGTGAGCGTCGTCAAGTTCGAGGGCTCGGCCGCCGGCGCGTGATGGGTCGGGCGCGGGCGGCGGTCGCGGCATCGGGTGCGCTCGCGATCGCAGTCGCGGCGCTTGTGGCCGGTACGGGTGTCGTCTCAGGGTCGGCGCCGACCGGCGGCACCGCGCCGGGGGTAGCGCCCCTGCCGCCCGGGCCGGCGCTGCCGAGTTTCGCTCTGGTCGGCCCGCGAGTCAGCCCGCCCAAGGCGTACTTCGCCGGCCGCCCCGTCGAGATCGCATTCGTCGTCGAGGCGCCCGCGCCGATCGCTCTGCAGGTCGAGGTCGTGCGCGCTGCGACGGGCAAGCCGGTGCTGGTGTTCGCGCTGCCGGTCGCCGCGCCCGGATCGGCGCAGCGCATCGAGTGGGACGGACGCAACCGCGCCGGCGATGTAGCGCCCAACGGCAGCTACCGCGTGCGCGTGTCCGCACCCGACGGAACAGCGCGCAACGCCGGCCGCGTCGAGCTGCGCAGCCACGTGTATCCGATCCGCGGCAGACACGACGACCGCGGTCCTGCGGGCGCATTCGGAGTGGGGCGAAATGGAGGGCGCACGCACGAGGGCTTCGACGTCGATGCCGCGTGTGGCACGCCGGTCGTCGCGGCGCGCGGGGGCGTCGTGACGCGGGCCGACTACGACCCGGACCTCTACGGCAACATCGTGATCATCCGCGGCGAGCTCACCCAGCGCGACTACTGGTACTCGCACCTGCTGCGCACGACGCGGCTGAAGATCGGCGATCGCGTCACCACCGGACGGCGGATCGGCAGCATCGGTGCGACCGGCAACGCCCGCACCATCGGCTGCCACCTGCACTTCGAGATCCGCTCGAAGGGTCGGCCGATCGATCCTGCGCCGGAGCTGCACCGCTGGGACGGCTGGAGCTGATGGTGGCCGCCAGGCCGAGCAGGCGCGCCGGTTCTCGAGTTGCATGCGCGCGACGTACCGCTGCTGTTGCCGAGCCCCTGGGACGTGGGGTCGGCAAAGCTGCTGGCGACGCTCGGCTGAGGCGCTGGCGACGACGAGCAGCGGCTTCGCCGCAACGCTGGGGCGCGTTGACGGATCCGTGACGCGTGCCGAGGCGCTCGCAGATGCGGCGGCCGTGGTGGGTGCGACCGGGCTTCCGGTCTCCGCCGACCTGGAGAACGGGTTCGCCGATGCTCCGGGGGAGGTCGCGCAAACCGTGCGAGCTGCCATCGACGCCGGCCTCGCGGGGTGCTCGATCGAGGACTTCACCGGTGTGAGGTCGGGCGGCTGCGCGCTTACGGAGACGCGGGCGCCGACGTCCTCTACGCGCCGGGGGCTGACGCGGATCGAGGACATCCGCCGTGTGGTCGAGGCGGTCGCGCCGACGCCGGTCAACGTGCTCACGGTCCCGGGTGGCCTGATGTCCGCGAGCTTTCAGCAGCCGGCGTCAAGCGGATCTCGGCCGGCGGGCACTCAGCTGACCGCGCGGGCGCGGGTGGTGACGTGGGTGGCTCGCGCGTGCGCCGTCCACCGTGAACAGCATCGATGAAGGAGCGTCGATCGGGAGGTTGCCGGTCCCGCGGTGAGGTCGTGTCGCGCCGGGTGGCGCTATCCGCACCTGGCGCGTCGGGCCATCGCGGTCATGGCGCGTCAGTGGCTATATCCGCACCTGACGCGCCACGATCCTCCATCACGCTCGCGCGGGCGCTAACCGCCTTCGCGCGCGCGAAGGCTCACGGGGCGAGCAGCGCACCGGCACGCTCGCTCACAGCGGCGCCGCCGCGACGAGCACGTTGCGCGGCGCGACGCTGATCGTCGTGCCCGCATCGAACC
>DATLNO010000178.1:0-27504 GCA_035536715.1 Solirubrobacteraceae bacterium
GGAAGGCGCGGGCGTTGATGCCGATCTTCTCCGTTGGGTAGCTCGACGGGCCGACGATGATCTCCTGCGCGAGGACCATCACGTCGACGGCATGCTCGAAGGACTCGACGTCGAACGAGCCGTCGGCGCGGCGGAATTTCATCAGATTCAGTGAAGCAAGGTTGCAGGCCGAGTCGTCGACATGCATATATTCACTGCACGGATTAGAAGCGTTGATTCGCCCCGAATTGGGTGACGTATGCCACTGATTAATAGTTGTGTCGTACTGCACGCCTGGATCGGCGCATTGCCACGCCGCCTCGGCGATGTCGCGCATGAGCTCGCGGGCGGGAATCGGATCGCCGACCGGCTTGCCCGTCGTGCGGGCGATCAGGTGCCACGGCTCGTCGTTCTCGACGGCGCGCATGAACTCGTCCGTGAGCCGCACCGAGTTGTTGGCGTTCTGGTACTGGATCGAGATGAAGCCCTCGCCGTCGATCGACATGTCGAAGCCGGCATCGCGCAGGGCGTTGGCCTTCTTCTCCTCCTTGGCCTTGCACCAGATGAACTCGCGGATGTCCGGATGGTCGATGTCGAGCACGACCATCTTCGCCGCGCGCCTCGTCTTGCCGCCGGACTTGATCGTGCCCGCCCAGGAGTCGGCGCCGCGCATGAAGGACACCGGGCCCGACGCCGTGCCGCCCTTCGTCAGCGGCTCATTGGAACCGCGGATGTTCGAGAGGTTGATGCCCGAGCCCGAGCCGCCGAGGAAGATCTTGCCCTCGCGCGTGTTCCAGTCGAGGATCGACTCCATCGTGTCGTCGACACTTAGGATAAAGCACGCCGAACATTGAGGACTCTCTTCGAATCCCACATTGAACCACACCGGCGAGTTGAACGCCGCCATCTGATGCAGCAGCACGTACGTCAGCTCGGCCTGGAATGTGTCGCCGTCCTGCGCCGTCGCGAAGTACCCGCGCGCACGACCCCAGTCGGCGATGGTGCCGGCGACGCGGCCGACCATCTGCTTGACGGAGTACTCGCGCGACGGCGAGTCGAGCTGCCCGCGGAAGTACTTCTGGGAGACGATGTTCGTCGCGTTCTGCGACCACGTCGTCGGGAACTCGACGCCGCGCTGCTCGAAGGCGACGCGGTCGCCATGGCCGATGCGTGCGTCGCGCAGCTCCCACTCGACCGTGTCGAAGGGGTCGGCGCCGGGCTTCGTGAAGTAGCGCGAAAGGGAGAGGGCCTCGCCCGGCTTCATGTCATTGGCGAGTGGTGAGTGCGAAATGCGTGCCATCTCCTGCTCCTTCTCCGTATCAGCGGCCAAAATCCCTGCAATTTGGAGCTTTCAGAAGCCCCATCTCGTGGACCGATGAGTCTCCGCGACGGATCGGACAGACTCAAAATCCCCCGCAAATGAGGGGTAACGGAGCGCTTGACATTCTAGCGATGGAGGCTGTTGCGACGATCGGGGCGCCCGTTCGCGGCCGCACCTTGCGCGGCTTTCCGGAGCCGTCTTCCGACCGAGTCGGCGCTATGGCCGATGAGTTTCAGCGTGCATGAGCGTCAAAGGGTCAGTAGTCCTCGCGGGACGTCGTTCCCGCCGCAATCGAGAGGAGAATCGTCATGCGGATCACGCCGAATCTGTGGTTGGACACCGAGGCCGAGGAGGCCGCGAACTTCTACGTGTCCGTGTTCAAGAACTCGCGCATCGTCAGCGTCGCCCGCTACACCGAGGCGGGACCGCGCGAGGCCGGCACGGTGATGACCGTCGAGTTCGACCTCGACGGACAGCGCTTCGTCGCCATCAACGGCGGCCCGCAGTTCACGTTCGACGAGGCCGTCTCGTTTCAGATCAACTGCGAGGACCAGGACGAGGTCGACTACTACTGGGAGCGCCTGACCGACGGCGGCGAGGAGAGCCAGTGCGGCTGGCTGAAGGATCGCTACGGGCTGTCCTGGCAGGTCGTGCCGGTCGGGATGGAGGAGCTCTTCAGCGACTCCGATCCGACCCGTTCCGCGCGCGCGATGAAGGCGATGTTCGGGATGCGCAAGCTCGACGTCGCGGCGCTGCGCGCTGCCGCCGACGGCGTTCCGGCGGCCTGACCGCCGCACGCCGCACGCAGGCACTTCAGCGGCCGCAGCCGAGCAGCCGAGTCAGCGGCGTGCACGAGGGTTCTTCGGGCGGCGGCTGCGGCGGCGCTTCAGGCGCCGGCGCGGCCGGCGGCGCCGGCGCGGGTGCGGGTGTCGTCTCGCCCTGCGTCGGCGGCGGCGTCCTGCGCGGCCGGTCGCGGTCTGAGGAGGAGCGGGGCGGCGCGGTGCGCCGGCGCTTGTCACGCGCCAGCTCGCGCGCCTTCGCACGAGCGCGCTGCTCGCGCGCCAGCTCGCGCGCCCTGGCGCGAGCGCGCTTCCTGCGTGCGCCGTGGGCGCGGCCCCGTTCGCCCGCACGCAGCTGCCGGCGGGCATCGACGCCATACGAGTCGTCGAACTTGGCCATCAGCGTCTCGTCGAGGGCGCAGTTGGGGCAGAAGCCGTCGCGCTGCCAGCCTGCCGCCCGTCCCAGCACCTGACTTGCGTACTTCGTGCCGAACAGGTCGCGTCCGTAATAGGCGTACGCCGCCGACCACGACGCGCCGTCGAGCGCCTCGCCGGCGCCGGCGTCGCGCAGCAGCGCACCTGCCGCCATGATCGCGTCGAAGTCGTCGTAGATGGACGGGTGCGAGCGCGTCCGGTGCGGGTACCGCCGCGGACGGTCGCCGCGGCGGAAGCTCTGGCGATAGAGCTTCCAGGTGCTCACCGGACCGTTCGTGACGTTGAACTGCATCGGTCCGGCGCAGCAGCCAAAGGCGTTGAGGCCACGATACGTGCCGGGGGCGGTGGAGAACGCGGTCTCCTGGCGATGGATCGAGGCGATCAGGTGCCAGGAAACGGCGAAGCTGCGACCGGCTTCCCGGTACAGCGCCATGAAGCCGCGGCCGGCAGACGCGGGCACGTGGCGCGACGTGATCCTGCGGTAGTAGGCCTGCCCCGCGCGGCGAGCGTCGGCGCCCGGCGCGGCGAGTCGCCCGACCCCCACGCCCGTCGGGGCCGCCGCCCTTCCGGCCTGCGTGCCGCCGCTCGCCACATCCGCCGGGAGCAGGCTCAGAGCTGTAGGTACGCCGGCTGCCATGACAAGGACCAGGCCGACGACCACGGCGTGCGCGAGACGCTCGATGCTCAACTTCATGCCTCTGACCGGCGATCGCATCGCGCGAACAGTGCCAGAGCTGCTCGCACGGCGCGGCGGTTGCGGTTGGCCCACCGCGATCACCTGCCATCGGCGCGCCCCGCTCAGCCGTTGCCGGAAGCGACGAACGCCTCGTAGGCCTCGGCGTCCATCAGCTCGTCGAGCACGCTCACGTCGCCCGGCTCGATCCGCAGGATCCAGCCCTCGCCGTAGGGGTCGTTGCTGATGCGGGAGGGGTCGCCGTCGAGCGCCTTGTTGATCGCGTTGATCTGGCCGACGAAGGGCATGTAGATCGGCGCCGAGGTCTCGCCGCTCACACGGCCCATGACCTCCCCGGGCTTGTAGAGCTCACCCGCGTAGGGCAGCTCGACGAAGCTGACGGTGCCGATCGCGTCGACGCGGACCTGCGTCATCCCGAGTGTCACGAGCTTTCCGTCGGCGCGCACCCACTGGTGCTTGTCGCTGTAGCGCACGTCGTCTGGATAGCCGGCCATGGTGATGCCTCCCGGATGAAGTTCTGAAGTTGCCGCCGCGGCCAGCCGCGGCGCCGCCCGCCGGGAGGCAACATAGGACATGCTCGCCGGCGCGCGGAAACCTGGCGCCGTAGCAGGCTCGGCACCCATCGACGGCGGCTTTCGCGATTTCGACACATGCGTCCGGGTTGTCGAAGATCGGTAACTGGATCCCTCCGGCAGGGTCAGAGCTAGTTGGATGGACACGATGTCGTCAACCACAGCACTGCTCTTCCCCGGGCAGGGCAGTCACTCCGAGGGGATGCACGAGCCCTTTGCCGAGCACCCGCTGCTGCGGCGCGGCATCGAGCTGCTCGGATTCGATCCGTTTTACAGCCTCGCCGACGGCACCCGCTCGCACCAGCCTGCGCTCTTTCTCTGCTCGATGGCGCAGTGGGCAGCGCGCGAGCCCGATGCGCCCGATCCGCTCGCCGCGTCCGGCCACTCGCTCGGCGAGTACGCCGCGCTGACAGCGGCCGGCGCGATCGACTTCGACGACGGCGTGCGCCTCGTCGGCGCCCGCGCGCAGGCGATGGCGGACGCCGCGGCGCTGCAGCCAGGCGGCATGGTCGCGCTGCTCGGTGGCGAGCGCGACGACGTCTACGCGCTCGCGGCGGATCTCGGCCTGTCGCTCGCCAACGACAACGCGCCCGGGCAGATCGTGCTCTCCGGTCGGATGCAGGCCGTCGAAGCGGCGGTCGAGCGCGCCGGCGACATCGGCTGCCGCGCGCGCAAGCTCGATGTCGCGGGGGCATTTCACTCGCCGCTCATGGCGCCCGCCGCCGAGAAGCTGGCCGAGGCGCTCGACGCGACGCCGTTTCGCCCGACCGCCTTCCCGGTGCTCTCCAACGGCAGCACGCGCGAGTTCGTCGACATCCGCGCCGAGCTCGCCGCGAACCTGCTCAAGCCCGTGCGCTGGCGCGAGACCCTGCTCGAACTGCAGGCGCTCGGCGCCACGGACTTCGTCGAGTGCGGGCCGGGCTCCGTGCTCAGGGGCCTCGTCAAGCGCACGCTCAGGGCGGCAGCGTGACGGTGAAGGCCGGCGTCATCGGTATCGGTTCCGCGCTGCCCGACCAGATCGTCACGAACAAGGACCTCGAGGCCTACCTCGACACGACGGACGCCTGGATCCAGCGCCGTACCGGCATCCGCGAGCGCCGCCATCTCAATGGCTCGGCGACGCTCACCGACCTCGCCGCCGAGGCCTGCCGCGATGCGCTCGCCGACGCCGGTCGCGACGCGGCCGACATCGACCACATCATCGTCGCGACGTTCACGCCCGACCGTCTCATGCCGGGCCTGGCGCCCAAGCTCGCCAAGCTGCTCGGCACGCGCGGCGCCGGGGCGATCGACGTCAACGCAGCCTGCGCCGGCTTTCTCTACGGCCTTGACCAGACCGCCGCGCTGATCGAGTCCGGCCGCGTGAAGCTCGCGCTCGTCGTCGGCGCCGAGGCGCTCAGCCGCGTGACCGACCCCCACGACCGCGGCACGGCGATCCTGTTCGCCGACGGCGCCGCCGCCGTCGTCGTCGAGGCGGGCACGTTCGCGAACGGGTGCTCCCCTTTTGTGCTGGCCTCCGACGGCGAGCACGGCGACCTGCTCTACGCAGAGCGCGAGGAGCGGCTGTTGCGGATGGAGGGCCAGGAGGTCTATCGCCACGCCGTCGAGCGGATGGTCGAGGCGACGGCCGAGGCCCTGCGCCGCGCCGGGCTGACCGTCGACGACATCGACGTCCTGATCGTCCACCAGGCCAACCAGCGCATCATCGACGCCGCCGCGCGGCGCCTGAAGGTGCCCGAGGAGAAGGTCTTCGCGAACGTCGAGACGATCGCCAACACCTCGAGCGCGTCGATCCCGCTCGCGCTGCACCATGCCGAGCTCGCAGGCCGGCTGAACCCCGGCGACACCGTCGCCCTGGCGGCGTTCGGCGGCGGCTTCGTGTGGGGCGCGGGCATCGTCAGATGGAAGGAGCGCGTCCATGCCCGTACCTGACGGAGGCGTCGCGCTCGTGACCGGCGGAGGACGCGGGATCGGCAAGGCGATCGCCGAGCGCCTGTCCCAGGACGGCTTCACGGTCGTGACGCTCGGGCGCACGAGCGGTGACGTGCAGGCCGACGTCGGCGATCCGGAGTCGGTCGAGCGGGCGTTCACCGAGATCCGCGAGCGCTTCGGACCCGTCCTCGTGCTCGTCAACAATGCGGGCGAGCGTCAGGACGGCCTCGCGATCCGCATGAGGTCCGACCAGTGGGAGGACGTGATCGACACGAACCTCAACGGCGCCTTCCACTGCATCCGTCGCGCGCTCGACGACATGCTCAGCGCGCGCTGGGGGCGGATCGTGAACATCTCGTCCGTCGTCGCCGAGCGCGCCAACCCGGGGCAGGCCAACTACGGCGCCGCGAAGGCCGGGATGCTGTCGCTGACGCGCACGATCGCGCGCGAGATGGGGCGCAAGGGCATCACGAGCAACGCCGTCACGCCGGGCGTCATCGAGACGGACATGACGACGGATGTCGCGGACAAGCTTCTGGCCGGCGTTCCCGCCGGCCGGATCGGGCGACCCGAAGAGGTCGCACACGCCGTCTCCTTCCTTTGTTCGGACGGAGCGGACTATGTCAACGGAGCCACGCTCGCCGTCGATGGCGGGTTGGCCGCATAACGCAACAAAGGGAGCACTACGCATGGCCATTCAAGAAGCAGACGTCCTGGAAGAGATCCGCGACCAGCTTGAGGCGATCAAGGTCCCCGGCGCGCGCGACGCCACGCCGGACAACACGTGGACCGACCTCGACGTCGACTCGCTCGACCTGGTCGAGCTCGTCAAGGCGCTCGAGGATCGCTTCGAGATCACGATCTCCGACGACGACCTCAAGCCGATCGAATCCGTCGGCGACGCGATCGCGCTGACGATGCGCCTCGTCGAGGCGGAGGGTGCGCCTGCATGACCGCGCGCCATTGCTCGCCCGTAGTCAACGTCGAACCGAAAGGCAGGTCCTCGCGATGAGCAGCTTCGCGTCCTCCCAGATTGAGATCGCGATCACCGGGCGAGGCGTCGTCTCGTCGATCGGCGAGGGGGCGGATGCGTTCGCCGACGCGTTGCTCGCGCGCCGTTCGGGCATCGTCGACGGCATGGCGCCGTGCGCCGAGTTCGATCCCGAGGTCGCGATGGGGCCGAAGCTCGCGCGGCGCAGCGATCGCTACACGCAGCTCGCCTTCGCTGCCGCGGTCGAGGCTGCAGAGCAGGCCGGCCTGCCCGGCGACGTCGACCTCGAGCGCCTGGCGATCCTCGTCGGCACCGGCGTCGGCGGGCTGAAGACGCTCGAGGACGAGTGCCGCAAGTTCGTCATCGGCGGCGAACGTGCGGTCTCGCCGCACTTCGTGCCGATGATGATGCCCAACGCGGCGGCCGGTGCGATCGCGATGGAGCTCGGCGCGCATGGCCCCGGCTTCAGCGTGTCGTCGGCGTGCGCGACCGGCAGCCACGCGATCGGCGAGGCCAAGCGGATGCTCGAGCGCGGCGAGGCCGATGTGGTCGTCGCGGGTGGGACGGAGGCGGCGATCACGCCGCTGTGCATCGCGGCATTCAAGAGCATGGGCGCGCTGTCGCGCGAGGGCGTCTCGCGACCGTTCGACGCGCGTCGTGACGGCTTCGTCATGGGCGAGGGCGCGGGCGTGATCGTCATGGAGCGCAAGGAGCACGCGGAGGCGCGCGGGGCCGAGATCCTCGGCTACGTTGCCGGCTACGGTGCCTCCAACGACGCGTTTCACATGACGCAGCCCGACAAGTCGGGCCGCGGCGCCGAGAAGGCGATGCGGGCCGCGCTCGCCGACGCGGGGGCTGAGCCGCCGGACGTTGGCTACATCAACGCTCACGGCACCTCGACGCCGTTCAACGACAAGATCGAGACGCTTGCGATCCACTCGATCTTCGACGGCGCCTCGCCGCCGGTGTCGAGCACGAAGTCGGCGATCGGGCACCTGCTCGGGGCGGCCGGCGCGGTCGAGGCGGTCGCGACGCTGGAGGCGCTGCGCCGCGGCCTGCTGCCGCCGACGCTGAACTTCGAGAACCCCGACCCCGAGTGCGACCTGGACTACGTTCCGGACGGGCCGCGCGAGGCGCCGGGCATCACGCTTGCGCTGTCGAACTCGTTCGGGTTCGGTGGTCAGAACGCATGCCTGGCGTTCCGAAAGGCGTGATCAGATGGCAGCGCGTCATTGCTCGCCCGTCCTGCCTGGCACGGCCGATCGGGGGTCCTCGCGATGAGCACTGAGGCCGCACCCGGCGCGCCGGCGCGTACCGATCTGGCGGTCGTCGACGAGCCGCCCGTTCCTGCGCGCGGGCGAATCGACATGCTCTGCGACGACGGCTCGTTCCACGAGATCCGCAGCCAGTCCGGCGACGGTGTCATCTGCGGCACCGGTCGCGTCGGCGGCCGGCCGATCTACGTGTGGTCGCAGAACGTCAAGCACAAGGGCGGCTCGCTGGGCCAGAAGGGCGGCGCCACGATCGTGTCGACGATCGCGGCTGCCGACAAGGCGGGCGCGCCGGTCGTCGGCTTCCTGCATTCCGGCGGCGCGCGCCTGCAGGAGGGCGTCGGCGCGCTCGGCGCGTACGCCTCGATCTTCCGCGCGACATCGCGCGCGAAGGTTCCCCAGATCAGCGTCATCTGCGGGCCGTGCGCGGGCGGAGCGGCGTACTCGCCGTCGCTGGGCACGCTCGTGATGATGGTCGGCGACGAGTCGCAGATGTTCCTCACAGGGCCGCGCGTGATCGCGAAGGTCACCCGCGAGATCGTCACGGCCGCGGACCTCGGTGGCTCGCGCGTGCATCGCAAAACCGGCGTCTCGCACATCGAGGCCGAGGATGATGCCGAGGCCGCCGACCTCATCCGCCAGGCGCTCTCCTACTTCCCCGGCTCACTCGGCGGGCCGCTGCCGTACCGCGAGCCGGTCGAAGCCCCCGCCGGCGATCCCGCGGAGTGCATTCCGACGAACCCGCGCAAGGTCTACGACGTGCGCGACGTCGCGAGCCGCCTGCTCGACGGCGGTGAGTTTTTCGAGCTGAGCAAGCGCTACGCGAAGAACATGGTGATCGGCTTCGGCCGCATCGAGGGTCACCCGGTCGGCGTCATCGCCAACCAGCCGCGCTACATGGGCGGCGTGCTCGACGCGGCGTCGTCGGACAAGGGCGCCTGGTTCGTGAACATGTGCGACAAGTACGGCATCCCATTGGTGGTCCTCTCCGACACGCCCGGCTACCGGCCCGGCGTGCGCCAGGAGCGCGAGGCCGTGCTGCGCCGCGGCGCGGAGCTGCTGCGGGCGTTCTCGGTCGCCGAGGTGCCGCGCGTGACGGTGACGATGCGCCAGGCCTATGGCGGCGCCTATATCGTCATGAACTGCCGCGACCTCGGCAACGACCTGACGCTCGCGTGGCCCAACGCCCGCATCGGCGTGATGGGCGCGCCGCAGGCGGTCGAGATCGTCAAGCGCCGCGACCTCGAGGCGGGCGCCGACCCGGCCGAGCTGGCGGCGGCGTACGAGGCGGAGCATCTGCCGGTCGCGATTGCGGCGAGCATGGGCTACATCGACGAGATCGTCCCGTCAGCTGACACCCGCGCGCGGATCGCCGCGCACTTCGAGGCACGGCGGTCGGCGCACTGAGCCCGGCGTGCATGCAGTGACGCGCCGACAGGCGTAGCGTGCTGCTTGACGTGAGCACCTCCAAGCAGACAGAGGGATTGGAGCCCGACGCCTCCCCGCCGCTTGCGCCCCGCAACGCGACCGAGGACGCGATCCTCGAGGCCGCGCGTGAGCTGCTCAGCGAGGGCGCGCACGAGCAGGTGACGATCGACACGATCGCGCGGCGCGCGTTCGTCAGCCGCACGACGGTCTACTTCTACTTCGACAACAAGCGCGCGGTGATGGACCGGCTGATCTCGCAGGCGTTCGCCGACATGGACGACGCCGCCGCGCCGTACTTCACCGGCAGCGGCGACCCGCGCATGGAGCTCGCGCTCGGGCTGGCGCGCTTTGTCGGGGTCGTCAACCGCAACGGCCCGATCCTCATCCTCGCCGCGCATCTGTACGGCGAGGACGAGCACATGCCGTCGCAGTGGGAGCCCTACGTCAACCGCTTCATCGCGGGCGCCGAGGCGCGGATCGCACGCGACCAGCTGCGCGGCATCGCGCCCGACGACGTGCCGGCGCGGGTGGCGGCGCAGGCGCTGTGCGCGATGGTCGAGCGCCACCTGACGATCGAGGTCATCCGCCACGGGCGTGACATCCGCGAGGCCGTGCGGCAGCTGACTGAGCTGTGGTTCCGCGCGGTGTACGCGGGTGGGAGCGCCAAGACGCCGTAGACGGACGCGGTGCGCGCTCAGCGGGCGCGAACGACGCGGAACGACCTCGCGCCCGACACCACGTGGCGGCCCGCTGCATCGTGGCCCACGATGTCCCAGCGGTGCGTGCCGATGCGCGTGCTGCGCCGGGCAAGGCGATGGGTCGTCGCGCCGCCGGACGTGACGCTGTGCACGCGGAGCCCGTCGAGGTAGATGACCCAGCGGCGCACGACCGTGGGCCGGACTGCTCTCCAGCGCACGACGGAGCGCCTCCCCCGGGGCACCCGCTCGTCCGTGTGCATCAGCAGTATCTGCGCCGTGCCCGGGGACCCAGCGCCGGATCCCGTTGAGCCGGTGTCGACCGCGCCTGTATCCGAACCGCGCAGGCCGAGAGCGGCCAACTGATGGTCGGACAACGAGCTGCCCGCTGGTGGTGCGCCGGCCGTGGCGGCCGCGCTCGCCAGGACGATGCTGAGGGAGTTGCTCGCGTCGTGGGGGTCCGGAGGCGTGGGGGCCGGGGGGGCGCTCGCGTCGTGGGGGAGTGAATCGACGCTGCCAGGCGCCACCGGAGCGAACGCAGCGGCGGTGCCGGAATCCGCGTCAGCGCGCCAGTCGAGCTCTTTGAACTCATTGAACCAGACGAGCGCCTGGAGGCGATCCATGCCTTGCGCGCGCGTGAACATGTCGCGTATCCAGGCCGGCTTGTCGCCACCATTCGGCGCCGTGCCGACCTCGGCCATCCAGATGGGCTGCGGCCCGAGCGCCTTCAGACGGTCGTAGACGACCTGGAAGACCTGGGCGAACGTCTGCCAGCCGCCGAACTGCGGGCGCGTGGAACCCCAGTTGTAGCCGTCGGCGGCGAGCACGTCGACGAAGGAGGCACCCGGATAGAACGCCTCCATCGGGTAGGCGGGCGAGGCATCGAAGTTGTTCGGCGACCACACCCAGCGCACGTTGCCGGCTCCTTCGGCCGCGAAGATGCGGTGCATCCGCTGCCACGCCTGGACAAAGTCGCCGGTGGTGTTGGCGTTGACCCCGCCGGCCCACGGATACCAGTTGCCGTTCATCTCGTGCATCGGGCGCAGGTACACGGGGGTGCCGAGATCGCGCAGGCCGCGTGCGAAGCTCGCGATGTAGGCGTCGTGCGCGCCGGCGGCGATGCTCGCCAGCCGGTAGGCCGGTTGCTCAGGTCCCTGCTGCGGGTCCTGCGGCTCCCATGTCAGCAGCGGCAGTCGACCCGAGTCAGTGACGGCGCGCACCGCATGCGGCTGCACGCTGGAGGCCCACGCCGAGCCGCCCCAGTTCTGGTACCAGTGGACGATGCTCACCCGGCGCCCGGTCGCCCGTTCGAGCGCGTCGGCACCGGCGACCGATCCCGCGTAGGGCTCGCCGGGGCTCCAGATCCCGAAGAGTGGTTGCGCGGTCGCCGCGCCCGCGAGGACCGACAGGACGAGCCATGCAAGGCACGTTGCCGTCGCGACCCGAATCGCGCCTGCATGAAGGATGTTGGTCGCCGACGTCAAATCCCCACGAGGCGAGCACACGTGCTCGACCTCCCTGCTGCTCTCGATGACCCCTGCTCCGGCGAGCAGCAGCCTACGGGGCTACCACGTGGAGTGCACGATTCGCGTGCAAGATCCCATGCGTCGTCGGTCAGGACGCAGGGCCGGCGCGGAACGTCAGCGTGCCAGCCAGGACGCGCCGGCCATCGGCTGCGCGACCCTCCACGCGCCACCGGTGCCTGCCGGCCGCCTTTACGCGGTGGCGCAGCGTCTGAGCGCGTCCGGCGGCGATCGTGCCCACGCGCCGCCCGTCGAGGAGGACGACCCAGCGCGCGACCCGTCTCGTGGTGTCCGCGCGGGCGCCGGTGTTGCTCCAGCGCAACGTCGCACTGGCGCCGGCGCGGACGGCGCGCGAGGCGCTCAGCCGCAGCCGCGCTGAGGGGCGTCGCGTCGTGCTCGATGCTGCGGCGCCGGCTTCGATGCGGCTGGACGCCGGCGGCGTCGCGCGGGAGGCGGGGGCGGGTGCTGGTGCGGGTGCCGATGCTGGTGCGGGTGCCGATTCTGGTGCGGGTGCCGATTCTGGTGCGGTGGCGGGTGCGGGCTCCGAGATCGGAGGCGGCTGGGGGGATGGAGTGGCCGCGGGCGCCGGCGCGGAGACCGCCGCCAGCAGTGGGGAGAAGGCCGCTGCGACGTCGTCGCCCGAGTCGGCGCGCCAGTCGCGCTCCTTGTTCTCGTTGAACCAGACGATCGCCTCGAGTCGGTCCATCTCCTCCGCGCGAGCGAACATGTCGCGGACCCAGGCGGCCTTGTCGCCGCCCTCCGGCGCAGTGCCCGCCTCGGCGATCCAGATCGGCTGCGGACCGAGTGCCTTCAGGCGGTCGTAGGCGTCCTGGAAGACCTGGGCGAACGTGAGCCAGCCGCCGAACCCGGGCGTCGAGGAGCCCCAGTTGTAGCCGTCGACCGCGAGCACGTCGACGTATGCCGCGCCCGGGTAGAACGCCTCCAGCGGATATGAGGCCGACGCGTCGGCGTTGTTGGGCGACCAGATCCAGCGGACGTTGTTGGCGCCCTGCGCCGCGAAGATGTCGTGCATTCGCCGCCAGGCCTGGACGTACTCGGCGGGAGTGTTGCCGTTGACGGCGCCGCTCCACGGATACCAGTCGCCGTTCATCTCGTGCATCGGGCGCAGGTTCACTGTCGTGCCGAGGTCGCGCAGACCGCGTGCGAACGAGGCGATGTACGCGTCGTGCGTGCCGTCGGCGATACGCGCCAGCCGGAAGTCGGGCTGATCGACGCCCAGGGCCGGATTCCACGGCTCCCAGGTCAGGAGCGGCGTGCGCCCGGAGTCCGTCACGGCACGTACCAGGTGAGGCTGCACGCCGGCGATCCACGATCCGCCGCCCCAGTTCTGAAACCAGTTGACGATCTCGACGTTACGGCCGAGGCGCGCCTGAAGCGCGTCGACGCCCGCGACCGAGCCCCAGTAGGGCTCGTTGGGGCTCCAGGTTCCGAAGCGAAGGTTCTCGCTCGCGGCACGGGCGCCGGCGGGAAGCAGGGTGAGAACGGTCAGCAGCACGATTGCGAGCGCGAGCAGGACACGTGCACCACGGACGCTCTGGTAGCCCGAGGGCATTCTCCTGTCCTCGGAAACCGAGCGCGCCTAAACGCATCAAGCGGTGCCGCGGTGGACCTCTGTACGACGCTGGTGCTGTTCACGACGCTGAACGCTCGTTGCTCGCACCAAGAGCGCGGGGCCGGCTACGGGGCGGCGGCGTCGCCTGTGTCCGGTGCGGCGGGCTCGGGCTCAGCGGGCGGGGCGGGGGGTGCGCCCATCGCATGAAAGCCGCCGTCGACGTGCGTGATCTCGCCGGTGATGCCGCGTGAGAGCGGCGACAGCAGAAAGAGGATCGCGTCGGCTGTGGGCCCGGCATCCGCGGTGTCCCAGTGCAGCGGCGCCATCGTGTTCCAGATGCCCGCGAGCTCGCTGAAGCCGGGGATCGACTTCGCCGCCATCGTGCCGATCGGCCCGGCGGAGACGAGGTTGCAGCGGATGCCCTTCGGCCCGAGGTCGCGCGCCAGGTAGCGGTTGACGGCCTCGAGGCCGGCCTTCGCGACGCCCATCCAGTCATACACCGGCCATGCGACCTGAGCGTCGAAGTCCATGCCGACGATCGCCGCCTGGTCGCCCTTCTCGAGCAGGGGCAACATCGCCACCGAGAGCGACTTCAGCGAGAACGCGCTCGTCGCGAACGCGATCTGCGCGCTCTCGACGGGGGTGGTGAGGAAGTTGTTGCCGAGCGCATCGCCGGGCGCGAACGCGATCGCGTGCAGGACACCGTCGAGCTTGCCCCACCGCTCTTCGAGGTCGGCCGCGACGGCCGCCATTTGCTCGGGCTCGTTGACGTCCATCTCGAGCACGTCGGGCGGCGGGTCGCCGAGGCGCTTGGCGATCCGCTGCGTGATCCGCATGCCGCGGCCGAAGCCGGTCAGCACGATCTCCGCGCCCTCTTCCTGCGCGCGGCGGGCGACGGCGAAGGCGATCGAGCCCTCGGTCAGCACTCCGGTGATCAGCAGTTTGCGGCCTTCGAGCAGCATCCGGCTGACCCTAGCGTGAACGTGTCCGGCGGCTTCTCGTGACTAGCGGCCGAACCGCACGAAGTCGGTGAACTCGGTCCATGTCGACGACGCGCGCCACCCGGCCTCGCCGACGGCGTGGCGGAAGCCGTCGACCCAGGCGGGCTCCCAGGCGCGCCAGCGCACGAGGCCGAACGTCAGCGTCGCCAGCGCGAGCAGCCCGGCCAGGATCGCCATCGCGATCAGCGGGAAGGGTGGATCCGTCGCAGCGTCCGTCGAGCGTGCGGCGAGGCCGATGGAGTCGACGGCCGCGACGTCGGGCGCCGCGGTCGGCGCGACGTTCGGCGTCGGCGGCGGCTGCGCGGCGGCGGGCGCGGGCGGCGCGGACGCTGTCGCTTTCGCCGTGCCGCTCGGGGGCGGCGGCCCCGCGGTGTTGGCGGCGGGCGGCGCTACCGTCGTGTCCTGCGCGGGCGTGGGCGATTTGTTGCAGGCGCCTTGCGCGCGCTTGGCGAGCGCGTCGTCGATGGCCACACCGAAGTCCGAGTACTGCTCCAGGTCGTTCGGCAGCGCGCCCTTGAGGTCGCGCAGCTCCTTCTCGCTGTACTTGCAGGGGTTCAGCCGCCCGTCGTCCGTGTAGTCCTTGCCGATCTCGACGAGGAGGTCGGCCTGCGCAGGGGCGGCGCACGCGAGACACACCGCGCAGGTAGCGAGAAGGACCATGATGCGGCGCGCCATCGACCCCTCACGCTAGCATCGACGCCCGCTACCCATGGCAGTTACGACCCCCGCCAGCCCGCGGGTCGCCACACGCGTGGGCGTGCGTCCGGCCCTCATCCGCACGCCGCGATCGGGCGCCGCGCTTCTTGCAGCCCTCGCCGGCGTGTGCCTGTACGCCGTCTTCGCGCACGGCGCGATCGGGCTGCCGGAGGAGCCGCGGCTGCAGATCGGCGTCGCGCTCGTCGCGGTCGGCGCCGCCGTCGGCCTGCTGCTGACGCGTAGCCTGTCGCTGCACGCACCGGCAGAGGCCTGGGTCGGCATCGGGCTGCTCGTCGGCTTTGCGGTCTGGTGCGGGATCTCTCTGCTGTGGTCGGTCGCTCCGGAGCGCACGTGGGCCCACGTCAACCGCACGATCTCCTACGCGCTCGTCGTCGTCCTGGCAATCGCACTCGCGTCGAGCGTGCCACGCGCGGTCAGCCGCGTGGCGTACGGCTGGCTGGGTGTCGCCGTGGTGTGCGCGTTGTACGCGGTCGCCGGCAAGATCATGCCGGGCGTCGAGATCCTCGGGATCGACTTCAACCACACCGCGCTCGCATCGCGCCTGCGCGCGCCGCTGGAGTACTGGAACGCGCTCGGCCTCGTGATGGTCCTCGCGATCCCGATCGCACTTCGCCTCACGACCGACACGACGCGTCACGACGCGGTCCGATTGGGCGCGCTCGCCGCGTTCTTCTTGCTGTTCGTCTGTCTGTGCATGACGTACTCGCGCGGCGGGATCCTCGCCTGCTTCACGGCGATCGTCGTCGTCACCGTGCTTGGCGGCCAGCGCCTGCGCGGCCTCGCGGTCGTGGCGGTGACGATCGCGGTCTCGATCCCCGCCCTCGGGCTGGCGTTCAACCGCCCCGCGCTGAAGGGGATCAACGTGCCGCTCGACGAGCGGGTGCCCGACGGCATCGTGCTCGGCCTCGTCCTCGCGGGATGCCTGATCGCGCTGCTGATCGCCGGGTGGGGCATGCTGCAGCTCGAGCAGCGCACGCCCTGGGACGACGAACGCACGCAGCTGGTCTGGCGCGGGATGGCGGCGCTGGCGGCGATCCTCGCGATCTTCGCGTTCGGGGCGATCCTGTCGGCACCCGACGGTCCCGGTGGCTGGGCCGACCGCGCCTGGGAGAAGTTCAGCCAAACGAGCAAGGACGACGTCTCCGACCCGACGCGACTCGTCTCCTCGAACTCCGGAAACCGCTGGGTGTGGTGGAAGGAAGCCGCCGGCGCGTGGTCGGACAAGCCGCTGCAGGGCTGGGGCGCGGGCTCGTTCCCGGTGACGCACAAGATGTACCGCGAGGTCGAGCTCGTCGTGACGCAGCCGCACAACATGCCGCTGCAGTTCCTGGCCGAGACGGGCATCGTCGGAACGCTGCTCGTGGCCGGCGCGGTCGGCTTGCTGCTGTTCTGCGCGCTGGATCGCCTGCGAACCATGGCCAACGGGCGCGAGCGCGACCTCGGTGTGGCGCTGTTCGCCGGCGCGATCGCGTGGCTCGTCCACGGCCTCGTCGACTGGGACTGGGACATCCCAGCCGTTACGGTGCCCGTGCTGCTGTTCCTCGGCGTGCTCGTTGCCACGCCGCGGGAGCAGCGCGTCAGCGTGCCACTCCTGCACACCGCAACGGGAACGCGTGGCCTGGCGCTCGCACTCGCCTGCGTGTTCGCGGGCCTCGTGATCGTCTCGGCCGGCTTACCGATGATCGCCGACCAGAAGGCGAGCAGCGCGCAGGCGGTGTCCACGGATGCCGGCGCAGGCGAGCTGCAGGATGCTGCCGCGAACGCCGATCTCGCGGCACGACTGGATCCGACCGCCGTCCGTCCCCTGCTCGCGGCCGCCGCGCTCGCCGAAAACCGCGGCCGCCTGCTCGAGGCGCGCGGCTTCCTCGTCGACGCCGCCGACCGTCAGCCCTACAGCTCGGCAGTCTGGTTCCGGCTGCTGGAGCTCGCGCTGAAGACCGCTGACCGGCGCGGCGCCAAGGCCGCGACGAAGCGCCTGCTCGAGCTCGACCCGATCGGCTCCGGCGCCCGTGCCCTCGCCGGGCGCCTGGCGATCTTCGAGGTGCCGGCCGCCGGGTCGCCGACAGCGACCGGCACGCCGCTGAGCCCGCGCTACGACGCGCAGGCCACGGCGCCTGCGCCGGTCAGCCCGTAACGGAAACGCGGAAGACGTCGAGCAGGATCAGAACTGCGGCCGTGAGCGCGAGCATGAAGACGAAGATGCCGATCACGAGCTCCGACGGGAGGCGATGCGAGGGCGCGCGCAGGCGCGACGCCGGCAGCTCGCTGACGGCTCCGCGCGGCACGGGCCGCGACGCGACCGGCGCACGGCGCAGCTCGCGCTCACGCCGGCGCGTGCTCGGCGCGCTGCGCTCCACGTCCGGCGCGGCACCGACCGGTTCGGGCTCGGGTGTCGGCTCGGGTGGTGCAGCGGGCTTCGGCTTCGGCTTCGGCTTCGCTCCTGGCGCCGGGCGCGCTGCGGCCTCGCGCTCGGCGGCAGCGGCCGCCTCGCGGCGTGCGATGCGCTCGCGGCGGCGCTGCTCGGCGGCAGCGCGCAGCGCCTGCTCCTGATCGCGACGCGCCTGCTCCGCGGCCGCCAGACGCAGCTCGTCCTCTTGGTGGCGGCGCGTGGCGCGCTCCTGCGCGTCCTGCGCCTCGGCCAGCCGCTCGCGCTCGCGCTCCTGCTCCTCGAGCGCGCGCTGGGCGGCCCGTGCCTGGGCCTCCGCGGCGGCCTGCTTCTGCGACGCCTTGGCCGCGCGCGCGGCTGCTCGCAACGCGGCCTCGCGCGCCTCGGCCGCCTGTTGAGCGGCCTCCTCGCTCGATGTCGCGAGCTTCGCCATGCGGCTTTCGAGCGCCTTGCGCGCGGCGGCCTCGGCACGCGCGCGCTGGCTGGCCTCGGCACCGGCCGTCATCGCCTCGTCGAGTCGCTGCTCGAGCAGCGCGCGATCGCGCTCGTCGGCGGCGATTCGCTCGGTCGCCCGGCGGACGTCCTCGATCGCGTCCGCGAGATCCCCGCTCAGCGCGCCTTCGTTCGCGATGAGGCGGTCGACCTCTGCCAGCGCCGCCTGCAGCGATCCCTCGAGCTCGCGCTGAAGCTCGGCGTCCTCGTCGGCGCGCCTGTCGGACTCGCGCTGCGCGTCGGCGAGAACACTTCGCAGGCGTTCGAGCTCGGCCGTCGCCGTATCCTGCTCGGCGACGAGCTGCTCGATCTGGCTGCGGGCCGTGTTGCGCTGGCCGGCGAGCAGCTGCATCTGCTTGAGTGCGGATGACTGCTCCGCGGTCAGCGTCTGGAGCTGCTCGTGCGCGGATGCCTGCTCGCTGGTGAGCTGCACGATCGCGGCGGCGGCCTCGTCGCGCTCGGTCGTGAGCTGGGCGATCTGCGCCTGGGCGGCGTCGAGCTGCCCGCCGAGGAGGGTGACCTGACCCTCGGCCGTCGTGCGCTGCTCGGCGATGGTGGCAAGCTGCGCGTGTGCGATGTCGCGCTCCTGCGTCAGGTCATCGATGTCGGTGCGGGCGGCTTCATGCAGCGCTGCGAGCTGCGTGAGCTGCTCCCGCACGGCCTCGCGCTCGGCCGTGAGCGCGTCGAGCTCGCGCGCGTGCTGGTAGCCGGCGGCGGCCGCCTCCGCGCGCGCCTGTTTCTGGAGCGCGGTGAGCTCGGCAATGCGTGCCTCGGCGCGATCTCGCTGCTCGCCGAGCGCAGCTGACTGGGCCAGCGCTGCGTCGCGCCCGGCCGTGACCTCCTGGATCTGGACCTGGGCGGCCTCGTACTCGGCGGTGAGGTCATGCAGCTCGGCGCTGGCGTCGCCACGGTGGCGGATGAGCGTGTCGATTCGCTGTGCCGCCTCGGCCTGCCGCGCGGTGAGCGCCTGCAGTTGCGCGTGCGACTGCTCGAGCTCGGCCGCGACGGCGTCGCGCTCGGCGCGCACGGCGTCGCGCTGATCGGCGAACGCCTCGCCTTCGGCGCGGGCCAGCTCTTCGAGCGTCGTCAGCTCGAGGATGCGAGCTTCGGCGTCGTCGCGCTCGTCGCTGAGCCGCGCGAGCTGCGCGAGCGCGGTCGCATGCTCGTCGGCGAGCGCCTCTCTGCTCGCCCGCGCGACCTCGGCCGCGGCGACGAGCGCCTCGACCTCGGCCTGGGCACCATCGCGGGCGGCGGTGAGCGTGTCGATCTCGCTGCGGGCTGCGTCACGCTCGGCTGTCAGCGCCTGGACCTGCGCCAGCGCCTCGTCGCGTGCCGCGGCCAGCCGGCTGATCTCAGCGCGTGCGGTCTCGCGCGCGGCCGCCAGCGCGTCGAGCTCGGCACCGGCGTCGTCGCTGCGGGCGGCGAGCGACTCGATGAGGTGCTTCGCGTCCGCCTGTTGCGTTGCCAGCGCCTCGATCTGCGCGTGGGCGTCATGCAGATCGCGCTCGAGTGACTGCGTGCGCTGGTCGCCGCTGTCGACCTGCGCCTGCAGTTCCTCCACGCGCGCTCGCGCCTGCGCGAGCGCCTCGCCGACCGCCGTCGTCTCGGCGCGCGCCCCGTCCAGGGCGGCGGCCCGTTGCTCCACGTCGCCGCCGATCTCGTGCAGGCGCAGCTCGAGTTCCTGTGCCCGTTCGGCGGCCTCGTCGAGCAGTGCCTCGCCGGCAGCGGCGTCGTCGCGCGCCGCGAGCAGCTGCTCCTCGAGGTTGGCGCTCTGTGAGCGCGCAAGCTCGAGCGCGGTCGCCGTGCGCTGCGCTGCCGCCTGCGCCGCGTCACGTTCCCCGCTGACGTCCGCCAGCTCGGCCGCGATCCGCGCTCGCTCGACGCGCAGCTCGTCGAGCGCGCTCGAGAGCGTCGCGGTTGTCTGCTCGATCTCGGCGGCGCGCTGCGCGCCTGCGGCGTCGCGCGACTGCGCCGCGCGCAGCTCTTGGGTGCGCGCGGCAAGCGCAGCGCGCGCGCTCTGCAGCTCGGCGGCTTGCGCGTTCGCCAGCTCCTGGGCCGCCGCGAGCGCTGTTGCCTGCTCCTCGGTCTGTGCCCGCAGTTGCGCCAGCGCCTTGCTGCGTGAAGCCGACTTCCAGGTGACCGATTCGAGCTGGGACTCGAGCTCGTCGGCCGCGGCAGCGCGAGCGCCGAGCTGCTCTGCGCGTGCCTCGAGCTCGGCCAGCCGTTTCGTGTCCGCGCGCGCGGACACGAGCTGCTCGTCGAGCTGCTTGGCGCGGGCGGCCTGCACGCGCAGCGTCTTGAGCTCGCGCTCGAGCTCGACTGCCCGTGCCGCGCCGGCCCCGACGCGCTCGAGCTCGGCCTCGAGCTCGGGAATCCGCGCCGCGTCGGCCGTCGCCAGCAGCAGGCGCTCCTGCAGCTCGGGCAGCTTCGCGGCCGATGGCTCGAGCTCCGCGACGCGTGCCAGCAGGTCCGCGTGAAGCTGCGTGGCCTCCTGCAGCGCACGCTCGGCCGCTCCCCGTTGCACGCGCTCGGCCTCGGCCTCGCCCAGCGCCGCGAGCGCCTCCTCGTGCGCGCTCTCGATCGCCGCGCGCAGCGTGCTCACCTCGTCCTCGGCGGCGCGCGCCTGACCGGAGGCGTCCTCGGCGAGCGCGGCGAGCCGCTCGAGCTCGTCCGCTGCCTCCTGTGCACGGCGCTCGGCCTCGTCGCGCGCGCGCACCTCGTCCTCGTAACGAGCGTCGGCCTCCTGCGCCTCGGCACGAGCTCCGGGCAGTTCGGCTGCGGCCTGCGTCAGCTGCGCGAGCTGCTTCTGCGCCGCGGCGAGCTGCGCGAGCGCCTGGCCGTGCTCGGCGCTCAACTGCTTGGCATCGGCGCCCTGCGCCCGCGCGCGGGTGAGCTCGGCTTCCAGCGTCGCTACGCGCGCGGCCTCCCGCTCGAGCGCCGTGGCGCGCTCGCGCGCCTCGGCAGCCTTGCGCTCCAGCGACGTGACGAGCTGCTCGGCCTGCGCGGCGCGCGCGTCGAGCTCGGTCGCGCGCTGGGCATGCGCGGCGACCTGTGCGCGCAGGGCGCTGCCGCTCTGCGTGGCGCTCTTCAGCGCCTGTTCCAGCTCGGCGGCATGGGTCTCGAGATCGCCTGCGCGGCGCTCGGCCTCCGCGGCCCGTGTCGTCAGCGCGCGCAGCTGGTCGGCGGCGTCGCGTGCGGCCTGCGCCTCCGCCTGCGCGCGTACCTCGAGCTCGGCGGCGCGCTGCTGCGCACGCTGCTCCAACGCGCCCACCCGGTCGCGCTCGGTACGCAATCGCTGGGCCGCAGCCGCGAGCGCGACCTCCGCCTGCTTGCGCTCGGCGGCCAGCTCGGCGGCGTGTGCTGCGGCCGCTGCAATGGCGGCGCGCTCGCGATCCTGCGCCGCCTGCTCGAGCTCGGCGACGCGCGCCACGAGCCGCTCGGCCTCCGCGCGCGACTGTTCCAGCAGCGCCGCCTCGTCGCTTGCGCGCGCGTAGTCTGTGCGCAGGCCGACAAGCTCCGTCCGGGCGCGCTCGACGAGCGCCTCGGCCTCCCGGCGTTCGGCGTGCGCGGCCTGGAGCTCGCCTTCGAGCTCCGGCACGCGATCGGCGATCTCGGCAACCTGCCGGCGCGCGGTCTCGAGCTCGGCGACGCGGGCCTTGAGGTCGCGCGCGTGCTGCTCGGCGCTCTCACCGGCCTCCGCGCGCCGGCGGACCTCGTCGAGGTCGCGCTCCAGCGCGCGCACGCGTGCGGCCGCGCGGTCGGCCCGCTCGGCGGCGGCACGGCCCGCGACCACGGCCTCGTCGCGCTCGCGCTCGACGCGCCGCGCGGCTTCGAGCTGGCGCTCGGTCTGGGTCGCGCGCGCCGTCGCGAGCTGCGTCGCCTCGTTGGCCTCGACGACCTTCGTCCGCGCTGCCTTGAGTGCCGCCGTGCGCTCGGCCGCCAGGGCCTCCGCACCGGTGCGCGCGGCCTCGAGCGCCTCTGACTGCACCTGCGCCTGCTCGAGCTCCTCGGCGATCGCGGCTGCCGCGGCCTGCGTCGTGAGCAGCTCGCGCGCAGCCAGGGTGGCCTGCTCCTCGGCCGCCTTCTGCTCGGCGCGCGCGCCCTGCGTCTCAACCTGCGCGCGCTCAACCTGCGCGCGGGCCTCGGCGATCGCCTTCTCGCTCGCCGCCCGGGCCTCGGCGGCGGCCGCCGCCGCATGCTGGCGCGAGGAAACCCACTCGCGCTCGATCGTGGCGCGGGCCTCGTCGCGGGCGGCCTGGATCGCGGCGTCGGCGCGCTTGGCGGCGGACTTCGTCTCCTCGCGCGCCGCCCGGGTCTGCGCCTCGGCGAGCGCCGCCGCCTGCTCGACCTGTGCGCGGGCGGCCTGGACCTCGGCCTCGGATCGCGCGGCGCGCTCCTGCGCCTGCGTGCGCACCTGCTCGACCGCGCGCTCGCCCTCGCGTGCGGCGCGCTCGGCCTCCGCTCGCGCCGACAGCACCTCGCGCTCGCGCACGGCAACGGCCGCTTCTAGCTGCCCGCGCGCCTCGCGCTCGGCGGCGATGCGCGTGTCGAGCGTCGTGCGCGCCGCGGCGATCTCGTCGCGCGCGAGGCGCGCCTGCTCCTCGGCCGTTGTGCGCGCCTGCTCGAGAAACGCCACCCGCTCACCAAGCTCGCGCGTCTCGCGCTCGCCGCTGCGCTGAGCGGCCTCGGCCTGTGCGCGCAGGCGTACGAGCTCGTCGCGAGCGTCGCGTGCGGCCTGCTCGGCCGCACTGCGCAGCTCGCGCTCGCGCTCGAGGCGCCCGGCGAGCTGGGCCATCGCCTGCCGGCGCTCCTCCGCGGCGCGCTCGGCGTCCTCACGGCGGCGGCGCTCCTCGCGCAGCACGCTCGGATCGATCGAGAGAACGGGCGCGGGCTTGCGCTCCGGCGCGGACGCCGGCCCCGCCCGCTTCGGCGGCGTGCGCGCGCGTGCCGCGGCCTCCTGCGGCTTGGGCAGGTCGACGATGCCGCGGCTCGTCTCCAGCGCGAACGCCAGGCGCCCGTCGGTGAGCAGGGCGGCGGGGACGGAGAAGGCGGCTCGCCAGGACTCGGGGTCGGGACCGGCAAGCGGAGCGGCGTCGTCCGGGCCGGGCAGGGGAGACAGGCGGCGCGCGCGCCGGCCGTCGTCGAGCAGCAGCGCCGGCGGCGCCAGGCGTTCGCGCGACTCAGAGCGCCAGCGTCCCGAGATGCGCAGCAGCACGGTGCCGCTACCGGCGGCCACGCGCTCGAAGCGATCGACCTCGAATTCGGGGGCGCGCCCGCTCACGATCGCGAGAAGTCTAGGTCCGCCACGGCGTCGACGGCGAGCGCGAGCACGTGCTCGGGGGTGTCGTCGGCATCCAGCACGCGGATGCGCTGCGGATCGCGGGCCGCCAGCTCGTCGTAGGCGGCCGCGATCGTCTCGAAGAAGACCTGGTCCTCCTGCTCGAGGCGGTCGGGCGCGACCATCCGCGACTGCTGGCGCGAGCGGGCGGTGATCGGGTCGATCCGCAGCAGCAGCGTGCGGTCGGGCGCGAGGCCTCCCGTGGCGAACGCGTTGAGCTCGGCGACCTCGTCGATGCCGAGACCGCGGCCGGCGCCCTGGTAGGCGAGCGACGAGTCGACGAAGCGGTCGAGCAGCACCCAGGTCCCGGCCTCGAGAAGCGGGCGCACCCGCTCGTCGACGAGTTGTGCGCGGGCGGCCGCGAACAGCAGCGCCTCGGCGCGCGGGCCGCAGTGCAACCCCGGTGCCTGGACGAGCGCGCGGATGCGCTCGGAGAGCGCGACGCCGCCCGGCTCGCGCAGCAGCTCGACGGGCCGGCCGCGCGCGAGGACGTCACGCAGCCCCGCCGCCAGCGTCGACTTGCCGGCGCCGTCGATTCCCTCGATCGTGATCAGCATCGCGCCATCCGACGCGACGCTACCGTTATCGGCCGATGCTCAAAGGCACCGAGCGCCATCCGCACGCCCGCGCCGTCCTCGGCGCCGCGCTCGCGCCGGGCGGCGCCCCCAATCACGCCTATCTGTTCTGCGGCCCGGCGGGCAGCGGCAAGCGAACCGTCGCGCGGGCGTTCGCGTCCGCGTTGCTGACCGAGGGCGCCGCCGATCCGGCCGCTGCGGCGATCCGCATCGAGCACGGCGCGCACCCGGATCTGACCTGGGTCGCGCCCGCGAGCGCGGCCGGGATTCTTGTCGGCGATGTCGACGACGCGATCGTTGCGGGAGCCGCCCGCACGCCGTTTGAGTCCGATCGCCGCGTGTTCGTCATCGAGGACGCCGACGAGCTCAACGACCAGGCCGCCAACCGGATGCTCAAGACGCTCGAGGAGCCACCGTCGTTCGCGCACCTGATCCTGCTGACGAGCCGGCCGGGCGAGATGCTGCCGACGATCGCCAGCCGCTGTCAGCCGGTGCGCTTCGACGCTCCCTCCGTGGAGGAGATCGCCGCGCGGCTGGAGCGTCACGGCGTGGTTGCCGAGCTCGCCGACGCCTGCGCGCGGCTGGGGCTCGGCGACGGGGCGCGCGCGCTGGCACTCGCGCTCGGGGACGGACCGGCGCTGCGGGGTGGTGCCGAGGCAGTCGCCCGCGGGGCGCTGCGCGACGAGATCGCGGGGCGGCCGTGGATGGCGCTGCTGGAACGGGCGCGTGCGGCGGGCGCGAGTGCGGGCGAGGAGATCGAGCAGTCGCTCGGCGACGAGCTGCAGTACGCCATCACCAAGGATCACGGGCGCCTGCGCCGCGAAGGCGCCGAGCGGGGCAAGCGCGCCGCGCGGCGCGCGCAGACGGCTGCGCTCGACCGTGGCCTGTCGCTCGTCGGCCTGTGGCTGCGCGACGTCGCCTGCATCCGACACGGCGTGCCCGAGATCGTCTACAACAGCGACCGGCTCGCCGAGCTTGGGGAAGACGCCGCGGCGGTGCCCGGCGCCCAGCGCCTGCGCGCCGGGCAGGACCTCGTCGAGGAGACGCGCACGCTGCTGCAGTTCAACCCCAACGAGGAGCTGGCGCTCGATGCGCTGGGGTCGCGCCTTGCACGGGCGCTGCGCGGCTGAGCCCGTGGGCTACGCCGTCGCGAACTCGCCGATGACCCCGAGCCGCGGCTCGCAGCCATACAAGCCGAACGCCCGAAAGCGCGAGAAGCGGCTGTGCTCGAGCCCGTGGAAGTCCGCCGAACCCGTCGTCAGTAGCCCGAGGCGCTGCGCCGCCTCGCACAGCAGCCGCGTCTGCGGTTCGTCGTGCGTCGTGTAGAACGCCTCGACCCCGTCAAGGCCGGCTTCGCTGAAGCGCTCCAATGCTTCGATCACGTCGTCGTCGCCGGCGAGGTCCCAGAACGGGTGCGCCCAGACCGCGACACCGCCCGCCGCATGGATCGCCTCGATCGCCTCGGGGACCGTCGGCGTGGTGCGGCGCGCGTAGGCGGGTCCGTCGCGGCAGAGGTAGGCCTCCAGAAACGCCGAGCACTCCGCGAGCCCGTCGGCCGCCAGGCGCTCGCGGTTGGCCTCGATCGCCGCCGTGGCGAGATGCGGGCGGCCGACCGGCATCCCGGCCGCACGACGGCGCTCGATCTCGCCGCGGTCGGGCGACAGGCCGAGCTCGTCGAGCATCGTGGCCATGCGGTCGATCCGCGCGGCGCGATCGGCGCGCCAGGTGTCGAGGCTGCTGTTCAGGCCGGTGTCGGAGGGGTCGATGCCATAGCCGAGCACGTGGAAGTCCTCGCCCAGGACGTCGACGGTCGACACCTCGACAGCCGGCACGAGCGCGATCCGGTGCTGCTCGGCAGCGGCCTGGGCGGCGCGCACCCCGGCGATGGTGTCGTGATCGGTGAGCGCCAGCAGCTTCACCCCCGCCGCGGCTGCAGCCGCGACGACGGCGGCAGGATCGAGCGCCCCGTCCGAGCACGTCGAGTGAGACTGCAGGTCAAAGCGCGGCGGCTCGTCCATCAAGCGCCGCATGATGTCCCATACGGTGGCGCCGTGCGGCGGCCGCGGGCTAACGTCCGCGCCCGTGAGGCCGCGCGCGCTCGTCGCACCCGACTCGTTCAAAGGCACCTTTGGCGCGCCGGCGGTGGCTCGCGCGATCGCTGCGGGGGTCGGGCAGGCCGGCTGGGAAGCCGACCGCTGTCCGGTCGCCGACGGCGGTGAGGGCACGATGGCGCTGCTCGTCGAGGCGCTCGGCGGGGAGCTCGTGGCGGCGCGGGCAAGCGATCCGCTGGGGCGGTTGGTCTCCTGTGAGTTCGGGCTCGTCGAAGACGGCGCGACAGCGATCGTCGAGACGGCACAGGCGTCGGGCCTGGTTCTGGTGGCGGAGGACGAGCGCGACGCCTGGCGCGCCTCGACGTGGGGAACGGGAGAGCTGATCCTGGCGGCCGCCGCGTCTGGTGCGCGCAGGATCGTCGTCGCCGCCGGCGGCAGCGCGACGACGGACGGCGGTGCCGGAGCGATCAAGGCGATCCGCGAGGGCGGCGGGCTCGGTTCGGCCCGGCTCGAGGTGCTCTGCGACGTCGAGTTCGCCTTCGAGCGGGCAGCGCGGATCTTCGGCCCGCAGAAGGGGGCGGACGACGCGTTGGTCCTGCGCCTGGAGGAGCGGCTGGACGGGTTGGCGCGCAGCCTCCCGAAGGACCCGCGCGGGATCCCTGCGACCGGGTGCGCGGGCGGGCTGTCGGGCGGGCTGTGGGCCGCATTCGGCGCCGAGCTGCGCGCGGGGGCGCCTGCGGTCCTGGACGCGTTGAAGGTCGACGAGCGGATGCGGGCCGCGCAGCTCGTCATCGCAGGAGAGGGCCGTGTCGACGAGCAGAGCTTCGGCGGCAAGATCGTCGGCGAGCTCGTGCGGCGCGCGCAGGCGGCGGGTGTCCCTGTTCATGCGGTCGCGGGCACGAGCAGGCTGTCTCGCGAGGCGGCTGCGGCGGCGGGGCTGGCGCAGGTATGGACCGCCTCGACGCTCGAGGAGATCGAGGCCGCCGGCCGGGCGGTCGGGGCGGCGGTGCTGGCTCAGCGTTGAGGGCGTTCGGTGCGTGGCGCGGTTTGGTGTGCACCTGCGCTGGAACGGCATCGATCAGAAAGCGGAGCTGCCGGCCTCGTGGAGCTCCTCCGAGTGCGGCGTGCATGCGTGACTGGACGCTCGAAGCCGGGGAGCGAGCGCACTTCGCGATGTGATCGAGCGGTACCACGTGCGCGACGCGGCGCACGCGTACCGCTGGAACATCACCCACGTGATCGAGCGGGACCGTGACCACCACGTGGCGCGCAAGTACCGCTCGAACACCACGAACCCCCGCCGGCCCCCGGTCCCCGCCGGGGACCGGCCACGTCTGCATCTATGTCAGCGACCGCACCGGGATCAGCTCTGGGGGAGCCGCTGATCGATGGCGGTGCGGTCGGCGCGATTACGCGCCAGGGCGCGGGCGTCGTCGTGGTCTCGAACACCACCGCAACGTTCGGGGCCCGCGCTCATGGGCCGTGACGGTGCCCTGACACCGCTAGGATTCGGCCCGTTGCCGACGTAGCTCAGCTGGTAGAGCACGTCACTCGTAATGAAGGGGTCAGCGGTTCGAATCCGCTCGTCGGCTCTCGTGAAAGACCTGCAAACGGGTGTCTTTTCAGATTGGGGCCGCTCGCGCACCGGGCAAGGTGGTAACAGAAGTGGTAACAAGCTGCTACGCGGCGGGCCCGAATCAGCCGCCTGCGACGGGGTGCCCGCGCCGTCGCCGACGAGCTCCGATCGAGGT
>DATLNO010000179.1:0-5015 GCA_035536715.1 Solirubrobacteraceae bacterium
GTCGGGCTGGCGCAGGTCGCAGAACATCCGCGCGACGAGCGAGTCCGGCTTCCACGGCAGGACCTGGAACGTGCGCGGGTCCGGGTGGGCGATCGCGTCGTGCTCACGCAGCCGGGAGGCGCCCTCCAGCGACGAACCGTCCAGGCCGACGCCATCGTCCAGCGCCGACTCCAGCTCCGAGACGGGGATCGAGAAGCTCTTGAGCAGGCCGAGCACATCGACGAACCAGAGGCGGATGAACTTCACGCCGCGCTCCTCGACCGTGCGCAGCACGAATTCGTCCCGGGTGGTCACGACCTGGACCGTATGGCGGATCTGCGGCCCTGTCTTTAGCCCCCGGGTCCAGTCGGGCTGCCATCGGGTCGAGTTGTTCACACGCCGTTCATAGAGCGCGTCCGCGATCGCGCGAGGCCTAAGATCGACGTCATGGCCGCACGCGTCCTGCACGCCGCCGATGCCCAGTGGCGCCCGTCCAACATGCTGGGCGTGCAGAACACCGATCTCGGCAAGCAGCTCGGTGGGGATCTGTTCGCCGCGCGTCTCTGGCTGCTCGAGCCGGGGCAGGCGTCGACGCGACACCGTCACACGACGCAGACCGAGTTCTACGTCGTCATCGAAGGCACCGGGAGGATGCGCATCGAAGACGACGATGCGCTGACGCTGACGCCCCACTCCTGCGTGATCGTCGAGCCCGGCACCGTGCGCCAGGTCTTCAACGACACGGGCGAGCCCGCGCTCTGGCTCGTCGTCGGCACGCCGCCAGAGCTGGCGAACACGCTCGAGATGACTCCCGAGCTGCTCGCAACGCTCTATCCGGATGGTCCGCGCGCGCTACCGCCCGAGCTGTCGGGCGACGAACGCGCGCCCGCGGACCAGACGTCCTAGGAAACGCTGTCGCCGAACCCGATGGCGACGACCATGATGACGAGAATGATCGCCATGAGCGCGAGCAAAGCGAAGCCGATGTCTGCGATCTGCATGCCAGAACCCCCTGGTTGTTCACTGCGTGTGGGCGAAAGATACGGCTGGATCCACACCCTCGATCACAACCTGGCGCGTCGGCGCCCCTCGGATCCACGTTCACAGAGCGTTCATCGAAACGACGCGCCGGGGAAACCCCCTGCCCGCAGGCTGCCGCAACAGTGCAGACCACTCCGACCCAGTGTCCGTACTGCGGCGTCGGCTGCGGCCTGCTGACCGACGTCGACGACGACGGCCGCCTGGCGGTCGTCCGCGGGGACCCGATGCATCCCGCCAATCGCGGGCGAACCTGCCGCAAGCCGCTCGGCCTGCCGTTCGCCGTCCACGCCCCCGACCGCGCCACGACCGCGCTGTGGCGTGAGGACCGGAACGCGCGCTTCGCGCCGATCGACTGGGAGGACGTCTTCGGCAAGCTGGCCGGCCGCGTGCGGGCGATCGTCGATGAGCACGGGCCCGACGCCGTCGCCTTCTACATCTCCGGCCAGCTGCTGACCGAGGACTACTACGCGATCAACAAGCTCGCCAAGGGCTTTCTCGGGACCAACAACGTCGACTCCAACTCGCGGCTGTGCATGTCGTCGGCGGTCGCGGGCTACACGGGCGCCTTCGGCTCCGACGGCCCGCCGCCGGCCTATGCCGACATCGCGCTCTCGGACTGCTTCCTGCTGCTCGGCACGAACACGGCGGCCTGCCATCCGATCCTCTGGTCGCGCATCCGCGACCGCCAGGCCGAGGGCGCGTTCGTCATCTGCGCCGACCCGCGCCTCACCCCGACCGCGAAGAACTGCGACCTCCACCTGCCGGTGCGGCCGGGCACCGACCTTGCGCTGCTCAGCGCGCTGCTGCACGTGGTCGACCGCGACGGCCTGACCGACCGCGCGTTCGTCGAGCGCCACACCACCGGCTGGGAGGAGACCGTGGCGCTCGCCCGGGAATGGAATCCCGCGCGTGCCGCCGAGGTCTGCCGCGTCCCGGCCGAGCTCATCGAGCAGGCGGCGCACCGCTTCGGCGGCGCGAGGGCGGCAATGGCGCTGTGGTCGATGGGCGCCAACCAGTCGACCGTCGGCACGCTGAAGAACCGCGGGTTGATCAACCTCTGCCTCGCGACCGGCCAGATCGGCCGCCCCGGCAGCGGACCGCTGTCGCTCACCGGCCAGCCCAATGCGATGGGCGGGCGCGAGACCGGCGGCCTGTCGCACCTGCTGCCCGGCTACCGCAAGGTCGCGGATGCCGGCGACCGGGCGGCGATGGCAGCGCACTGGGGCGTGCCCGCCGAGCGCCTGTCGCCGAACCCCGGCCTGCACGCGGTCGAGCTCTTCGAGGCGCTCGAGGCGGGCACCGTCAAGGCCCTCTGGGTCATGGCGACGAACCCGCTCGTCTCGCTGCCCGACGGCCAGCGGGCGCGCGCCGCGCTGGAGAAGGCCGAGCTCGTCGTCGTCCAGGACCCGCATCACCCGACGGAGACCTCGGCGCTCGCCCACGCCGTCCTCCCGGCCGCCGCCTGGCCGGAGAAGGAGGGCACGATGACGAGCTCCGAGCGCCGCATCGGGCTCGTCCGGCGGGCGGTCGCGCCGCCGGGCGAGGCAAGGCCCGACTGGGAGATCGTCGCCGGCCTCGCGCGCCACCTCGGCTACGGCGACGCGTTCGCCTGGCGCAACAGCGCCGCCGTCTTCGACGAGTTCGCCGCGTGCACCGCCGGGCGCGTGTGCGACATGTCCGGCGTCTCGCACGAGCGCGTCCGCCAGACCGGCGGCCTGCAGTGGCCGTGCCCCGCGCAGCCGGTCGACGAGCACGAGGGCACCGTCCGGCTCTACGCGAACCGCCGCTTCCCGACGCCCGACGGCCGCGCCCGCTTCATGCCGACCCCGCACGCCGCGCCCGCCGAGACGCCCGATCGCGCCTTCCCGATCCTGCTCACGACGGGGCGCGTCGCCGACCAATGGCACACGATGACGCGCACGGGCCACTCTCCATCGCTGGTGGCATCGGCCGGGGAGGCGACGCTCTCCTGCCATCCGCTCGACGCCGTCGCAGCCGCGCTCGACGAGGGAGATCTCGTGCGCGTGGTCTCGCGGCGCGGCGAACTGCGCGTCCCCGTCACGCTCGACGAGTCGCTGCCGCCCGGCGTCGCCTTCGCGCCGTTTCACTGGGGCGCGATGCACGCCGGCGCCGGCGCCGGCGTGCTCAACTCGCTGACGATCTCGGCCTATGACCCGACCTCCAAGCAGCCCGAGCTGAAGGCGGTCGCGGTCCGGCTGGAGCCGGTGCACCGGCGCGAGGAACCGGTCCGCCGGCGGGCGCCCGCGACGCCACAGCGGCTCGTCGTCGTCGGGACGGGGATGGCAGGCCTCGCGGTCGTCGAGGAGGCGCTGCGCCGACGCCCGACCGAGGACTGGCGCATCGTCATGCTCGGCGAGGAGCCGGGACCGTCCTACAACCGCGTCCTGCTCTCCAAGCTACTCGCGCGCACCTGCGGGCCAGGCGAACTCGAGCTGCGCCCGTTGGCCTGGTACGCCGCGCACGGCGTCGACCTGCGCGGTGGCTGCAGCGCGGCGTCCCTGGACCTCGACAACCGCATGGTCGTCGACGAGGCCGGCGGCCGCCATCCCTACGACGCCCTCGTGGTCGCGACCGGCTCCCGCGCGTTCGTCCCGCCGGTGCCCGGCGCCGACCTGCCCCACGTCGACGTCTTCCGGACCTGGCGCGATGCCGACGCGCGGGCGGCAACCCCGCGCGGGACCAACGCCGTCGTCGTCGGCGGCGGCCTGCTCGGCCTCGAGGCCGCGGCCGGCCTGCGCGCCTGCGGGGTCGTCGTGACGGTCGTCGAACTGGCCCCGCAGCTGATGGGCCAGCAGCTCGACGCGGGCGCCGCGGCGATGCTGCAGCGCACGCTCACGCAGCAGGGGATCGCGTGTCGGCTGGGGCGCAGCGCGGCGCGGATCGAGGCCGACCGGGTCGTGCTCGACGACGGCGAAGAGCTGCGTGCGACGCGCGTCGTCGTCGCGGCCGGCGTGCATCCCGAGGTCACGCTCGCACGCGCCGCCGGCCTGGCGGTCAAGCGCGGGATCGTCGTCGACGACACGCTGTGCACGAGCGCAGCGTCGGTCTGGTCGGTCGGCGAGTGCGCCGAGCACGACGGCGTCGTCTACGGCCTGTGGTCGCCCCTCGCCGAGCAGTCGCGCGTCGCCGGCGCCGGGATCGCGGGCGATCCGGCCACCTTCCATGGCGCGGTGCAGGCGACGACCCTGAAGGTGTCCGGCGTCGACGTCTACGCCGGCGGCGCCTCGGCCGGCGCCGCGCCCGCAGGGCACGACGAGTTCGTGCTGAGCGACACGCGCAGCGGGATCTACCGCCGGCTCGTGCTCGAGGGCGAGCGGTTGACCGGCGCGGCGCTCGTCGGCGACGTCAGCGCGGCGCGCGAGCTGTCGGAGCTGCTGCGGACGGGCGATGCGGTCCCGCCGGCCATGCTCGAATCCGGCGCCGCCCGGCCGAACCCGGAGGCGCTTGCTGCCGACCCGGCGGCGATGCTGTGCTCGTGCAACGCGGTCACCGTCGGCGACGCGCAGTCGGTGATCCGCCGCGACGGGCTGAGCACCGTCGCGCAGGTCGGCCGGCGCACACGGGCGACGACCGGTTGCGGCGGGTGCACCGCGGACGTCGAGTCGCTGCTCGAACTCGAGGCCGCGGCCACCCGCGCCTGAGCGTCGTCGGCTATCAGGGACCGTGCGCGACTGAGGCTCGCTGCGGGTGGCTCAGGCGGCGAGGATGAACGACAGGAAGAACCCGGCCGCGGTCGCGAACGCGTTGTAGGGCCGGCCCTTCTTGAAGGCCTCCGGCATCAGCGTGTCGGCGAGCGACGCCAGCACCGCGCCGCCGGCGAAACCGAGCGCCATCGCGAGCACCTCGTCGCTGAGCGGCTCTGCCAGCGCCCGTCCCGCGACGACCGCGACGGCGAGCAGGGCGGCACACGCGCACCACGTCCCGACGACCGTCTTGACGTCGCGTCCCTCCTGGCGCATCGCCACCGCGCCGAC
>DATLNO010000180.1:0-4250 GCA_035536715.1 Solirubrobacteraceae bacterium
CCGGCTCGCCGTCGACCAGCAGGTGGCGCTCCACGAGGTGCCAGCCGCGCGGGCGCACCAACAGGGTCGCGACCGTCTCGCCGAGCTCGTAGTGCTTGCCGTTCTCGTCGTGCTCGATCGTGCCGCAGATCGCGTCGGCGAGGTTCACCTGCCCGCCGATCATGTTGCACCAGGTCGGCGAGTTGGAGTCTTCGAAGTCCGCCATGAACCCCGACGCGCCCGAGTTCAGGGCGTTGATCACCATCTTCCGGCTCGTCGGACCAGTGATCTCGACGCGGCGGTTCTGCAGCGCAGCGGGCTCTGGCGCGATCGTCCAGTCGCCCGCGCGCACGTCCTTGGTACTCGGCAGGAAGTCGAGGGTGCCGCCCGCATCGAGTTCCTTCTGTCGCTCCATCCGCGCGGCCAGCAGCTCGCGCCGAGTGGCGTCGAACTCGCGGTGCAGCCGCGCCACGAACTCCAGCGCATCCGCCGTCAGGACCTCGTCGAAGCGCTCGCCTCGCCGCCCGTTGATCTGGACTCCCTGCACCCGCTCACTCACGACGCCCCCTGAAGACCGAAGTCACCAAGCACTATCTCCGCGATGGCGGGTCCGTACACGGGAGTTCCATTGAACGAGCGACTCCCGCGACCCCATCACCTCGCCGTGACAACGGGGGCCACCGTGCGACGGGCGTGCGCGAGCCACAGCGCCCCAGCTCGATCATCATCACGCTCCTACTCAGCGTGCGCCGGTGGAGGTTCCCCGTGCGCGACGTTGGGTGGTGCTCAGCGCGCTCCTGACAGTGGAGGGATGGCAGGTTGTCGGTGATCGCGGGCGGCGGCGAGTGTCGCACTAGGCTACCTGCGGTGCTACACTTCGCGTGTGCCGACGACACGCCCGCGATACACCGTGACCGATACCGGCCAGACGGCGCAGCTGCTGGATCTCGCGCAGCGCGCGTGGCCGCAGATCACCGATCGCCGCCAGCTGCTGCTTCGTCTCACCGAAGCCGGCGGCCGCATGCTCGAGGCCGAGTTGGCCGCTCAGGACCAGCGGCGCGAGCGTCAGCGCATCGGGCTTGAGCGGGCGTCGGGGCTCGTCGACGCCGATGAGCTCGTCGGCGACGGCGCGTGGCGCTGATCTTGCTCGACAAGTCTGCCTGGGTGCGAGGCGGCGCCGAGCTGCTCGATTACGGCGAGCTGTGCATGTGCGCGATCACGCGCTTGGAGATCCTCTACAGCGCCAGGTCGGCGCAGGACTTCGTGACGTTGCGCGAGGACCTTGATGCATACCGGGACCTGCGTATCGATGCGGCGACGCTGGCGGCAGCCGAGTCTGCCCAGCGCGAGCTCGCCGAGCGTGGCCAGCATCGCGTTGCGCTCCCGGATCTGCTGATCGGCGCGTGCGCCCAGCAGCATGGCGCCGATGTGTTGCACGTGGGTCGGCATTTCGATCTGCTCGCCACGATCTTCGGGTTTCGCAGTATCCGCCTGGCATCGGGCCACACCGGATAACGGCGCAAACCCCGCAGGCCCAAACGTGTCCCGCAATGACGTTCGGCAGCGGGACGTCGGTCATGTCCCGCTGATGGACGGTCATCCGCGATCGCGGATCCCTGCTGGACCAAGCAGGAGTCCTGCTTGGACGAATCCGACCATGCGCGCAGCGAAGCTCGTCACGCGAGCCGGTCGAGCGGTCGCAGGGCTCGTGCATTGGCGCACGAGTGATGCCGCGCCGACCGATCTGCTCGCGGCCTTCCAGCCGGACGGAACGCGCCGCATTCTCGACTCGGGATTGCGCGAAGAGCTGCCGCTTCGAGTCCCTTTCGCTGACCGGCAACATCGCGTCCTGGACGCACGCCGGGTAGTTGCGCAGTGCGGACATCGGGGCAACGCCCGCGCCTTCGTACGCCTCATCCCCGATCTCGTCCCTCCAGCGGGTATCCGGCTGCACCCCGCAAATCAAGCAGTCTTGCTGCCAAAAGCGAACGCCGCTGCGGTCTAGATTTGGTTCGTGCGCGGACGCTCAGCGCTGAGTGTGTGCGGTGGGCCGTGGCTGGACCGGGGTCAGCGCGGCGGCCGCTGTGAGCGCGATCGCGCCGGGGAGAACGAAGGTCCCGATCGTGAAGCCGGTGAGGATCGCGAAGACCAAGAGGATCGATGCGGCCGCGAGACCAAGCGAGCGCGCCGCGCCGTTGTCGTTGCGACACGCGATGCGCAGTGACAGCCACACGAGTCCGGAGATCACCAGGGGCACGAACAGCGCGATGCGGACGCTCAGCTCCTCGTTCGCGGCAAGGATCGTCTCGCCGCCGGGTTCATAGAACGACGCCGTCAGCACCCAGACCGTGAACGCGGCTGCCCACGCGACCGCAGCGGTCGCCAGCCAGAACGAAGCTCTGCGCGGGCGCCGCGATGAACTCATCGCAGGATCGTAGACCCGATCGGCCCCCCGGCCAAGCACTCGTCGATGGTTAGCGGATGCTCAGCTGGTCGCACCGAAGTCGCGCGCCTTGTCTCGGTGAGCGTCACCCTGTGGAACGAGTGGCCTCGTCCCGCTGGAGGACCGGTTCATGGACTGCGACCGCTGCAGCGGTGGCGTCGCGTGGATCCGCGTCGAAGCAGTGCTGCCTGGCACGGCAAGGCAAGGGTCAGGGGCAAGTATTGGGCGTCGTAGGCGGTGCCCGATCCGCGCGCGCCCACAGCTCGCGCTCGTAGCGCAGGAGTATCCACAGCGCACCCGCGCCGGCCCCCATGAGGCCTACTCCGATCAGCCGTTTCACGCGCATTGTCTCCTTCTCGGCAGGAGTGCCGCGAGCGCACCCACTGCGGAACTCGGGTGTCGCCGGGCTAGCGGTCGGCGGTAGAGGAAGGGAAGTCGCACCGATCAAGGATGTGAAGCGGTGGTTGTCAGCGCGCGACGGCGTCGGGCGCTGACGTCACGAGCGCCGTTGCGTCGCTCAGCAGTCGGTGGGCTCCCTGCGCGAGCTCGCGTACGATCTCTGCGGCGGGCTGCAGCCCGTGGACTGCGGCGGTCGATTCGCCCGCCAGAAACGGCTGGCCACTGTCGATCGCTGCACGTAGAACGCGGGCGCGGATTGGTACGCCGGGGGGCGAGAAGCGGTCGGTGAGCAGCGTGTCCTCGGCGTGCGCGGCGCTGAGTGCTTGCACGTAGCGCTCGTCCGCGCCGGCCTCGACGGCAGCGAGAAAGCGCGTTCCGACGCGCACGCCGGCCGCGCCCGCCGCGAGCGCGGCCGCAACGCCGCGTGCCGTGCCGATCCCGCCGGCGGCGAGCACGGGGATCGAGACGGCGTCGAGGACCTCCTGCAGCAGCGCCATCGTTCCAGCACGTCCGCGTACAAACCCTGCCGCCTCGATGCCCTGCGCCACGATCAGGTCGCAGCCCGCCTGCTCGGCGGCGCGTGCCTCGTCGGCCGTGCCGACCTGCCAGCTGGCAAGGCCCTTGGCCTGGTGAACGGTCTCGACCAGGGTGGGGGAGGGGTCGCCTTGGTGAAAGTCGATTAGCGGCGCGCGCTGCGCCGCGAGCTCGACGCACTCGCGCGGCGTGAGCGGGACGACGACGTTGACGCCCCAGGCGCCGATGTCGGCAGCGGCGAGCTCGTCGAGTGCCGCCTGGAGCTCGCCGCGGGGCATCGCGACCGCGGCAAGCATGCCGTGTCCTCCCGCACCAGCGACGGCGATCGGGAGCGCGGCGCTGCGTGCGAGGTCGCCGTTTGGCGCCTGCTGAATCGGGACTTGGCAGCCCACCAGCTCGGTGAACCGGGTCGTGAGCATGGACGCTCCTTCTGGAACAAGAAAACCTTAGTTAGTTTGGCAAGCTAATATGTGCTGATGCTGCTGTCAAGTAGCGAGCTGAACCTCGCGCAGCTCCTCAAGCACCCGTATGAAGCGCTTGTCGTGCGCCTGCACGAGCAGCTCGCGCTCGCAGGTTTTCCGGACATTCGCCCCGCGCACGGCTGCGTCTTTCAGTACACCGAGCCCGACGGGTCGCGCCTGACTGACCTCGCGCGGCGCGCGGGGCTGACCAAGCCGACGCTCGTGGCCGCCGTGCACGATCTCGAGCGACTCGGGTACGTCGAGCGCCTGCCCGACGACCGCGATCGCCGCGCGAAGGTCGTGCGACTGACAGCGCGTGGCGCTGCCGCCGCCGCCGAAGGAGCCGGCATCATCAGCGAGATCGAGACGCAATGGGCTTCCCGGCTCGGTGCGCAGCACGCACAGCAGCTCCGGCGAGCGCTCGAGGAACTGCA
>DATLNO010000181.1:0-5366 GCA_035536715.1 Solirubrobacteraceae bacterium
AGCGCGCCGGCGTCGTAGGGATCGACGTACAGCGCCGCGCCGGCGCACGTCTCGGCCAATCCGGGCGAGCGGGCGGCGATCACCGGCACGCCGGCGTGCATCGCCTCCAGCGCCGTCAGGCCGAAGCCCTCGTACAGCGCCGGGTGCACGAGCGCGGCGGCGCCGCCGAACAGATCGGCGAGGTCGGGCTGCGGTTCGCAGCGCACCCCCTCCTGCGCCGCGCGAGCGCTGCCGGCGAGGACGAGGTCGAGCGCTGCAGCGCCCACCCGTTCCCGGTAGCGCCCGTGCGCGTCGAGCAGCAGCGCGAGGTTCTTGCGCGGCTCGTCGTCGCCGACGTAGAGGAAGTAGCCCTGCCCGTCGACCGTACGTGTTGCGAGCTCCTGGCCCGGACCGTGCGCCGCGACGACGATTCGCCCGCCCCGGATCCCCCAGCGCGCCATCGCGTCGCTGCGCGTCGTCTGCGAGACGCAGACGACGGCGTCCGCGCCGCCCGCGGCGCGTCGGTGGGTGAGCGACGCCCAGCGCCGGAAGGCCGGGTCGAAGTGCTCGGGCAGCCGCTCGAAGGCGAGGTCGTGGACGGTGACGACCTGCGGGCAGCAGGCGCCGCGCGCGAGCGCGGGCAGCGGGTGGTGCAGGACGTCGGCCTGCGCGGCGCGCGCATGGCGCGGCAGCGCCACCTGCGTCCACCACGTGTCATGCGCAAGGTTGCGCGCACTCCCGATCCCGCCGCCGGCCGGTGGCGGGCGGCGCTCGTCGGCCGCTTCGACGACGTCGACGCCCTCGGCCCGCAGCGCCGCGCTGAGCCGCTCGAGGTAGACGGCGGTGCCGCTCGGCCCACGCAGCGCGTAGGTCGTGTCGAGCAGGACGCGCATCTGACGGCGCGGCTAGCCCCGCACCGCGCGGGCGAGAATCGTGCTGCGCATCCCGATCCGGCCGCCGGCCGGGGTCAGCTCGGCGACGCTGAAGCCGAGGTCGTCGAGCAGCCGCCCGAGCGTCATCGGCGAGAAGAAGCGCAGATGGTCGTTGCGCGGGTCGAAATGGCGCTGGAAGCGCCGCGGGCTCAGCGCGAGCCCGAGCATCGTCAGCGGCCCGTGGTGGGGCGTCGTGAGCAGCAGCACGCCGCGCGGGCGCAGTACCCGCCGGATCTCCGACAGCCACGGCGCGACGTCGGCGACGTGCTCGATGACCTCGCCGGCCCAGACGATGTCGACGGCGTTGTCCTCCACGGGCAGCGGCTCGCCGGGCTGCCACAGCCGGGCGTCGAGGTCCGGTGAGCGCTCGCGGGCCCGGCGCAGGGCCTCGGCGGCGACGTCGACCGCGATGACCTGTGCACCTCGCTTCGTGAGCGCCGCGCTGAACTCACCGGCGCCACAACCGATGTCGAGCACCGTTGCGGCGCGGGGCACGCTGGCCAGCAGCCAGCCGAGCCGCAGCGCGAGCTCCTCCGGCACCGCCTCCAGCGGCACCGCTTCCCAGACTGCATCGTGCAGCGCGCTCACCACGGCCTCGAAGTCTCGCAGCGGGCCGCTCCCTGCGAGGATCGCCTGGTGAGGATCCTCGCGGTATGCGCCGTCGCCCACCCCGGCGGCGCCGAGATCGGGCTGCTGCGCCTGGCCAAGCGCCTGCTCGCGCGCGGGCACGCGATGACGCTTGCGACACCGGCGGCGGGCCCACTGGACGAGGCCGGGCTGCCGGTCGTGAGGCTCGCCGTCGGGGGTCTGGAGCGGGGCGCCGGAGCGCGCGCAGCAGCGAGCTATCCGCGCGCGCGGCGGCTGGCGGCCGAGTTCGACCTCGTGTACCTCAACGGCACCGTCGCCGGTCGACTGCTGCCCGCGTTCGCCGGGCGTCGCTGCGTGCTGCACGTCCACGACATCGTCGCGCGCGTGCCGCGCTTCTGGTCGCTCGCCGCCGCCGTGCTGGCCGACTCGGGCGCGGTCGCCGACCACCTGCCGGGGCTCGAGGCGCAGGTGGTCTACTGCCCGGTCGAGCTCGACGTCCCCAACGCGCCGCCGCCGTGGCCGCCGGATGACACGCGCCGTCCGGTCATCGGCTTCGTCGGCCGGATCGAGCCGCGCAAGGGTCCGCTCGACCTCGTCCGTGCCGCGGCGGCGATTCGCGCCGGCGCACCCGGAGCGCGGATCGTCCTCGTCGGCGACGACCCCTACGACAGCGCCCCCGAGTACGCCCGCCGCGTGCGCGAGTCGCCCGACGTCGAGCACTTCCCGTGGGTGCCCGACGGCGCCGCGGTCATGCGCCACCTCGACGTGCTGGTCGCACCCTCGCGCCAGGAGCCGTTCGGCACCGTGCTCGCCGAGGCGATGGCGGCCGGCACACCGGTCGTCGCGACGCGCGTCGGCGGCCTCGCCGAGGTCGTCGCCGACGGCGTCACCGGCAGGCTCGTGACGCCGGGACGCCCCGCCGAGCTCGCCGCCGCGGTGCTGGAGGTTCTCGCCGGCCGCGAGCGGATGGGGGCTGCGGCGCGCGAGCGCGCGCAGCGCTTCGGCGCCGACGCGTACGCCGACCGCGTCGAGCCGATCCTGCTCGCCGCCGCCGGCCTGCCGACGACGAAGCCATGAGGGTCACGTTCGACAGCCGTCCGGCGCAGGATCCGCGCGGCATCGGGCGCTACGCGAGCTGCCTGCTGGCCGCGCTGCGCGAGACGGCGGCGCCCGGCGACGAGGTCGTCGAGGCGCACCGCCCGCGCCGCAGCGACGTGTTCCACTCGCCGTGGATCGACGGAGCGCTGCTGCGCCCGCCCGGCCCGCAGGTGGTCACCCTGCACGACGTCGTCCCGCTCAAGCGGCGCAGCGAATACCTGCGCACGGGAATTCGCTTTCGCATGCGCTACCTCGCCGTCGGGCGTTCCGCTCGCGTGATCGTGCCGACGGCGGTCGTGGCGGCCGAGGTCGCCGAGCACCTCGGCCTCGACCCGGAGCGGATCGCGGTGATCCACGAGGCGCCCGCGCCCACGCTGTACGAGCGCGGCGCGGAGGAGGTCGCCGCGGCACGAGCGCGCTACCGGCTGCCGGGCGAGTACCTGCTGTGGGTCGGCGGGCTGCAGACGCCCGACCCGCGCAAGCGCGTCGCCGCGCTCGCTCGCACCCCCAGCGAGCTGCCGCTCGTGCTCGTCGGCGCGACGAAGCCATGGGCGCACGAGCTACCCGGCGTGACGCTGACGGGCTTCGTCCCGGACGACGACCTCGCCGCGATCTACTCCGGCGCGCGCGCGCTCGTCTTTCCGTCCGACGACGAGGGCTTCGGGCTGCCGACCGTCGAGGCGTTGGCCTGCGGCACGCCGGTCGTGGCGACGGAACTCCCGGTCCTGCGCGAGGTGCTCGGCAACCGCGCGACGTTCGTGGAGAGCGGCGACCTCGAGGGCCTGCTGGCGGCCGGCGCGGCGGCGACACGACCCGCGCCCGCGCCGCCTGATTGGAGCTGGGCGGACGCGGCGCGAGCGACCTGGCAGGTCTACGAGGAGGTCGTGATACCCGCCTGAAGAACGCGAAAGGCCGAGCGAACCTTCCGCTCGGCCTCCTCGCGAATCGGGCTTGCGCGCTTCAGACCTCGGTGGAGACGGGCTCGCGCTCCGGCTCCGGGGCGACGGGACGCGTGATCTCCTTCTCCCACTCCTCGCGGAGACGGTCGAAGGCGTCCCAGTCGATGTCGGACTTCGGCTCAGGCTTCTCCTCGGCACGCAGCGCCCAGGCGGGAATCTCGATGACCTCGTCGTCGCTCGGCCCGGGATCGGGCTCGACGTGCTCGTCGACGTCATCGTCGCGGTCGTCGGATTGGTGGCCCAGGAACCAGTACGCGAGCGAGCCCAGGGCGAGCATGCTCACCGTCCCGACCACGATCCCGATCGGTACGAGCCCGATGACGAACAACAAGCCGGAGAGCGGGCACGTGATGGCCCAGGTCACTCCGGCGCGCAGCGGATAGGGATCATCGATCGACCCCCGGAACATCTCCACGAGTAGCCAGGTCAGGCCCCCCGCGAAGACGACGAACGGTACGGCGAAGGCATCCATAAGCAAACAGTCCTGATGTTGATGGTGGCCCCCACGTGGATTCTCTCACCGCGACCCGCGTCCCAAACCCTGTGTCGACGTATTGGCGCCCGGGACCAGATCTTCGAGCAGCGAGCGCGCCGCGTCGGTTCCCAGCCGCACGCTGTAGTTCGTACCGCGGTCCTCGGGATAGATCTGCGTCGTGTTGGCGAGCACGAGCCCCGGCACACCCGTCTGCAGCGGCGGGATGCGGCGGTGGTAGCCGACGGTCACGATCGGCTGTGCGGCGGGCTCGCGGTGCAGCCAGCGCGCGCGGATCCACGCCGGCGAGAACTCCGGTTGCACCTTGCGCAGCCCCGGTAGGTAGGCGTCCAGCAGCTCCTCGGGGCTCAGCGCGAGCAGCGGATCTCCCGGCGCCAGGTAGTTGGCGATGTAGAGAAAGCGCCGGCCGCCGTAGCGCTCGGGGGAGATGAAGTTCGTGTGCTCGACAAGGCCGACGAACGGCACCTCGGGATCGGCGATGTTCGTCCAGTAGAACGGCGAGAAGCGGCGGTCGAGCTCGAGCAGGAGGCATAGCGCCGTGTGGTATTCGGTCGCCTGCAGTCGACCGAGATACTGCGGTCCGATCGCGGCCGCGAGGTCGTCGTCGAGCAAGGCGGAGAAGACGTCGCTCGGGACGGTCGCGACGACGGCGTCATAGCGCTCCCCGCGGCCGGGATCGGGCGCCGGGATGAACCCGCGCGGGTCGTGCCCCGCCCGGAACGAGCCGGCCGCGCCGCCGGTGACGGCAAACGCGCCGTCGGCGTCGCGTCGCAGCGCGACCGCGGGCCGGTCGACGAGCACGCGCCCGCCGGTTGCGACGATCGCGTCGCGCAGCGCGGCGAAGAGCAGCTCCCACGAGTGCGTCGGATAGCCGAGCTGCTCGTGGTGCGCCTCGTCGCCCTCGAGCTGGCGGCGCAGCGTCAGCTTGCTCCACAACCAGGCCATCGAGATGTCCTCGGCACGCGTGCCGAACTTCCCGCGCAGCAGCGGTCCCCAGATCTTGCGCCACGGGCCGCGGCCCATGCGCTTCTCGATCCACTCACGGGCGGTGATCGACTCGAACGGCTCGACTCGCTTGGCGCGCTTCTGCAGCAGCAGCACGGCCAAGCCCATCCGCAGCCGCGCCGGCGGTGACAGCGGACCGAAGCGCAGGAGGTCAAGCGGCGTGTTGAACGCCCACTGGCGCCCGTCGACGAAGAACGCCATCGAGGAGGGATGCCATTCGAGCTCGTCGCCCATGCCGAGCTCCTCGTAGAGCTTCACGATGTGGCGGTCGCTCGTGAAGAGGTGGTGGTAGTAGCGCTCGAGCAGGTCGCC
>DATLNO010000182.1:0-13141 GCA_035536715.1 Solirubrobacteraceae bacterium
ACCGCATCACGGAGTACATCGCGGTCCGGCAGCTGCGTCAGGAGCGCGGGATCGACGAAGGACGGGCCGGATTTGGCAAGGATGCCGAATCCGGCGCATCGCGTACGGGCGCCATCCTCACGCTGATCGGCCCTCCCGGCACCGGCAAGACCTCGATCGGCGAGTCGATCGCCCGTGCGACCGGACGCGAGTTCGTGCGCATGTCGCTCGGCGGCGTTCGTGACGAGGCGGAGATTCGCGGCCATCGGCGCACGTACATCGGCGCTCTGCCGGGACGGTTCGTCCGTGCCCTGCGCGACGCCGGGACGATGAACCCGGTGATCATGCTGGACGAGGTCGACAAGGTCGGCGCGGACTGGCGCGGCGACCCGTCGGCGGCGCTGCTCGAGGTCCTCGACCCCGCGCAGAACCACGCCTTCCGCGACCACTACCTCGACATCGAGATCGACCTCTCGCAGGTCATGTTCATCGCCACGGCCAACATGGCCGAGACGATCCCCGGCCCGCTGCTGGACCGCATGGAGGTCATCCGCTTCGACGGCTACACCGTGGCCGAGAAGACGGCGATCGCCCGCGACTACCTGTGGCCCCGTCAGCGTGAGCGCAACGGCCTGCGCGAGGACGAGATCGTCGTGGACGACGACACGCTCAAGCTCGTCGTGAGCGAGTACACCCGCGAGGCGGGCGTGCGTCAGCTCGAGCGCGAGCTCGGGACGTTGCTGCGCAAGACCGCGACGAAGGTCGCCAAGGACGAGACGATCGCTCCGGTGACGGTCGATCTGGAGGCCGTGCGCGATGCGCTCGGACGCCAGAAGGTCTTCCAGGAGGCCGCAGCGCGCACGGCTGTGCCGGGCGTCGCGACGGGCTTGGCGGTGACCGGTGTCGGTGGCGACGTCCTGTTCGTCGAGGCCACGGGAATGAAGACCCACCGCGCACAGGGCGGATTGACGCTGACCGGCCAGCTCGGCGACGTCATGAAGGAGTCCGCGCGGATCGCGCTGACCTACGTGCAGGCCCACGCCGAGGCGCTCGGCATCGACGAGGATGCCTTCGACAAGCGTGAGTTCCACGTCCACGTCCCTGCGGGAGCGATCCCGAAGGACGGCCCGAGCGCCGGCGTCACGATGACGACGGCGCTGGCGTCGCTGCTCAGCGGCCGCCCCGTGCGCCACACCGTCGGGATGACCGGCGAGGTGACGCTGCAGGGGCGGGTCCTGCCGATCGGCGGTCTGAAGCAGAAGGTGCTCGCCGCCCACGCGGCTGGGCTGACCGATGTGATCCTCCCGGAGCGCAACCGGGCCGACCTCGACGACGTCCCCGAGGACGTCCGTGAGGCCATGACGTTTCACCCTGTCATGACCGTCGAGGAGGCACTCGCAGTCGCTCTGGAACCTGCGCGCGTGGAAGCCATCAGCGCGTAGCAGCGCGAGGCTCCGGCTCACCCCCAGCCCGAGCCCGCCGACAGCAGACGGCCGCGTCCTCCTCCCTGGGCGCGGCCGTCCTGCGTCGGGTCGCCGACTCCGCCCTGTAACACGAGCGCGCTAGGAAACACGGCGAACGCGCGGGGTGAGGGACGGTGGCATCGGTCCACCGCCCCTACCCTCGCGGTCTGCGGTTGCGTCAGGTATCGGGAGCGCAACACGCGGTTTCCTTGCTCTCCGAACCGTCTCCGGTCCATAAGCGTGGCCGATCTGAATGGGGGAGGGGTCTCCAGATCGACCGAGGAACCTGCAGAGCATTCTCGACCCGCCACCTCAAGGCGCGGTAAGGAGCGCCTCAGGCTGCCTTTAAGTTTCTGTGCAAATCCCCGAAGGGTTCGCCGGTGCGGACGCAGGGCGCGTGGCGCGCAGAGCCCACCAGATCAGCAGCGCCTGCAACGGCAGTCGGGCCCACAGCAGCGCCGGCGCCAGCGACGCGTAGCGATCGGGGTGCAGCGCCATGTTGAGGTTCGCGGGGAAGACCGCGACCAGAGTGGCGGCGAGCCACAGGCCTCCCAGACGGCGCGTACGCGGGAAGATGACCATCAGGGCGCCTGCGATCTCGGCCGCGCCACTGGCGAGCACGAGCTCGTGATGCGCCGGCACGTAGTCCGGCATGATCTCCTCGTACATCGCCGGCCGCAGGAAGTGCAGCGCGCCCGCCGCGGTGAACACCACGGCGAGCAGGCGTTGGCTCCAGGTCACCTGGTCCGCAGCCCGTCGAGCGCGATCTCCAGGTAGCGCTCCCAGTTCATCTCGTTGCCGGCGCGTTGTGCCGCGGCGACGTGGCCGAAGCCGCACATGATCGTCCTGATGTCGCTCACGGTTGCATCCTCGCGCATGACACCGGCTGCCTGCGCGCCATTCATCAGCGTCGTCATCGCCTGTGTCAGGCGCAGTTGCCCGGGTGAGGCTGCGCGTGCCGCGCTCGGATGGCCGCCCATGATCTCGCACCACGCGACGTCCGCGGCAACGGCCGTCGCCGCGCGCCAGATCGTCGTTGCGAACAGATCCCACGGCTCGCCAGGCTCGTCGAGTGCCGCCTCCGCGATCGCGGCGAGCTTGCCGAAGTGCTCCGCGGCGAGCGCCTCGACGAGCTTCTCCTTCGTCGGGAAGTGGCGGTAGACCGTGCCCACTCCGACGCCCGCACGGCGCGCGATGTCCTCGACCTGCGCCTCCAGACCGCTCTCGGCGAACGCGGCTGACGCTGCGGCAACGACCTTCTCACGGTTACGGCGGGCATCCGCACGTTGCGGCCGCCGAGCGATTGACAACCGGAACCTTCCTTCCGTAGCCTGGCGCCGTCAAACGGAACCATTCTTCATGTTAACGCGAGCAGAGTTGGAGTACCAGCGATGACCGATGAGGAGGCCGTTCAGCGGCGCAAGTGGCTCGCTCTGGCCCTGCTGGCCAGCACGCAGTTCGTGATCATTCTCGACGCCGCGATCGTCAACGTCGCGATCCCGTCGATCGGTCGCGACCTGAAGTTCTCCGAGGAGGACCTGACCTGGATCCCGAACGCCTACGCGCTGACGTTCGGCGGCTTCCTGCTGCTCGGCGGGCGGATGGCGGACCTGCTCGGCCGCCGCCGGCTCTTCATGATCGGGCTCATCCTCTTCTCGATCGCGTCGCTGCTCGGCGGCCTCTCGACGAGCGAGACGCAGCTCATCGCGGCCCGTGCGCTGCAGGGCCTCGGCGCAGCGCTGATCGCCCCGGCGGCGCTGTCGATGGTCACGAACATGTTCGACGAGGGCGCCGAACGCAACAAGGCGCTCGGCGTCTGGGGTGCGGTCTCGGGCTCCGGTGGCGCGGCCGGCGTGCTGCTCGGCGGGATCCTGACGGAGTACGCCGGCTGGGAATGGGTGCTCTGGGTCAACGTCCCGATCGGCATCGCCGTCGCGATCCTGGCGCCGCGGATGCTCGACGAGAGCCGCCGCGAGTCCGACCTGCGCCACTTCGACGCCATGGGCGCGATCACCGTCACAGCCGGCCTGTCGCTGCTCGTCTTCGCGCTGGTCGACACGATCAACGAGGGCTGGGGCTCGACGCAGACGCTGACGCTGCTGGCGATCTCGCTGGCACTGATCGTCGCGTTCGTGTTCATCGAGCTGCGCTCCAAGGACCCGTTGATGCCCTTCAAGATCTTCCGCCTGCGCACGCTGACCGGTGCGAACATCGTCGGCTTGCTCGTCGGTGCGGCGCTGTTCGCGATGTTCTTCTTCCTCTCGCGCTACATGCAGGAGGTGCTCGGCTATAGCGCGCTGAAGGCGGGCCTGTCGTATCTGCCGCTCGCCCTGGCGATCATCGGGTCGGCCGGCGCCGCGTCAGTGCTCGTGACGAAGCTCGGCTTCAAGAAGGTCCTGATCACCGGCATGGCGCTGGTGGCGATCGCGCTCGTGTGGCTGGCGCAGGTGCCGGTCGACGGCTCCTACCTGTCCAACCTGCTCGTGCCGATGGTCATCGCCGCGATCGGCCTCGGCTTCGCGTTCGTGCCGGTGACGATCGCGGCCGTCAGCGGAGTCTCAGAGGACGAGTCCGGCCTCGCGTCGGGACTCATCAACACCTCGCAGCAGATCGGCGGTGCGCTCGGCCTCGCCGTCCTGGGGACGATCGCCAGCTCCAAGACGTCGGACCTGATCGCTACCGCGCAGGGCGCCCCCGCGGCGGTCCCCGGCGCCCTGACGGAGGGGTTCCAGCTTGCGTTCCTGACCGGTGCCGGGTTCGCGGTGATCGGCATCATCGCGACGCTGCTGCTCATTCGCAGCGAGGACTCGCAGGCGGTCGTGGGCGTTGCGCCTGCCGACCTCCCGCTGGCCTGAGCGCCACAACGTACGAGCGCTTGGTAGCCCGTGCGATGATCCATCGCGCATGGGATCGAGGCTGAACACGCCGCAGCTCACGGTCGAGCGCAGCGAACAGGACGGGGTCCATCTGGTGACGTTGTCGGGCGAGCTCGACCTGTATGGGGTGCCCGAGCTGGAGACGACGCTCGCGCAGCCGGGTCCTGAAGCTCGCATCTGCCTCGACCTGACGGCGCTCGAGTTCATCGACTCGACCGGGCTTGCAACCGTGATTCGCGCCCATCAAACGCTCGCGGCAGGCGATGGGGCGATCGCCGTTGTCGCCGCCGCCACGGGCTCCGTTCGCCGCACGTTGGAGATGACGGGGCTCACGACGCTGCTCAACATCAGCGCTGACCGCGCGACTGCGGTCCAGTCGCTCGGCCCAACTCCACGCTAATCGACCTCGAGCTCGAACTCGTGCTCGCCGATCAGGACGACGAGCGGCTCGCCCGCACGTCCTGCGAGGCCTAGCGCGACAGTCGGGTCGCTGGTCTCGTAGTCTGCCGCGACGACGCTCGCCCCCGGAAGCAGCGCGGCGACATCGCGTACCGCGCGACCGAGCATCTCGAGGCCGCCGAGGACGCCCGCGACGCGTCCGTCGGCGGCATCGACCTCGAAGGCCGGCAGCCGGCGCATGAACGGCAGCTCGGGTAGCGCGACATCGCTCGCGGCGTCGTGGGGCAGTTCACGCGCGGTGCCTTCGCCATCGTGGACGAGGATCGCCCGCAGCCGCTCGCATTCCACGATCGCCGGCGGCGTGACGTCGAGCGCGACGCTGACCCGCAGCGCGCCCGAGCCGTGCAGCAGCTCGCGCGCGAGCGCGATCGCATAGTCCAGCGGTGGGTTCTCGTCCGGGCTCAGGAGGGCTTGGTTGCGGTTTCCATGCGAGCGTGAGTGAAGCGATGCGCGACGCGGTCATGCCAGCTGGTCTCGCCGAAGCGGTCGCGCAGCTCGGCGATGACCGCGTGATGGTCGTATGCGACGCGGCGGTGCTCGATCGTGCCGTCCTCGCGCAGCAGCGCGTAGGCGGCGCGGTGGTCGCCGTCGAGCGGCATGCCGACGCTGCCGGGGTTGACGAGCTCGACGGGCCGGCCGTCATTTGAGGCCATCCGCGCGAACGGCAGGTGCGTGTGGCCGAAGATGAGCCGCGACTCCTCCACGCCCGCCAGCAGCTCGGCCTCGTCGTCGCCGGGCTCGGGGGTGAACGAGCGCACATCGCTGACCGGTGAGCCGTGCCAGGCGCGGGTGCCGTCCGCGACGGCCGCACTCCCGGGCAGGGCCGCGTGCTCGGCCACGAGCTCGTCGCCGAGTGCGTTTCGGGTTGCGTCCGTGGCGCCGCGCAGGAACTCGGGCGCGTCCTCTCGGTTCGCGGTCCAGCGCTCGCCGTTGCCGCGGATCCAGGTCGCCGGCTGCAGCTCGCGCAACCGCGCGACCGTGGCCTCGGGCCACGGGCCGAAGAGCGCGACGTCGCCGCCGATGAAGTAGGCGTCGGCGCCCTGTTGCGCCGCGTCCTCGAGCACCGCGTCGAGCCCGCGCACGTTGCCGTGGATGTCGTAGAGCAGGGCGAGCATGTTCGTAGTGTTACCGGCGGTGGATGATCTCGCCCTGACCGGCCCGACCCTGCGCGTGCGGATCCCGCGGCAGGACGACGCGCCCGCGCTGTATGCGGGGGCCTCCGATCCGGAGGTGACGCGCTGGTTCTCATGGGGCCCGTATTCGTCTGAGGACGAGGCACGTGGCTACATCGCGCGGCTGGGATCGCAGCGCGAGCGCGGCGAGCACCTCGACCTCGTCGTCGAGCACCCGGAGGCGGGCCCGATCGGCATCAGCGGGCTGAGCGAGTTCGCGCCGCGCGACCGGCGCGCGGTGATCGGCACCTGGCTCGGGCGCTCGTGGTGGGGGACCGGCGCCAACCAGGAGGTGAAGGCGCTTGTGTGCCATCTCGCGTTCGAGCTGCTCAGGCTCGAGCGGGTCGGCGCGTACTCCAACGTCGAGCACGCGCGATCGCAGCGCGCGCTGGAGCGCATCGGCTTTCAGCGCGAGGGCGTGTTGCGGGGCTATCACCGCCATCGCGGGCGCGCTCTCGACGTCGTCATCTTCAGCCTCGTGCGCGAGGACTGGGAGGCCGGGCCGCTGGCGGGAGTCCCCGTGCAGGTCAGCGGCGCGCCGCCGCCGGCGTTCGTCGTCGGCGACTGATCGGGCTGTGTCAGCTCAGAGCGCGCTGAGCGGGTCGATGTTGGCCCCGCGCAGCCGCAACTCGAAATGCAGGTGTGGGCCTGTCGAGCGCCCGGTCGAGCCGACCGTCCCGATCAGCTGCCCGACACCGACGGACTGGCCGGGGGAGACGGCGATCTTCGCCAGATGGGCGTAGAGCGTGCGCAGCCCGAAGCGGTGGCCGATGACGACCATGTTGCCCCACCCCGATGCGTCGAAGCCGGCTGTGACAACCGTGCCGAAGCCGGCCGCGCTGACCGGTGACCCGGCGCTCGCGGGAAAGTCCAGCCCGGCGTGGAACACGTTGAAGCGCGGGCCGAACCGATCGCCGACCGGCGCCTGCACCGGCGGGCGGAGCTTGACCGGCGACGCGGCTGCAGGCGCGCTCAGGGCGCGCAGGGTGGCAGGCCCGGCGACACCGTCGGGGCTCATCCCGGCCCACTGCTGGAAGCGCTGCAGCGCGGCGGCCGAACGCGGGCCGAAGCCGCCGTCGACCGGGCCGCTTGGAAAGCCATGCGCCGCGAGGCTGAACTGCAGCGCGGCGACGTCCCAGCCGATCGCGCCGGGGACGATCGGGCGGCTGCCGTAGCCGGGCTGGCCCAGACGACCGAGGGCCCGCCGGGTGCTCGGGCCGGCGACGCCGTCGGCTGGGAGGCCGGCGCGCTGCTGGACGGCGCGGACTGCGGCCGTGGTGCCCGGGCCCGCCAGGCCGTCGACCGTCCCCGAGTACAGGCCCGCCGAGCGCAGCGCGACCTGCAGGGCAGCGACCTCGGGACGCGTGTACGCGCTCGCGGCGGGGGCGACCGCGGCCGCGAGCAGCAGACCGGCCAAGAGCCCGAAAATCGTTGCTCTGCGGCGCATGATCCTCGCGCTCTTCGCGGGACCTGCGGCGGATCATGCGGCTGGGCGACTGATTGCGCCGAAAATCAGAGCCTCAAGCGCCAGAACAACGGCGCGTCGATGCGCCCGGACGACGCGTCCGCTGTGTCCCGAGCACGTTGTTCATCCGGCGCCGCCGAGGGCACCGGCGGCCGAGGACGAGCCGAGCGCTCGTGGGTGCCGGGCGGGCGCCGGCGATCGGGCTTGCCGCAGATGTGGTGCTGCGCCCCCTCACCGCGCGCACAAAGCGACCACCACCAGTCAGCCACCTGAACAACCCGCTCGGGACGACCCTAGCCGCGCCGTGCCTCCCACCTGAAGCCGCGCACCGCGAGCACGGTCCCCAGCGCGCCCCAGATCAACAACACCGCGAGGTCGTCGAGGTGGTCTGAGAACGCCGCGCCGGTGACCATCGCCGCCGACAGACCGTCGATCAGGTGCGTCAGCGGCAGCGCCTGGGCGATGTCACGCAAGAACGAGGGCGCCGTGTCGGCGTCGTAGAACACGCCGCTGAGGACGATCACCGGCAGGAAGATCGCGTTGACGTAGGCCGGCGCGGAGTCGAAGTTCGGGATCGCGTGCGAGAGCGCGACCCCGAGCGAGGCCAGGCACGCGACGCCTGCGCCGACGAACGCCGCGAGCATCAACCAGTTCTCCGGCAGCCCCACCCCGAAGATCAGCGCGCCGGCGGCGATGACGATCGACAGCTGGATCGTCGTGTTGGTCACCGCGTGCAACGCGAGGCTGGCGAGGTACGCTCCGCTCGGCAGGGGCGTGCCACGCAGGCGCTTGAGGACGCCCTGCTCGCGCAGGAACACGAGGTTCATGGCGAGCGCGACGAAGGTCGTGGTCATGATGCTCATGCCCGCGATCCCCGGGACGATGATGTTGAGGTCCTCCTGGCTGCCCGCGAAGATGGCGCCGAACAGCGCGAGGAACAGCAGCGGCAGCAGGAAGTTGAAGAACGCGGCGCTCGGGTTGCGCCAGAACATCCTGCGCTCGAGACGGTACTGGCGCCAGGTCAGTGCGACCGCAGTCATCGCGGCGCCTCCTCCTCGATCTCGGCGGTCAACTCGAGGTAGACATCCTCGAGGGACGGGCGGGTGACGCTGAGGTCCTCGAGGGCGGTGCCCCGCGCGAGCGACGCGCTGGTGAGCTGATGCAGCAGGCCCGTCGGGTCGTCGGTTTCGCGGCTGACGAGCTCGCCGTCGTCGTCGCGCCAGCTGACGCGATAGCGCGAGGACGCGCCGACGCCGAGCTCCGCGGGTGCGCCGACTGCGAGGATGCGGCCGTGCTTGATGATCGCGACGCGGTCGCAGAGCGCCTGTGCCTCGTCGAGGTAGTGCGTCGTCAGCAGCACGGTCTTGCCGAGGTCGGCGAGCGCGCGGATCGTGTCCCAGGCGGCGCGGCGGGCGGCGGGATCGAAGCCGGTCGTGGGCTCGTCGAGGAAGATCAGCTCGGGGTCGCCGACGAGCGCGAGCGCGAAGTCCAGCCGCCGCGCCTGACCGCCGGACAGCTTGCGGGTCAGGACGTTCTCGCACTCGCGCAGTCCCGCGAGGTCGATGACCTCCTCGACGTCGCGCGGGGCGGGATAGAAGCCCGCCCAGTGGGCGATCAGCTCGCGCGCGGTAGCGTGGCGGTAGATGCCGCTGGACTGCAGCACGATCCCGACGCACTCGCGCAGTGCGCGCGGCCGCCCACCCGGATCGTGGCCGAGCACGGAGACGATTCCGCGCGTGCGCCGGCGGTAGCCTTCGAGCACCTCGACGGTCGTCGTCTTGCCCGCGCCGTTGGGGCCGAGGAGGCCGAAGACCTCGCCGCGCGCGACCTCGAAATCGATGCCCGCGACCGCGTGCACAGCCCCATAGGACTTGTGCAGGTCGCGCACGAGAATGGCTGGAGCTGCCGAGTCCACGGCGCGCAATCATGACAAGATCGGCTGCGGCCACCGCCTTGCCTCGCTGCGCCTGCATCGACATCGGGTCAAACACCACGCGCCTGCTCGTCGCGGAGGACGATGGAACGCGCCTGCGCGAGGTCGTCTCCGGTCGCGCGTTCACGCACCTCGGAGCGACCGGCGCCGGCGAGATGGGTGCCGAGAAGATCGCCGAGGTGGCGGCGATCGTCGCGCGGCAGGCGCGCCTGGCGGATGAACTCGGGGCGGTGTCGATGCGCGTCATCGGGACGGCGGCGGTGCGCCAGGCGTTCGACAAGGACGCGCTTGCCGCAGCGATCGACGCGTGCTGCGGGGCGACGCTCGAGATCCTCGCGGCCGAGGACGAGGCGCGCCTGGCGTTCGCCGGCGCGATCGGGATGCTGGCCGAGCCCCCGGCGGGGCTGCTCGGCGTGGTCGATGTCGGTGGCGGCTCGACCGAGCTCGTCGTCGGAACCGCCGCCGGGGGCGTCGTGTGGTCGACCTCGCTGCCGGTCGGCTCGGCCCAGCTGACGAGCGCCGAACTGACCTCCGATCCGCCAACACCGGCCGAGATCGGCCGCCTGCGCGCAAAGCTCGCCGAGCTGTTCGGCGAGGTCGATGCGCCCCGGCCGGCTGCGGCTTACGCCGTCGGGGGCAGCGCGACGTCGATGCAGCGGCTGATGGGTGTCGGGCTCGACGGCGACGCGTTGACGCGCGGGCTGCAGACGCTCCTCGCCAGTCCTTGCGCGGAGGTCGCTGCGCTGTTGGGGCTGCACGCTGAGCGTACGCGGCTGCTGCCTGCCGGGGTCCTCCTGCTTGAAGCTGCCTCGCGGGCTTTGGCGGCGCCGCTGGTGCTCGCGGGCGGTGGGTTGCGGGAGGGCGTGGTGCTTGAGCAGCTGGCGTTGCTGCGGGGTTGAACTGCTGCGCCTGCGTTGTGCGCGGGGTTGCTCGTGAACAGCATCTCTGAGGGAAATGGTGGACCGCCCTCATGGCGTTCGCTCCGGCGGTCGGGGTTCCCGGGCGGTTCTTGGGGTCTCGGAAGTTATGCGCCTATATGTCGCATATGTTCCAAGACCCCCCTCCCGTGCGGAACGCCGCAGTATTCGAACCCACCTCCCTCAGAGATGCCGTTCACAAGCGATCGCGGTGGCGCCGGCCGCGACGTACTCGCGGGACTCCGCGTGAACGCGCTGTTCACGATCCGTTCACCCCATGCCGCCCTGGGGATACTCTGATCCACACCAGAGATGACGACCCCTGACACCGATATCACGCTGCAGGATCCGATCGGCCGGATCGAACCGACCCCCGGGCCGGCACCGGCCGCTGACCTGGATCTGCACGCCACGTCGCTGTACTTCGGCCGCGAGCTGTCGTGGCTGGACTTCAACGACCGCGTCCTGCAGCTCGTCGAGGACGACGAGATGCCGCTGCTCGAGCGCGTCAAGCTCGCGGCGATCTGGAGCTCCAACAACGACGAGTTCTTCCAGATCCGGGTCGCAGGTGTCCACGACCAGATCGACGCCGGCCTGTCGGACACCGGCCCCGACGGCCTGACGCCCACAAAAACCATCGACGCGATCCGTGACCGGGTGCTCGGCCAGCAGCAGCGCCTCGAGGAGGCCGTCCTCGGCGAGCTCGTCCCCGCGCTGCGCGAGAACGGCATCCGCATCCTCGCGCTCGACGACCTCTCCAAGTCCCAGCGCAAGGCGCTCGCCAAGCGCTTCCGGCGCCAGATCTTCCCCGTGCTGACGCCTCTCGCCGTCGGGCAGGGGCGGCCCTTCCCATACATCTCGAGCCTGTCGCTGTCGCTTGCCGCGCTCGTGCGCGACCCGGTTAGCGACGAGGAGACATTCGCGCGCATCAAGGTGCCGACCGAGATGCTCGACCGCTTCGTCGAGGTCGATGACGAGCCGAACGCGTTCGTCGCCCTCGAAGAGGTCATCGCCGCGAACCTCCGCGCGCTCTTCCCTGGCATGGAGGTCGTCAGCCACGGCTTCTTCCGCGTCACGCGCGACGCCGACTTCGAGGTCTCCGACGAGGCCGACGACCTGCTGCAGGCCGTCGAGGCAGAGCTGCGGCGCCGGCGGATGGGCGAGGCGGTGCGCCTGGAGGTCGACGTCAACATCGACAGCGGCGTGCGCGATCTGCTGCGCAACGCGCTCGATCTCGAGGAGCGCCAGGTCTACGACGTCGACGGCATCCTGGGCCTCGCCGACCTCTGGCAGATCTACGGAGTGCGCGGGTTCAGCGAGCTGCGCGATCCACCCTGGAACCCGGTCACGCAACCACGGCTGCAGGGCAACGACAACGAGCCCGCCAACGTGCTCACCGAGATGCGCCGCGGCGACATCTTCGTGCATCACCCCTACGACTCGTTCGCCACCTCGGTCGAGCGATTCGTCGAGCAGGCCGTCTCCGACCCCGAGGTGCTCGCGATCAAGCAGACCGTGTACCGCACCTCGGACGATTCGCGACTCGTGCAGGCGCTGATCCGCGCGACCGAAGCCGGCAAGCAGGCGGTCTGCATGGTCGAGCTCAAGGCCCGCTTCGACGAGCGCGCGAACATCAGCTGGGCGCGCTCGCTCGAGCAGGCCGGCGTGCACGTCGTCTACGGTTATCCGGGCCTGAAGACGCACGCCAAGTGCATCCTCGTCGTGCGCCGCGAGGGCGACGGCGTGCGTCATTACGTCCACATCGGGACCGGCAACTACCACCCCAAGACGGCGCACGTGTACACCGATGTCGGACTGTTCACGTGCGACGAGGACATCGGCAACGACGTCGCCGACATGTTCAACTTCCTCACCGGCCTCGGGCGCCCGAGCGAGTACCGCAAAGCGCTGATCGCGCCGCGCGGCATGCGCGAGGGAATCCTCGAGGAGATCGACCGCACGATCGCCGCGCACGAGCGCGGCGAGAAGGCGCAGATCCGGCTGAAGATGAACTCGCTCGTCGACCGGCGCTGCATCCGCGCGCTGTACCGCGCATCCCAGGCCGGCGTGCCGGTGCAGCTCAACGTGCGCGGCATCTGCTGCCTGCGCCCGGGCGTGCCTGGGACCTCGGAGAACATCACGGTGACGAGCGTGCTCGGCCGCTTCCTCGAGCACTCGCGCATCTACGCGTTCGACTACGACGGCCAGACGCGCGTGCTGATCGGCTCCGCCGACCTCATGCCGCGCAACCTCGACACGCGCGTCGAGCTCATCACGCCCGTCGAGGACGCGACCGCGAAGGCCGACCTGATCGACGCGCTCGAACGCTCGCTGGAGACCAACGTGTGGACGTGGGAGCTGTGCGCCGACGGCTCCTGGGCCAAGCGCGACCCCGGCCAGCAGCCCCGCCAGGTGCAGCGCGAGCTGATGCTCCTGCACGCCGCGCGCGCCAGCGAGGGCTCGCAGGCAGATACCGAGTGACTGCGCGCCATTGCTCGACCGTCGCCGGTGTCGAGCCGGCGGGCAGGTCCTCGCGATGACCGACGACGTTCGCCCGGCGCCCGCGCGCGGCGCGCCGCAGGACGCCCGCGTGCATGCTCCGGCGCGCGGCAACAGGCACCTGCAGAAGCTGATCGAGGCCGTCGACGCCGACCTGCAGGTCAAGGCGTGGTGGCACGCGGCCGCGGTCAACGCCGAGCGGCTGCACATGTCCGACCACTCGTGGGTCCACATCCAGATCGTGCTGAACATCGCGCTGCGCCTGTCGCGGCTGCTGTTCGGGCGCGGCGTGACGCCGAGCATCGTCGCCGACCATGGCCTCGAGGTACGCGACGCGGAGGTCGTGATCGCCGGGGCGGCGCTGCTGCACTGCGTCGG
>DATLNO010000183.1:0-19242 GCA_035536715.1 Solirubrobacteraceae bacterium
GCCAATGGCCGGCCTCTGTGAGAGCTGCCGCCACCAACAGGTGGTACGCAATACGCGTGGTTCGTCGTTCTCGCTGTGCCGGCGCTCGCGCGAGGACGACCGCTATCCGCGCTACCCGCGCCTGCCGGTGGTGCGCTGCCCAGGCCACGAGCCACATGGCGAGGAAGACCGATGAGCAGGCTCAGGCTGCGACCGCTGCTGGTCTGGCTGCTCGCGGCCGTGGTCTTCTGTGCGCTGCTGTGGGCGAGCATCGGACTCGGCGACGGCGAGCGCGGCTCGTCCTCCGCCGCCGAGCGGTGGCGCACGCTCGCACGCTCGACGGTCGCGCGCACGGAGGTCGCGGCGGCGCGGATCGGCGACGGGGCCTACGTCGTCGGCGGCTTCGCGGCACCGGGTGGTGCGACGACGGACATCGTCGAGCGCTACGACCTGCGCCTGAACCGCTGGGCGCGCGTCCGCCCGATCCCGCAGGCCGTCAACCACGCCGCCGCCGCGGGCTACGACGGCGATCTGTACGTCGTGGGCGGCTACACCGCTGCCGACGGCCTCGCTGCGGCGACGGACGCGCTGTGGCGCTACGAGCCGCTGGCCGACCGCTGGTCGCGCCTGCCGGACGCGCCGTCGGCCCGCGGCGCGCTCGTTGCCGGGGTCATCGGCGACCGCCTCTACGTGGCGGGCGGCGCTCGCGGCGGCACGGCGCTGACGACGCTCGAGAGCTACGACTTCGCGCGCCGGCGCTGGTCGCGCGGGCCGGCGATGCGGACGGCGCGCGAGCACCTCGCGGGCACGGTGCAGGGCGGCGCGTTCTACGTCCTCGCCGGCCGCGCCGCCGGGCTGAACAACTTCCGCGTGGCCGAGCGTTACGTGCCGTCCAGGCGCCGCTGGGAGCGCCTGCCGGCGATGCGCAAGGCACGCGGCGGGATCGCGGCCGCGACCGTCGACGGACGGGTCGTGGTCGTCGGCGGAGAGGAGCGGGCGGGCACCATCGCGGAGGTCGAGTCCTTTGACCCGCGCGCGCGGCGCTGGCGTTCAGAGCCGCGGCTGAAGACGCCTCGTCACGGCCTCGGCGCCGTCTCCTACCGCGGTCGCGTCGTCGTGCTCGAGGGCGGGCCGACGCCGGGGCTGGACTACTCCGACGTCACGGAGGCGTTGCGTGTCCGACGATGAGCCTGAGTCCGATCCGTCCGTCGTGCGCTGCTGGCCGACGACCGACCCGATCTACATCGCCTACCACGACGAGGAGTGGGGGCGCCCCGTGCGCGACGAGCGGCGCCTGCTCGAGCGTCTGTGCCTCGAGGGCTTTCAGTCGGGCCTGGCGTGGATCACGATCCTGCGCAAGCGCGAGAACTTCCGCGCCGCGTTCTGCGGCTTCGATCCCGAGCGGGTCGCGTGCTTCGGCGACGAGGACGTGCAGCGGCTGATGGGCGATACCGGCATCGTGCGAAACCGGGCGAAGATCGAAGCGACGATCGCCAACGCCCGCGCGACCGTCGCGCTGCACGACGCGGGTGAGACGCTCGACGCGCTGCTGTGGTCCTTCGCCCCCGCGGTGGCCGCGCCGGCGCCGCGCGCGCTGCAGGACATGCCCGCGACGACGCCCGAGTCCAAGGCGCTCGCCCGCGAGTTGAAGAAGCGCGGCTTTCGCTTCGTCGGCTCGACCACCGCGTACGCGCTCATGCAGGCGACGGGGATCGTCAACGATCACGTCGAGAACTGCGTCGTGCGCGATGACGTGCAGGCGCAGATCGCCGCCGCGCGGGCCGTCGCAGGCCGGTAGCTGATCTACTGGATGGCGCCCGCAGAACGTCCTTCGCGCAAGACGGTCGAGCGCGATCCTGGTCATGTCCGCACGTGTTCTTGCGCTCGCCCCTCGACCTTCCCGCGATCGGGCTGTCCTCCTTCGGGGCCGCGACCCTCGCCTGCGGCCTGCGCGACGGCGACGTCGCGATCGTCACCGCTGCGCCCGGCGGGCTCGGCCGGCGGCGCGATCGTCGCCTTCGCCGCGGGGACGGGTCCCTCAGACCCCGATCGCGTCGTCTGCATTCGAGGATCCGGGCGTCGGGCCCGAGCCGCTGCGGCGGCCTGTCATCGGCGGCGGCGACGCGCCGGTCGTGACGCTGCCGGACTTCGGCGCCGGGTCGGTCGGGCTCGACATCACATGCCCGGCGGGCTGCGCGGAGGTGCCGCGGGGCATCCTCGCCACGAGGGGCATCGGGCGAGCGACATCGGCGCGGGCGGCGCCGCGCGTCCTGAGCAGGAGGAAGCGGACAAGGGGTCAGCGTGTGCTACTCCCGAGAGCGCCTCACCGATGCGCCGCGCGCTGCGGAGTGGACGGCGGGCGAGCGTCTCCTACACCGTGCGCGCTGCGTCGCTACGGTGGCGGATGTGCGGATCGACCACGTGATCTACGCGACGCGCGATCTCGACCGCGCGGCCGCGATGATCGAGGAGCAGCTGGGGCTCTCGGCGGTCGCGGGTGGCCGCCACGAGGGGCTGGGGACCCACAACATGATCGTGCCGCTCGGCAACGGCTACCTGGAGCTGCTGGCGGTCTGCGACGAGGAGGAGGCGGCACGCTCGGCCTTCGGCTCGGCGCTCAAAGCGCGGACCGACGAGCTCGGCGACGGGCTCATGGGGTGGGCCGTCGCGGTCGACGACGTGCAGCCGGAGGCCGAGCGCCTGGGCACGTGGGTCACCCCGATCGCGCGCGAGGGGCTGACCGCGCAGCTGACGGGCCTCCTGGAGTCGTTGCGCGAGCCCTTCCTGCCGTTCTTCATCGCGCGTGATCCGGAGGTGCGCGACCCAGGGCGCGGCGCGGACACGGGCGCCGGCGGCATCACCTGGATCGAGGTCGTCGGCGACGCGCAGCGGCTGACGCGCTGGCTGCGGGGGGCCGAGCTGCCCGTGCGGATCACGCAGGGGCCGCCCGCCGTGGTGGCGGTCGGCGTCGGCGATCGGGAGCTGCGCATGCGGTAGTCAGCGGTCCCCGCCGATCTTCGCGAACAGCTTGCCCACCGCCTGCACCACCTCCTGCCCGAAGGGCTGGTCCTTCCCGGCGTCAGAAGCAAAAGCCAGTACTGCAGCCACAGGCGCTCGTTCGCCTCGACCGCGCAAGCGTACATGCGGTTGCTTGGGCCCCTTGCCGGCCGGCGCCGCACTCGCGATCAGCGCGCCGGGCTTGCCAACCTCCCTCACGCGGCGCAGCGTCATCCCCGGGGCGTCGGTGTACTGCGCCGCGCTGTCAGCGACGTACTGCTCGTTGGAGTCGTAGCGCAGCGCGGGCTGAAAGCGCCTGCGTCCAAGCCCTCAGCGGACAGCTGGGCGGGCGACGACGATCGGCTGCGCCTCCTGCAGACGCGTGTGGAAGTAGTCGCCCGGAGCGATCTGGCCGAGCGCGACGAGGACGATCCGCAGGATGCCCTGGTGGCCGACGATGACCGGATGCTCGTGCGCGGCGAGCACGTCGGCGGTGACGGCGCGGGCGCGCTGCAGCGCGTCGTCGAGCGGCTCCATGCCTGGGACCGGCGCGCCGAACGGGTCTGCGCGCCAGTTCTCGTACACATCGCCGAGCGCCGCGCGGGCGCCGTCGCGGTCAAGCCCCTCGAAGGGCCCGTAGTCGACCTCGCTCAGTCGCGCGTCCACCGTCAGCTCGACCCCCGCCGCATCGGCGATCGCCTGCGCCGTGTGTCGCGCGCGCTCGAGCGGGCTCGAGACCACCGCGTCGATGCCCGCGCCGGCGAGCTGCTGGGCCGTGTCCTGCGCCTGCTGTCGCCCCGTCTGCGTGAGCGGAACGTCGAGCAGGCCGGAGTACGTGCCGGTGGAGGAGCGCTCGGTCTGGCCGTGGCGCACGAGCGTGACGATGCGGGCCATCCGGGCTAGACGGGCGCGGCGAAGCGCTCGCGGTCTGCGCACTCGAGCGTGCCGCCTTGGAGGTACGGCTTGGCCCAGCGGTCGTCGGGCGCGAGCGCGCCGTGCGGCCACTCCGGGTCCACGACCGGCGCCGGCACGCCGGGATTCTTCGAGCGCGGGCTCACGTCGTCCTTGGCGGCGTGATAGACGATCCGCACGTCGGCGCCCAGGTGGCGCGCCGCGTCGATCGCGTCGCGGATCTCCTTCAGTTCGTACTCGTAGATCGCGATGTCCAGCGCCCAGGTCGGGTCCAGCGCACGTGCGCAGAAGCTCGTGATCTGCTCCAGCGCGCCGCGGCTGAGCCAGGCGAGCACCTCGCCGGGCAGCGACTTGGGCGGGCGCTTCTCCTGGCGGGCGAGGTTCAGCATTCGCGTGCGTCAGACCGCTTCGGGCTGCACCCAGCGTCGCTCGTCGTCGGCGCGGTGCACGGCGTCGAGCAGCGCCTGCACGCGCAGGGCTGCCCCCAGCCCGGGCTGGGCCGGCGCGCCGTCGCGGATCGCGGCGAAGAGGTTGCGCGCGACACGCGCATACGCGGCCTTGGAATCCGCTGCGAGGGGGCCCTCGGCCCGCAGATCCTCGCCTGCTCGGCCCCAGTGCAGGCGCTGGTCGCCATCAAGTCGCACCGTTCCCTCCGAGCCATGGACCTCGACGATGTCTCCGCGCTTGTGGCGAGCCGTCGCGGTCAGGCTGACCTGGCCCAGCCCGCCGCCGCGAAAGCGCACGACGATCACGTAGGCATCCTCGGCGGTGACCGTGCGCGGCTCGCCGTCTGGCGTCTTGCGCTCACCCACTCCGACCTCGGTCGCGGCCGCGACGGCCTCGACCTCGCCGAAGGCCTCGATCAGCAGGTCGAGGTCATGGACGCCGTAGCCCTGGAGCCGGCCGCCGCCGAGCGATGCGTCCTGCACCCAGGTGAACGGGCGCGAGTCCGGCTCGGCATGATCGTCGAAGACGAGCGAGATCGACACCATCCGCGGCGCTCCCGCGACCTCGGCGACGCGCTGGAGCAGGCGTTCGCGCGTCTCCTGAAAGCGGCGGCCGTAGTTCACGACGCACTGCACGCCGGCCTGCTCGATCGCCGCGGCGACCTCACGCGCCTGCGCGAGATCGGTCGCGAGCGGCTTCTCACAGATCACGTGTAGTCCGCGGTGTGCCGCGGCGATTGCGATCTCGGCATGGGTGGCGACCGGTGTCGCGATGTGGACTGCCTCCAGGCCCGGATGTGAGAGCAGCTCGTCGAGGTCGTCGGTGCCGAGCGCGAGGCCGTGCTTCTGCGCGAGCTCAGCGGCCCGCTCGCGGCGCCGCGACCAGACGGCGACCGGATCGAACTCCTCGAGATCGCCCAGGACGGGCAGCGGCACCTTTGCGCCGTAGCCGCCGCCGGCGACCGCGATCGTGACTGGTGGCTTGGGCATGCGCGACGCGCAGGATACGTCCTCGCACCAAGCGGAGCTAGCCCGCGCTGGTGGCCGCGAGCAGGCCGGGCGCGACCTGCTTCTTGCGGCTCATGACGCCGGGCAGCTCGATCGCGCCGTCGGTCACCGGCTGGCCGAACGCGCGCTCGGCGAGCGCCTCGTTGCCGCTGATGATCAGCCGGGTGTGCTGGGCGAGGATGTCGGTGAGCATGAGCGCGAACAGGACGTGGTCTTGGCGCTCGCGGTGCGCCTGGGCGGCGGCGCGCAGTTCCTCGGAGCGGTCGAAGACGGCGCTGCCGACGGTCTCGATCTGCGCGATGCTCAGCGTGCGGCCGTTGTCGATCTCGTACACCTTGACGTCGCGCGTGACGAGGTCGGCGGCGGCGACATCGGCGACGTCGGAGCTCTGCTCGAACATCTCGCGGCCGAACTCCTGCGCGTCGACGCGCAGCAGCCGCTCGAGGTAGGTGGTCGCGCGGTGGTCGCGCTCGGTCGTCGTCGGTGACGTCAGCAGCACGGTGTCGGAGACGATCGCGCCGAGCAGCATCGTCGCGGTCGGCGGCGCCGGATCCGCGCCGGACTGGCGAAAGCGCTCGACGACGAGGGTCGACGTCGAGCCGACGGGGTCGAAGATCGCGGTCACGGGCAGCTTGGTCTCGATCGAGCCGATGTGGTGGTGGTCGAGGATCTCGACGATCTCGGCCTCCTCGATGCCGGGCACGCTCTGGGCGCGCTCGCCGTGGTCGACGAGCAGCACGCGGCGCGGCGTCGGGTTGACGAGGTTCGTCCGGGTCACGATGCCGATCGGCCTGCCGTCGCGATCGGTGGCGACCGCGCCGCGGTAGTGGACGTTCTTGATCTGGTCGGAGACGTCGCGGACGAGGTCGTCCTTGCCGACGGTCAGTGGATCGCCCTCGACGAGTGCTCGGCAGGGCTCCGACAGCGTGATCATCCGGCTCGTGACGTAGGAGTCCAGCGGCGACCGGACGACGCATGTGCCCTGGTCTGCGGCGAGCTTCAGGACGTGCTCGGTCGGCGTCGTGTTGTTTGAGAGCACGAGCAGCGCGATCCCGTGGTCCAGCGCGGCCTCCGTCGCGTCCGGACGGTCGCCGATCACGACCACGTCGCCTGGCTGGACCTTGCTGTCGGAGGTCGAGTTCATCGCCTGCACCCAGACGCGGCCCTTGATCTCCGCGTCCGGGTCGCCGGACAGCAGTTCACCCTCGAGCACCGCGACGATCGAGCCGACAGACGTGGGGACATCCAGCCGCGAAGCCTCCCGCGACTCGCGGATGTAGCGCCGTGCGAGCGCGCGCTCGGTCAGCAGCCCGAGCAGGACGCCGGCATCGTCGACAATCGGAACGAGGTCGACGCTTTCGGAGGCCATCGTCAGCCCGACGGTGCGCACCGGGGCGCGGTGGTTGGCGACGGGAAACTCCGTGCGCATGACGTCGCGCACGCGCAGGTAGGCGTGGGGGAGGTGGCGCGGCACGGGCGCGCCGCTGCGGTCCAGCAGCCACTGTGTCTGCGCGTTGACGACGCCCAGGCGGACGGGGACGTATTCGGTGTCATCGTCGTCGAGCCGGTTCTTCAGCTCCGCGTAGCCGATCGCGGCGGAGATCGAGTCGGTGTCGGGGTTGCGATGCCCGCAGACGTAGACCCGGCGGGTCATCCGGTATTGCGCAGACCGCCTGCGATGCCGTTGATGGCGAGCAGGCTGGCACGAACGAGGTCAGGGTCGTCGGGGTCGCCGCCGGGGGCGCGCAGGCGCCGCAGCAGTTCGAGCTGCACGAAGGACAGCGGGTCGATGAACGGGTTACGTCGCGCGAGCGCCCGCTGCAGGATCGGCTCGCGGTCGAGCAGGTGTTCCTCGTCGCGGACGGCGCCGATCTCGCGCACGGTCCGCTCGAACTCGGCCTCGATCGCGCCCCAGATGCGTTCGCGGATCTCGTCGTCGGAACACAGCTCGGCGTAGCGGCGGGCGATGTCGAGGTCGGCCTTCACGCACGCCATCGCGGCGTTGGAGATCAGCGCGGCGAAGTACGGCCAGTCGCGCTCCATCTCGCGGAGCAGCTCCACGCCGTGCTTCTCGCGCGCGTACTCCAGCGCCGTGCCGAGGCCGAACCAGGCCGGCAGGACGGCGCGCGCCTGCGTCCAAGAGAAGACCCAGGGGATGGCGCGGAAGTCCTCGATCCGGGCCGTCGCCTTGCGCTTGGCGGGACGCGAGCCGAGCTGCAGGCGCGAGACCTCGCGCACCGGCGTCACGGTGTGGAAGAAGTCGGCGAAGTCCGGGTCGCCGTAGACGAGGTCGCGATAGGCGGCGGTCGAGACCGCGGCCATGTCGGCGACGACGGCCTCGAAGCGTCCCTGGCGCTCGGGCTGCTCGATCGCGCTGCGATCGAGCGTCGTGACGAGCGCGGCACTCGTCGTGAGCTCGAGCTCGCGGTGCGCGATCTCGGGCAGGGAGAACTTCGCCGACAGCATCTCCCCCTGCTCGGTGACCTTCAGGCGCCCGGCGACCGTGCCCTGCGGTTGCGCGCGGACCGCGGTGTAGCTTGGGCCGCCACCGCGGCCGACGGCACCGCCGCGACCGTGGAAGAACTGCCACCGGACGCCGTGCTCACGGAAGACCTGCGCCATCTCCAGCTGCGCGCGGTAGACGCGCCAGCCCGACGCGACGTAGCCGACATCCTTGTTGGAGTCCGAGTAGCCGACCATGACCTCCTGCTCGCCGACCGCGTCCAGCGCCGCCCGGTAGACGGGCGTGCGCAGCAGTGTGCGGATCGTCTCGGCCGAGTGCTCGAGGGTCTTCCCGGACTCGAACAACGGCACGATGCGCAGTTGCGCGTCCTGACCGCCGGCGCGCGCGAGGCCGGCCTCCTTCATCAGCAGCAGCACCTCGAGCAGGTCCGCCGGGCAGGTCGTGTTGGAGATGACATAGGAGTCGATCGTCCCCGGATGCTCGCCACGCAGCAGGTCGTGGAGCGTGCGGAACGTCTGCACGGCCTCGCGCGTGGCCGGGCTGAACCCGCTGATGTCGGGCGGGATCAGCGGGCGGCGGTCGGCGATCTCGCGGGAGAGGATCGCGGCCCGCTCGCGCTCGGGCAGCTGTGCGTAGTCCTCCTCGACGCCGAGCACCGACAGGATCTCGTCGATCGCCGCGCGATGGACGTCGGAGTTCTCGCGCACGTCGAGCAGCGCGAAATGAAACCCGAACACCTCGACCTGGCGGATCACGTCGCGCAGCGCGTCCTCGGCGACGAACGCGGCGTGCTGCTCGCGCAGCGACTGCTCTGCGACGCCCAGGTCCGCGAGCAGCTCCTCGGGGCGTCGGTAGCCGCCGTCCCAGCCCTTGCGCGTCGCGCGCAGACGCACGGCGAGGAGCTTGAACAGCTGCCTGTAGGGCTCCTCGGGGTTGCGCTCCGCGACGGCTGCGGCGACGTCGGGAAAGCGCTCCCGCAGGCCGCCGAGCAGGACCTGCAGCTGCTCGGGCTGGCCGGCGACGCGCGTCGAGAACGTGATCCGGCCGGCGAGCGCCCCGACGCGCGCCTCGTGATGGCGCAGGCAGGAGTCCTTCATGAGCTGCAGGGCCGAGGCGGTCATCTGCGGCGTGACGTTGGGGTTGCCGTCCCGGTCTCCGCCGATCCAGGAGCCGAAGCCCAGCAGCGGCGGCACCGGCACGTCGGAGTCCGGGTACGTCGCGCGGATCGTCGACTCGAGGTCGCGATAGACCTTCGGCACGACCTGAGCCAGGGTCGAGCTGAAGTAGATGAGCCCTGCGCGAACCTCGTCGAGGACGGTTGTCGTGACGGCGCGCAGCTCGTCGGAGCCCCACATCTCCTGCACGGCCGCGGCGATCTGGCGGCGGATCTGCTCTTGGGCGCCGAACGAGGGACGGTGCTCGTCGAGCTCGCGCAGCAGCGCGAAGATGCGCGCGAGCTTGCTGACGGTCGTGTAGCGCCGCGCCTCCGTCGGGTGCGCCGTGAGCACGAGCCGCACCTCCGCCCCGCACAGCGTTTCGTTGAGCTCCTCGGCAGTGATGCCGTCCGCGGCGAGCTGCGCGATGGCTTCGTGCAGCGAGCCGCGGCGCGGGCCGGGTTGCGCGTCGAGCTTGCGGATCCGGCGCACGCGGTCGAGGTCCTCGGCGAGGTTCATGAGCTGAAACCAGCGCGTGAGCATCCGGATGAGCAGCACGATCTGCGGCAGCTCGAGGCCTGCCACGAGCTGCGCGAGCCGGTCGGCCGCGTCAGCGTCCCCGCTGCGCGAGCGCTGGCCGAGCTCGATCGCCTGGCGGTGCAGTTCCAGCGCGCTCGAGCCCTCGACGGCGCAGATGACCTCGTCGAGGATCCCGCCGAGCAGCTCCTCGTCGTCGGCGTAGGTGCGGCTCAGGGGATCTGCGCTGACGGCGGTGGTCATCACGCCCGAGGGTACTTGGGCGCAACGCCGCGGGCCGACCAAGTCGTGAACCTCGCGGGCCGGTCGGCGCGCGTTGCTCAGGGCGACGCGGCCGCGACGTAGCGGGTGAGTCGGGCAGGCTGCAGCGGCGCGTACTCGATCCGTGGATCCTGGACGCGCAGGCGCAGGTCGCGCACGTTGTCGGGCGGGTGCGGTGCCGCGGGGCCCACGGTCTGCAAACGCAGCGTCGCGTCCCCTTCTCGCAGACGGAGCACGAAGCTCACCTTGCTGCCCTTGTCGCTCACCCGGACCGACCGGCGACTGCCGCCGGGCAGCGTCAGTGTCACGGTCGAAGGCTCTGCTCGGCCGCCGAACAGCTGGGCCGTGAAGCGCGCCGCGCGTGTGCCGTCGTACGAGCTTTGGAGCGTCAGCCGAGCGTCCGCTCCCGCCCAGCGAAAGGGCGTCTGGCCGGCGAGCTCCTGATAGGAGAAGCCGTCGCCGAACCCGAGTGCGACCGGGTAGAGCAGTGCCTGCGAGAGCTGCGCCCGCTCGGCGGGCGTCGTGCGCGCCGCCAGGCGGGCGGCTGCCGGACGCAGGTCGAAGAACTGCGTGCGCCCGTCAGCGGAGCCGCCAGACGCGCCGAGGCCGGCGAGCATGTCAAGCGCGGCGGCGGTCGCCGTGCCGCCGTCGGCGTAGCCGTTGCGATCGAGATACACAGCGCCGAAGCCGGCGGCTGCGGCGGCGGTCGCGAGCTGCTCGGGCGCCAGCGCCTGGTGTGCGCCATGCCAGTCCGACAGGCGGCCGCGGATCGCGCCGTACGTCCAGCGCAGATCCGTCGTGTGCAGGTAGCCGGTGAACAGGTCGTAGTCCCCGAGCCGATGGATCGGGCCGCTCTCCGGATAGCTCATGTACGGCAGCTGCAAGACCTTCGTGCCGGCCGCAAAGCGGTCCTGCATCGTGGTCGCGAAGTCGTCTTCCGCCTTCCAGTCGGCGGCGACCGCTGCATAGTCCGGCGCGTCGACGGCTGATGTCTGGTCATAGACGCCGACAGCTCCGACGCATGCCGCGATCACCCCCAGCAGCCAAGCCGGCCGACCGCGCGCGCGCATCCGCTCGCCGAGCGCCGTCAGCAGCAGCGCGACCGCGAGCAGCGCCGCGAACGCGACGAACAGCGAGAGCCGGTTCCACGCGCGCAGCTGTGGCGTCAATCCGTAGGCGATCAGCGCCGAGCCTCCGCCGACCGTCCCGATCAGGAAGCTCATCAGCGCGACCGTGCCGGCCACGGCGATTCGCGAGCGGCGCAGCGACGCCGTCGCGGACGCGAGTCCGGTAGCGAGCAGCACGAGCAGCGCAGCCACGAGGCCAAGCGATGCGACGCTGCCCAGCGCCGGGTCGAAGCCCTCCGAGCGCAGCGGTGTCCGCTCGTGATACCTCTGCCCACGCCGGGCCAGCGCGTCGAGTCTGTGGGTGTTGCGCGGGATGACCATGTCCGCCAGCTTGAGTCCGAACAACTCGCTTTCGCCCGGCTGGCGCACGGCGACGGAGTCGTTGGGGCCATGCAGCACCGGATAGGCGAGCGCGGGCGCGTTGGCACATGCGAAGCTCGCGGCGACGAGCGCCGTGACCGCCGCGCCCTGCAGCGCAATGGTGCGCGATCGTCGGGCGATCGCGGCGGTCGGTACGACCGTCAGCAGCACGAGCAGCGCGAAGATCGCGTAGTAGCTCGAACCCGCTCCCACGAGGAGGCAGGCGCCGACGATCAGCAGCATGCGCCCCCGCGGCGCGCGACGGCGGATCAGCGAGCGGCCCTCGGCGACCATCACGACGAGCCAGACGGCGAGCGGGATCTCGTAGTAGGACGTCAGGAACAGATGGTCCTGGCCGCGGATCATGTGGTATGGCAGGAACGCGAACAGGACGCCCGCGACGAGCGCCGGTGCTCGCGTCGCGCCGAGATCGCGCAGGACGGCATACGCGACCACGGCAATGAGCGGGAAGCAGAGCAGGAAGAACGCGTTGAACACGACGACGGGGTCGCCGAGCACGAGCCCCAGCAGCCGGACGAGCGCGTAGTGCGAGACGTCGCCGATCGCGAAGTCGTGGTTGGACTGGCCGAAGGGGGCCGCGAGATCGGGGTTGTGCAAGAACCATCCGTGTTCGAGGACGCCCTTGATGCTGACCAGGTAGTACGAGCTGTCACCCGTGACGTCGAACAGCGGTACGTCGGGGTTCATCCTCCACAGCTTGAGGTCGAGGATCGCGACGACCGTCGCGACGAATGCCGTCGCCAGGACCCAAGCGAGCTCAGACCGGTTCCAGGACGGCCGCGATCGGGCGCTCGGCCGGGGCATCAGACGCACTTGAGCGGCCGCATCTGCGCCTATGCTGACGTGGTCTGGGGCCGACCGCTCCCAGCTGCCCGGCCTCGCTCGAGGTCCCCTAGGGCCTCGTACACGTGGGCAGCGACGCGCTCCACCGTCTGCTCTCCCATGCCCACCCAGAGGGGCAGGCGAATGATGCTCGAGCTGACCGTTTCGGTCACGCCCAGATCGCTGTCAGCCCGGCCGAAGCGCCGCCCGGCCGGCGAGGAGTGCAGCGGCACGTAGTGGAAGACGCTGTTCACTCCCCGGCGCTCGAGCTCCTCGAGCAGGGGGCCGCGCAACTCGGGCCGCGAGACGAGCAGGTAGTACATGTGCGCGTTGTGCCGGCAATGCGCGGGAACCGTCGGTCGCCTGACGGAGTCGCCGAGCTCGAGCTCGGCGAACGCCTCGTGATAGCGCTCCCACAGCCGCACGCGCGCCGCCGTGATCTCGGCAGCGCTCTCGAGCTGCGCCCAGAGGAATGCGGCGCTGATCTCGCTCATCGAGAACGACGACCCGATGTCCCGCCACGTGTACTTGTCCACTTCCCCGCGCGAGAAGCGAGCGCGATCGGTGCCCTTGTCATGGATGACCTGCGCGCGCTCGAGATGGCGCTCCTCGTTGACGAGCAGCGCGCCCCCTTCGCCACTCGTCACGTTCTTCGTCTCGTGAAAGCTCACGGCGCCCAGGTGGCCGAGGGCACCGAGCGGGCGCTCGCGGTAGGTGGCGCCGAGGCCTTGTGCAGCGTCCTCGATCACCGCCAGGTCGTGGCCGGCGGCGAGGTCCATGATGGCCTCCATCTCGCAGCCCACGCCGGCGTAGTGAACGACGAGGATCGCCTTCGTGCGCGGCGTGACCGCCTGCTCGATCGCCGTCTCGTCGATGTTGAGCGTGTCGCTGCGGATCTCGACGAACACGGGCACGCCGCCGCGGAGCACCACGGCATTGGCCGTCGAGACGAACGTGTACGAGGGCATGATGACCTCGTCGCCCGGCTCGATCGCGGAAAGGATCACAGCCATCTCCAGCGCACCGGTGCAAGAGTGGGTGAGATGAGACGCGGCGCATCCGGTCATCCGCTCGAGCCAGCCGTTGCACCTCCGGGTGAAGTCGCCGTCTGCGGAAAGATGGCCGGCCTCGATGGCCTCGCTGACGTAGTGGAACTCACGGCCGGTGACGTACGGCCGGTTGAAGGGGATCACGGGCTCAGTTCTGGCTGCCGATGGCGATGCCGGCAACGATCAGGACCACGCCGACGACCTTCAACGTGGTGACCGACTCGTTGAAGAACCAGCCGCTGAGCAACAGGACGAACACGAACGACAGAGCCATGAACGGATAGGCGTCGCTGAGGTCGAACCGCGTCAGCGCCGCACCGTAGGTCACAGAGGCGGCCAGCGTCGCGATGATCACGCTCACCATCCACGGGTTCAGGGCGAGGCGCACCACGTACTCCACACGCTCGGAGCTCCCGGTCGGGAAGGCGCCGGCCTCGTCGATTCTCCACTTGAAGATCAGCTGCCCATAGACCGTCAGGGCGACGGTCGTGAGGACGTAGACGTAGCCCGCTTGCATCGCTCGGGGGCGATGCTAGCAGTGGCCGCGGCGTCGGCAGCGCTAGGTTGTGATGATGGACCAGAACGCGTTCTTCGCCCTGTCGAACAGCTACTACGAGAAGACCTTGAACGAGCACGGCGCGTCCGCACGAGGCGTGGACTACAACTCGCCGGAGGCGCACGAGCTGCGCTTCCAGCAGCTCGCGAAGCTGTTCGACGCCTCCGAGCCGTTCTCCCTCGTCGACTACGGCTGCGGCCACGGCGCGCTCGCCCACTACCTGGCCCGCCAGGGCCTCCACTTCACGTACGTGGGCTTCGACGCCTACGAGCGCATGATCGACCTCGCCAAGCACAACGGCCGCCCCGAGTGGGAGTTCACCTCGGACGAGTCGGTGGTGCAGCCCGCCGACTACACGATCGCAAGTGGCCTCTTCAACCTGAAGTTCGGCGTCGATGACAGGACCTGGACGGGCTACGTGCTCGACACCCTTGCCAAGATCGATGCGCTGAGCACGCGCGGCTTCGCATTCAACATCCTCACGAAGTACTCCGATCCGCCAAGAATGCGGGCTGACCTGCACTACGCCGATCCGTCCTTCTACTTCGATTACTGCACGCTGCGGTTCGCGCGCGACGTTGCCCTGCTGCACGACTACGGCGCCTATGAGTTCACCATTCTCGTCCGGAAGTGAGCCCGGCAAGACCGTCGCGATCATCCAGTCCAACTACGTCCCCTGGAAGGGGTACTTCGACGTCATCAATGCCGCGGACGAGTTCTTCCTCTACGACACCGTCCAGTACACGCGCCGAGACTGGCGCAACCGCAACCGGATCAAGACCACGCAGGGACCCCAATGGCTGACGATCCCGGTGCAGGGCAGCCGCGCGCACCGGATCTGCGACGCAGAGATCACAGACCCGCAGTGGGCGCAGCGTCATTGGCGGACCCTGTCGCAGGCGTACGCCCGCGCCCCGTACTTCGCCGAGTACCGCGAGGAGATCGAGACGCTGTACATGTGCGTGCAGGAGCGGACGCTCAGCGCGGTCAACGAGCGCTTCATCCGGGCGCTCTGTGGACTGCTTGAGATCACCACGCCGATCGCTCGCACCGCCGACGACGGCGCGCACGAGACCAAGACCGAGCGGTTGGTGGCAATGTGCGTCGAGGCCGGCGCGACCGAGTACCTCTGCGGTCCCGCGTCGCGCGACTACATCGAGGAGTGGCGCTTCGACGAGGCGGGCATCGCGCTCGCATACGTGGATTACTCCGGCTACCCGGAGTACCCCCAGCTATTCGGTCCGTTCCTCCACGAGGTCACCGTGCTGGACCTGATCTTCAACACCGGACCCGCCGCGCGGAGCTACATGAAGTCCTGAGTCCGCGCGGGCGTGCTGGTCGATGATGAACAGCGGTCGGCCCTTGGCCTGCTCGAAGACCTTGCCGATGTACAGGCCCATCACCCCCATCATGATGATGATCAGGCCGCCGAGGAGCAGCAGGAGGACCGCGATGCTCGTGTAGCCCGGCAGCGGATCTTCGAAGAAGTAGAAGTACAGCAGGTAGCACGCCAGCAGGGCGCCACCGAACGCCACGAAGAAGCCGAGGAAGACGATCCACCGCAGGAGCACCGTTGTCTGAAAGAGCATGCCGTCGATCGCCACCCGCATGAGCCGCCGGATCGTGTAGGAGCTGTCGCCTTCGTAGCGGTCGGACTGCTCGATCTCGATCGTGGTGTGCTCGAACCCGAGCCACTCGAGCAGGCCGAGGTACTCGCGATGCTGGTCGCGCACGCTCAGGAATGCGTCGACGACCTTGCGCGACAGCAGGCTGAGGGTGCCGTGATCGGTGTCGGTCGCCGTTCCGAGGATGACGTTGCGCATGCGGAAGTACGCGCGGCTCGCGATCCGCCGCGACAGCGAGTGGTGGTTGCGAGTGCGGCGGCTGTGGACGACGTCGTAGCCTTCCTGGGCTGAGGCATAGAGCACCGGGATCGCCTCCGGCGGCTCCTGCAGGTCGCAATCCATGACGACGACCCATCGCCCACGACTCTGCGCCAGCCCGGCGGTGATCGCGGCGTGCTGGCCGAAGTTCCGGCTCAGCCGGAACGCGCGGATTCGTGCGTCGGCGTCGGCGAGCTCGGTGAGGATCGCCCACGAGCCATCGGGGCTGCGGTCGTCGACGAAGATCAGCTCGAAGCTGGACGTGACCTGCGAGACGCTGGCCACCAGACGCTCGTGCAGGACGCGCAGGGCACCGCTGCACCCGTACACCGGGACGACGACGCTGAGCTCGGTCACGCCGGCCATCTCAGCACATCCGGCGGTGGTCGCCCCATCGCTTCGCAGATCAGAGCGCCTCGCGCCCTCGTTGTCCAGTCTCGCGAGTCCAGTGTGAAGATCTGCCTGAGGTGCGATCAGCGCTTCGAGGCCGAGGACTGGACGTGTCCTGCCTGCGGTCACGAGCCAGAGCGCAAGGGCGGGCTGCTGCTCTTCGCTCCGGAGCTGGACTCGAAGGTCGACGATTTCGACGCACGCTGGTTCCCGGCACTCGCGGCACGCGAGGCGGCGAGCTTCTGGTTTCGCGGCCGCAACCAGTTGATCGTGTGGGCGCTCGGGCGCCACTTCCCGTCGGCCAGGAATCTGCTCGAGGTGGGCTGCGGAACCGGCTTCGTCGTCGCGGGGATCGCACAGGCAGTGGCGCCGCTGACGCTCGCCGCCGGCGACGCCCAGAGCAGCGGGCTCGCGTTCGCCCGCGACCGCGTACCGCGTGCGCGTCTGTACCAGCTCGATGCCCGTTCGCTTCCGTTCGAGTGCGAGTTCGACGTGGTGGGAGCCTTCGACGTCATCGAGCATCTCGACGAGGACGAGCGCGTCCTCTCGCAGATGTGGCGCGCCGTCAGGCCGGGCGGCGGCGTTCTGATCACCGTCCCCCAGCACCGCTGGCTCTGGAGCGCCGAGGACGAGGCGGGTGGGCACAAGCGGCGATACTCGCGCCGAGAGCTGGTCCAGAAGGTGGAGCGTGCCGGGTTCTCCGTCGAGCGGGTGACCTCGTTCGTGTCCGTCCTGCTCCCGCTGATGGCCGCATCACGGCTGCGGGGACGGGTGGGGATGCGACACGACCCGGACTCGAACCTCGAGCTCTCGCTGCCCCGCTGGCTCGACCGGCTGCTCGAGACCGCGATGACCGCCGAGCGCGCCCTCGTCCGGGCGGGCGTGTCCCTGCCGGCGGGCGGGTCGCTGCTTCTCGTCGCGCGTCGCACCTGACGCCGGTTCCCGACAACAGCCCATCGGAGCTCCGACGAGGTCAGGTCGGATCCGCCGCGGCCGCAGCGACGCGGCCGCGCACCTCGGCGAGTTCGACCGCTCCGGCGGCGCCGCGCAACGTGACCTCGTCGCCGTCCTGAAGCCAGCGCTCGCCGCGGTGCAGCTCGGCGAGCGAGCCCTCCGTCTGCGGCTGTGCGCCGCTGATCGTGCCGGTGGCGAAGAGGTCGCCGGCGCTCAGGCGCGCGCCGTTGACGGTGAGGTGGGCGAGCATCTGCGCCGGCGTCCAATACAGCCCGCTTGCGTTCGGGCGCGACACGATCTCGCCGTTGATCTCGATGCTGAGGTCGACGTCGAGCAGCCACGGCTCCGTTGCTTGGAGGTAGGGCGCCGGCGGGGGGGCCTGCGGCGGCGGTGCCAGGCGGGCGTTCGTGAGCACGTCGAGCGGCGTGATCCACGCCGACATCGAGGTCGCGAACGACTTGCCGAGAAACGGCCCCAGCGGCTCGTACTCGTAGCGCTGGATGTCGCGCGCGCTCCAGTCGTTGACGAGGACGATGCCGAAGATGTGCTCCTCGGCGCGGTCGATCGCGACCGGGCCTGCGGCGGTCGGGCCGCAGACATAGCCGAGCTCCGCCTCGAGGTCGAGCTGCGCCGTCGGCTCGAGGACGCCGGGCCCGGTCTGCCCGCGCGGGCGGCCGATCTCCGTACCGCTGACGACGACCGTCGAGGCGCGCCCGTGGTAGCCGATCGGCATCTGGCGCCAGTTCTCGCGCACGGGCGGCATGCCCGGCCGGAAGATGCGCCCGAAGTTCGTGGCGTGCTCCAGGGAGGCATAGAAGTCGACGTAGTCCGGGATCTGGATCGGGAGGACTGGCGTCGTGCTGGCGAGCGGGACCCGCGCATCGGCCGGCACGTAGGCCGCGGCAGCGTCGAGGACATCGCGCCAAGCGGGGGGGCCGAGCTCGATGAGCGCGTTGAGCGTCGGGCTGTGGAGGGCGCGCCCGAGGTCCGGATCCTCGTCGAGTCGCAGCCGCGACGCGATCAGCACGTCGTCGCCATCGCGCAGCGCAGGCCACCGCGCCCCACCGCCCACGGAGACCACGCCCCACTGGAGTTTCGGCACGCTCGTCATCGCTTCAGCAACCTACGGGCTGCGCCATACCGCCGCTCGCCGGCCGTCGTGCCGCACGAGGTGCGATATGCGCCCCCCGCCACGACACGACCGTCGTGGTGCGCTCGTCGGCTACTGCAGCATCGGACTGAGCGCCGCGGCGTCTGCGTACCGCGCTCGAAGACGTCACCCCATGTGTACGCGATGTGCCTGGACCGTCGGCGGCGCGTGATGTCGTCCTCGAACGCCTGGCGGCTGGCGTGAAAGCGGTAGCTCAGCAGCTCGACCGTGAGTCCGTGGCGCGGCCAATGGCAGTCGACCTTGTCGCCGGCATTGTCGAAGTTCGTGCGGGGCAGCGCGAGCGCGTGGCGCCTCAGCAGCTCGAGGAACCCGTCCTCGAGCTCGCTGAGGGTCGCGTCCGCGCCAAGCGCTCGGCGCAGCCTCGCCGCGCCCTTCTTCGTGGGATTGCGGGCGATGCAGGCCTCGACGTCTCGTGGCGTCACCCGATGGCGCACCCACGCTTCGTGACTCGCGCGGGTCAGCTGCACGAGCGACAGACGTGGCGAGAGGTCGAGCAGGACGCGCGGCACGGTCGTCATGGGGATCCCGTGGAGTCGAAAGACGTCCGCAGGATGCAGCTCGCTGACGCGATGCACGACGATCCCCGCCCGTTTCCGGCCGACGGTGGTCGGAACGGTGATCTCGGGTCGAGCCGGCCGCAGCGACAGGATCCCCGTCGCGTGTGCGGCGGACCTGTGCGTCACAGCCGACCCCTCGCCGCCCGCGAGTGCCGCGGCCATCAGGTCGCCGAGCAGCGACGGCGCGGTGTGACCGACCGCGTAGACCCCGACGTGCACCGGATGCAGCCGCCCGTCGGCACGCAAGCGCTTGATGCGATCGCGATCGACGCCGGCCGCCACGAGTTGCGCATGCGAGATCCGGCCGTGCTGGCGACCGGCGATCCTGGCGATCGTGTCGAACGAAGGGCGCATACAACCCATCGAGGCGACATGACCGCTCTTTTCGCCCCGCTGGGCAGGCGTCGTGTCGTGCGAGGTGGCGCGAACCGCACCTCACGCGACACGACCACTACGCCGGTGCGCGCGCCCCCGCGTGCCAGCTCAGCGCGTACGACGGGTCGTCCAGGTCGCGCGCGAGCGTCGTGAGCCGCAACGGCCGGAACGTGTCGCACATCACCGCGAGCTCGTCGGTGCTCGTGGCGCCGAGCGACG
>DATLNO010000184.1:0-17940 GCA_035536715.1 Solirubrobacteraceae bacterium
GAGCGCGGCGGCGGGCGCGCCGAGCTCGCGACGCAGGGCATGCGCCGACGCCTCGTCCACGCCGCCGAGATCGAGCAGGGGCTACGCCGTGCCCTGACCGACGGCGAGCTGCGCCTGCACTACCAGCCGATCGTCGACCTGCAGACCGGTTTGATCGACGCCGTGGAGGCGCTCGTGCGCTGGCAGCACCCCGACCACGGGCTGCTTGCGCCGGCCCAGTTCCTCGCAGCCGCCGAGGCGACCGGCCTCGCCGTGCCGCTCGGTACCGAGATCCTCGCGATCGCGTGCCGCGAACTGGCGCACTGGGAAGGCCTGCTCGGCACTGGGCTCAAGGCGCCGGCGGTGCACGTCAACATCTCGGCTCGGCACTTCGCGTCGCCTGGCCTGGCCGGCACGGTGTCGCGGGCGCTGCAGCGCAGCGGCCTCGCGCCGGACAAGCTCGTGCTCGAGATCGCGGAGACGATGTTCACCGGTGAGGGGCAGGCCGCGATGGCCCAGCTCGACGACCTGCGCGGCGTCGGCGTGCGGATCGCGCTCGATCAGTTCGGCACCGGCTACTCATCGCTGGCGGCGATTCGCCAGCTTCCCTTCGACGCGCTGAAGGTCGACTCGTCGTTCCTGACCGAGCTCGGCCACGGTACCCGCGACGCAGCGCTCGTGGAGGCGATGATCGGCATGGGCCACTCGCTCGGCCTTCCGATGACGGCCGCCAAGGTGGAGACCGAGGAGCAGCTGCGGCTGCTGCGCTCACTGGGGTTGGACCGCGCGCAGGGCGAGCTCTTCGCACCGCCCTTGTCGGCATCCGCCGCACTCGAGCTCGTCCGCTCCGGCCAGGCCTGGTCGGGCCTGATGGCGTCGACGCGGCCGATGGTGCGCGCAAAGGAGTCACCTGCGCCGGCTGGCGCGGACACCGACACGAGCGCGGAGGCGGCCGGGGGCGTGGGCGGCGCGGCGGTCGCGACCCTGAGCCTCGGTCAGGCCGCACAGGCGCTCGGCATCTCCGCGACGACCACGCGGCGCTGGGCCGACAACGGGCGTCTCGGCGCGACCCGGACCGCCGGCGGGCACCGTCGCTTCGCGGTCTCCGAGGTGCGCCGACTGCTGTCCTCGCGCGGACGTCCGGCGATCAAGCCGACCGATCCGCCGCGGCGGGCCCTGCCGGGCCTGGCGCAGCTGGCCGAGACGCACGGCTCGCAGCTTGCCGAGCTGAGCTGGCGCAGCCTCTACGGCGACCTTCCAACCGGGTTCTTCACCGAGGACGAGGGCGTTCGCGCCGCCGAGCGCTGGCTCGGCGCGATCGCCTCCTCGGCCGAGACGGCGAACTACGAGATGCTTCACGCGGCGACCGAGACGTTCATGCGCACGGCTGAGCGCGCCGGGGCGTCGCTGCTGGAGCGCCACCTCGCGATCGAGCGCTTCGCCGAGACTACGGCGCGCGCACTGACCCGGCGCTCGTGCCCGCGCGAGGAGATCGTCGAGGTGCGGCGCCTCTTCGCCGCGCTGGACCAGCGGCAGCTCGCCGAGGTGGGCTGAGCCGGTCGTACCGGCGCGGGATCGTCTCGATGGCCGTTGGTTGATCGACGTATGTGAACAGCATCTCCGCTGGAGCGGTGTCGGCTCGATGTTCGCGGGCTCGGCTGGGGTCTGGACCCCACGGGTGCTTCGTCATCTCAAGGTCAGGCCGCTCAGGCCGAACACAGGGGAACGCGGCGCCGTCGGCTCATGGAGGAGCCGACGTTGATCATCCAGGAGGGACCCCTATGCAACCCGACGGACCGTCGTCTCCAGGGGACGGCGCTCAGAGGTATGCAGAACCGGCCGGCACACCGTCCGCCGAAGCGCTCTTCGCCATGCGGGTGGCAGGAGAGGTTGCTCGGCAACTGCACCAGTCCGGTCGATCCCTGCGCTTCGCGATCGCGCCGTCACGGGCTCGTGTCGAGGTGCTCCTGTGCGACGTCGAGGGCATCGTGATCTCACCCATGACCCCGTCGCGCGTGCTTGAGATCGCCACGGGCTCGCCGGTCGTGCGAGGCACGCGATGACGGCGCGGCATCGCTCGACCGTCGTCGGCATCGAGCCAAGCGAAAGGTCCTCGCGATGAGCCCCCGTTCGTCAACGCCTACAACACGGCGGTCGACTTCATCCGCGGCAAGCTCGCCGAGGAGAAGGTCTCCAAGCCCGCGACCACCACCGAGGCGACGAAGGGGCTGTTCCGCGGCGACACGATGCTCACTTGCTCGACGCAGTGGGCAAGGCGATGGCGTAGCCGTCGCCTCGCGTGTTGTGGCAGGCTCTCGGGAATGCCGAGGTCTGCCAAGTACCGCAGACGGGGCCCCGATGGCCTGTCGTCGTCCTCGCTGCAGCATGTGCTCGACGGTACCTCCGACGCGGTCAACCGCCAGCTTCGCTCGCATCGCGGGTGGAGCGTCGTGGCGGCGGCGGCGGTTCCCGTCGCGGTCGGCCTGATCGCGGCGCGCAAGAAGACCGGGATGCATCCGGCGCTCACGCTGCCGCTGGGCTGCGTGCCGCCGCTGGGCATGGCGATCGCGGTGCCGAAGGGCCGTAAGCGCTACCTGATGGTGAGCGCCGCCTACATGCACCTGTTCAAGCTGGGCTGGGAGCTGCCCTACGACGACCCGGCCAAGCTGCGCCGCAAGCTCTGGATCGACGAGCCGATCCGCTTCGACACCGTCGTCGGCTTCGGCGTGCCCCCCGGGCTGCGCCTGCAGCGCGCCATGCGCACGCCGGGCGAGGTGACGATGTTCGACCGCGCGGTCACAGTCGTCTACGGATCATGGTTTCTTCCGCACATCCTGCTCGGCTACCTGCTCGTGCGCCATCAGGAGTACATGCCGCGGGCCGGCGCGCGCCTGGCGGCCGCCTACCACCTGACGTGCCCGTTCTACTTCCTGGCGCCCGAGGCGCCGCCGTGGTGGGCATCGGAGCGCGAGGGACGCATGGACGGCGAGATCGAGCGCGTCGCGCGGCTCGTCGTCTACGACCTGTTCAGGCGCGAGCCGCCGGAGGGCGGCAGCACCCAGGGGAACCCGTGGGGGGCGATGCCCTCCGACCACATCTCCTCGGCGGCGATCACGGCGATGGGCCTGGCCGAGGTCAGCCCGCTCTACGGTGCGATCGGCTGGTCCTACGTCGCCGCGGCGTCGTTCGCGATCGTCTACCTCGGCGAGCACTACGTGGCCGACGTCGTCGTCGGACTGCTGATCGCCGAGGCCGTGCGGCGGACGGAGCCGCTGGCGGCACCGTTCGTGCGGGCGGTGGCGCGGGCGGTGGAGTAGCGGTCATCACTGGCACCAACGTCAAGGACGTCTGCTCGCGGGCAGGGACATCAGGAACGGCTCGGTGGCGAGCGCCGACATCAAGGACCGCTCGCTCCTGGCGAACGACTTCAAGGCCGGCCAGCTGACCGGCTGATTCGAAACTTTTTTCGGTCTCCGACCAACCAATGCTCGAGCAGTGCGTTCTACCCCTCAGACACGGACGACGGGACGTGCCACGGAAGGCCATTCGGTACGCGCGATTGGAGTGAGCATGTTCCGCCGGCACGCTGTGGGGTCTGCAGAGGATGAGATGGTCTACGCCTCTGCGCAGCTCTCCATGCACTCTGAGCGCGACGGTGATGTTCACCTCATCGCGCTTATCGGAGATCTCGACATCGCCGGTGCGCCGGTGTTCGAGCACGAGCTCAAGCGCGTGGAGAACAGCGACGCGAGCGAGATCGTCGTCGATCTGCGGGGTCTGGACTTCATCAGCTCCGATGGCCTGAAGGCCCTCATCCATGCTGAGTCGCGCTCGCGCGGCCGGCACAACCGGCTCAGGCTGGTGCCCGGCTCCAACCAGGTACAGCGGACGTTCGAGACGGCCGGGCTCGTATCGCGGCTGCCGTTCGACGCCGGACGCGAGCTGAGACTCGAAATGATCAACCGACCGCCGCACGCGCGCGTGGTCCTGGCACTGCCGGTCCGGAACTGGCGCGGGTAGCGGCGCGATGCGAGCGCCCTCCGGGGCGTCGAGCGCGATGTGGCTTTTAATCTCCCGCACCGTCATAGTTCTCGCGTGGAAACGCTGTCGACTCCCAGGTTGCAGTTCATGCGGCGCCCGATGCGCTTCGCCGACGACGTGCAGTTGGTCGCGCAGGTGCGGGCCGGGAGCCGCGGCGCGTTCGAGGCCATCTACGACCGCCACCACGCCGGCATCCTCTCGTTCTGCCGGCACATGCTGGGCTCCCCCGAGGAAGCCGAGGACGTCCTTCAGCAGACGTTCGCGGCCGCGTACAGCGCGCTGCTGGCCAACGAACGGGACATCGCACTCAAGCCGTGGCTGTATGCGATCGCGCGAAACGGCTGCCTGTCGGCGCTGCGCGTGCATCGCGAGCATGTCGCGCTCGACGACGCCGACGGGAGGCTTCCCGCGACCGTCGGCCTGTCGATCGAGGTCGAGCAGCGCGAGGACCTGCGCGCGCTCCTCCGCGATCTGCAGCGCCTTCCCGAAGACCAGCGTGCCGCGCTCATCCTCGCCGAGCTGGGCGCCGAGAGCCACGAGGAGATCGCCCTCGTACTCGGTGTGCCCGCCGTCAAGGTCCGGGCGCTCATCTTCCAAGCCCGCGAGGCACTCATGAGCCGCCGGCTGGGACGCGAGGCCGACTGCGGGCCGATTCGCGAGCAGCTCGCCTGTCTGCGCGGCGGCGCGCGGCGCCGCCGCGAGCTGCGACAGCACGTTTCGCAATGCGCCGGCTGCCAGGCGTTCGAGGCCGAGACCTCCCGTCAGCGCGCCGGGATGGCCGTCCTGCTGCCGGTCGCGCCGACGCTTGCGCTGAAGCAGAGCTCGCTCGCCGCGGCGTTCGCGGCGGGTGGGAGCAGCGCGGCGAAGATCGGCGGCGCGGCGGCCAGCGGCGCGGCGGCCGGCACCGTGACGGCCGGAGGCGTGTCAGCAGGCGGCATGGCGGCTGGCGGCGTCGGTGGCGCCTACAGCGTGGTGGGCGGCGCCGTGGCAGGCGGCTCGGCAGCAGCAGGCGGGGCGGCGGCAGGCAGCGCGGCGACAATCGGCGGCGTCGCGGTGCTGTCGGGCGGAGGCGTGCTGGTCGGCGCCAAGCTCGTTGGCCTGAAGGCACTGGTCGGCATGGCCCTGACCGGCGTCACCGCCGGCGGCTACACGGCCGTGCAGCCTGCCGACCATGAGCCTGCGCCCGCGGCGCAGGTCGCCTCCAGCGTGGCGAACCAGGGGCAGAAGGCAGGTCCCAAGCCACCGCCGGCCGGGGTCGTCGCGCCGGCCACCGTCGACAACTGCCGCGGGCCCGGGGCCGCCGGCGCCAACGCCGCCGTGTGCGCGGCGAAAGGATCGGGTGAGCCGCTCACCGCCGGGGCCGCGACGGGCACCCGCCCCGGCGAGAGCGCAGCCAAGGCCGAACCCGGCGATCGTGACGGCGACGGCGTTCCCAACACTCAAGACTCCGATACCGACGGCGACGGCCTCCCCAACAGCCAGGACGGCGTCAATGCCCCGGCCAACCAGGACCCCGCCGCCGCTCCCGCCAGCCAGGTTGATGATCGCGACGGCGACGGCGTTCCGAACACTCAGGACGCCGACCGCGACGGCGATGGCATAGCCAACAACGAGGACAGGTGCCCGAACAGGCCCGGCAACGTCAACGGATGCCCCGAGGCCGCCGCCGCTGCTCCTTTCGCTCCCAGCCAGCCCGGCGATCGCGACGGCGACGGCGTTCCCAACACCCAGGACGCCGACCGCGACGGCGACGGTGTGGCGAACAACGAGGACAGGTGCCCGAACAGGCCCGGCACCGTCGACGGATGCCCGGTGACGCCCGCAGCGCCGGCGGACCCGGCTCCCACCACCGCTCCCGCCCCTCGTGATCCCGACGGCGACGGCATTCCCAACGGCCAGGACGAAGATCGCGACGGCGATGGCGTCCCCAATCTGCAGGACCGATGCCCGAACCGGCCCGGCACGGTCTTCGGGTGCCCCGTCGCGCCCGTCGCCCCGACCTCCCCGGCCCCGGCCCCGGCCCCGGGTCCGGGTCCGGGTCCGGATCCGGTTCCCAGCGTTCCGGTGGCAGGCGATCGCGACGGCGACGGCGTCCCCAACCGCGAGGACAACTGCCCGGCTGAACCTGGGCCCGGCGACGGATGCCCGGATGTGCTCAACGCGATCGCCGGCGACCCGACCCCCGGTGACCGCGACGGCGACGGAATCCCCAACGGCAAGGACCGAGATCGCGACGGCGACGGCCTGGTCAACCGCGACGACGCGTGCCCGAACCGTGCCGGGATGATCGACGGATGCTCCGCCGCGCAAGCGCCCGGGTCGGCTTCCGCCCTCCCGGCGACGCCGGCCGCACCGTAGGCGCGGCGGGCAGTCTTTCGCCTAAGTGCGGCGCGCGGACACGGACCCATCCACGGTGGCCTGTGCATCCGCGCCTGCCGCAAGCCGGCGGCTCATCAGCACCGTTGTGCCACCAGTTCGCGGCTGCACGTCGACAGCGTCCATGAGCTTTGCGATCAGCGGCAGCCCGTGGCCGCGATGGGGCTCGTCTTGCGGAGGCTGCCAGATGCCGGCGTCACGGATTTTGATCGACACCTGACCGGCGTCACGCTCGAACGTCACGTCGAAGAGGTCGTCGCCGAAGTTGTAGCCGTGCTCGACCGAGTTCTCGCAGGCCTCGTTGCAGGCCATGATGATGTCCTCGACCTCGTCCTCGTCGGCCCCCGACTCGGCCAGCCAGCGGCGCAGCGTCTGGCGCATCGCGAAGAGCCCGCCGCCCTGCCCGGAGACCTCGAGCGCGACGCGATCGCCGAGCGTCTCGCTCATCCGCACGGCGAGCAGCGTCACATCATCCGAGCGCGTGCCTCCGTGCAGGCCGCGCTCCAACAGCCGCTCACAGGTCGCAGCCACGTCCGGGCCGGCGTTTCGACCGGCCTGCAGCAGGCGCTCGAGACCGACGTCGAGAACCTCGGTGGGCGACTCGACGAGCCCGTCGGTGTAGAGCGCGAGCGTCGACCCGGGCTCGAGCACCGCCCTGTGCTCGGGGTAGCGCGGCGAAGCGAGCACCCCCATCGGCGGCGAGGGCTGGTCCTCGAGGAAGCGGGGGCTGCCGTCCGGGCCGACGAGCAGCGGCGGCGGATGACCCGCGTTCGTGTAGCGCAGCGTCCCGGTTGCGGGCTCGAGGATCGCCAGCACGACGGTCGTCATCACGGCCTCGGGGCCGAGCCCGAAGGCGAAGCGGTTGAGGCGGTCGGCCATCGCGCCGGTGTGGTCGGCCTGCATGAGGATCGCGCGCAGCGCGCTGCGCATCTGCCCCATCGTTGCCGCGGCAGAGATCCCTCGGCCGACGACGTCGCCGATCGCCAGCGCGATGCGGCCGCTGGGCAGCGCGATCGCGTCGTACCAGTCGCCGCCGACCGTCGTTCCGTCGACGCCCGGCAGGTAGCGCGCGTCCAGCACGACGCCGGGGACGACCGGCAGCAGCTTGGGCAGCAGCGAGGTCTGCAGCTCGCTGGCGATGCGCCGCTCGCGCTCGTACAGGCGGGTTCGCGCGATCGCGAGCCCGGCGCGGTCCGCCGCGAGGCGCAGCAGGGCGACGGTCTCCGCGTCGAAGTCGCGCCGCGTCAGCGTGCCGACGTGAATCGAGCCGATCACCCGGTCGCCGTCCGCCAGCGGCACCGCGAGCAGCGAGGTGATCGCCGGCCCGAGCGAGCTGGCATCGAGGCCGGCCGCCGTGACGTCGGGGATCGCGAGCGGCCGCGTGGGATCGAGGATGACGCGATCGACGATGTCGTCGACGCGGTCGCGTGCCTCGCGCCCGACCACGGTGTCGACGCCGCCGGCCGCGCGGGCCACCACAGCGCGCGCCTCGTCGGTCAGGACGACCGCGGCCCGGTCGACGTCGAGCGCCTCGAGGATCCGGTCCAGCAGCTCGCGCAGCAGCTCCTCGAGATCCTCGGCGCCGAGCGCCGCGACCGCGATCGACTGCATGATCCGCAGCCGCTCGGCGGTGGCCTCGGCCTGCGCCCGGGCCGCCTGCGCGCGGATCAGCTGCTCGCGGTCGCGCTGGGCCCGCTGGCGCTCGCGCAGATCCTGCAGGTGCAGGATCAGATCGGGGCGCCCGCCGCCGCTCGAGCGCGCGAGCGACGCGCTGACGAGCACCGGCATCGTCGTACCGCGTGGGCCGGTGAGGCGCCGCTGTACCTCGTATTGCTCGATCTGCCCCGCCAGCAGCCGCTCGCGCTGCTCGGCGTCGGCACCGGCGTCGGCGCGCGGGCCGAGCTCGTCGAGCGTGCGCCCGAGCAGATCTCCGGCGCTGCGGTCGAGCGCCTGCGTGAGCGCCCTGTTGACGTGCTGCAGCCGCCCGTCGGCATCCGCGCGCGCCATCCCGATCGGCGCATCCTCGAAGGTCGCGCGCAGCAGCTCCTCGCGCTCGGCGAGTGCGCGGCCGCGCTCGTAGAGCTCGCCGAAGACCTCGACCTTCGACCGCAGCACAACAGGGTCGACGGGCTTGAAGAGGTAGTCCACGGCGCCGGCCCCGTAGCCGCGAAAGACGTTCTCCGGCGCCTTGCTGATGGCCGTGACGAAGATGATCGGCACGCTGCGGGTGCGCTCGCGGGCGCGAATCAGCTCGGCCGTCTCGAAGCCGTCGAGGCCCGGCATCTGGACGTCGAGCAGGATCGCCGCGAACTCGCCCTGCAGCATCGCCTTGAGTGCCTCCGCGCCGGAGCGGGCCCGCACGAGCCGGTAGCCCGTCGGCTCCAGGATCGCCTCGAGCGCGAGCAGGTTCTCGGGGTGGTCGTCGACGAGCAGGATCGCGGTGTCGCCGATCACGAGCCCGCCTCCACTCCGGTTCCGGCGAGCTGTGACAGCACAGGTCCGATCTGCGCGAGCGCAAGCACCCGTGCATCGGGGGTCGCGCACAGCGCGGCGTCGGGCATCTCGCGCCGTTCGGCCGTCTCGGGGTCCTGCACGATCGCCGTCCCACCGCGGTCGGCGATCTGCGCGAGGCCGAGCGCGCCGTCGGAGTTGGCGCCCGTCAGTACGACGCCGACGAGCCGGTCGCCGTAGGCGTGCGCGGCAGAGCTGAACAGGACGTCGATCGACGGGCGGCTGTAGTTCAGCGGCGCGTCGACGGACAGCGCGACGGCGCCGCGCTCGACGAGCAGGTGGTAGTCGGGCGGCGCGATCAGGACGAGGCCCGGATCGAGCGCCTGCTTGTCGTCGGCTTCGCAGACCGTCAACGCGCAACGCGCGTTGAGCAGGCGCACGAGCATCCCGTCGTTGGAGTCGACCTGGCGGTGCTGGGCGATGACGATCGGGACGCCGAAGTCCTCCGGCAGGGCTCCGAGCACCGTCTCGACCGCGTGCAGACCGCCCCACGAAGCACCCATTGCGACGAGCCCGACTGCTTTCATCGGCGCCGCCTGAAGATCCGCTCGCGCTCCACGAGCGGCTCGTACTCGTCGGCGTGCGTCGAATGGCGAAGGGATTCCTTGCGGCCGAGCGCGAGGATCCCGCGGCGGGTCATGCTCAGGCCGAACAGGGCGAGGACGTCCTCCTGCAGCTTGGGACCGAAGTAGATCAGCACGTTGCGGCAGAGGATGAGCTGAAACTCGTTGAAGGATCCGTCGGTGACGAGGTTGTGCTGGGCGAAGACGATACCCCTGGCGAGCGCAGGATCGAAACGCGCGAGACCACCCGACACGCTGTAGTAGGACGAGAAGGCTTCGCTGCCGGCGGCGCGCTGGTAGTTCTCGGTATAGCGCTGCATCCGCTCGAGGGGAAACGTCCCCGAGCGCGCGCGATCGAGCGCTCCGTCGTCGATGTCGGTGGCGTAGATGCGCGAGCGCTCGAGCAGCCCCTCCTCGTGCAGCGCGATCGCAAGCGAGTAGATCTCCTCGCCCGTCGAGCAGCCCGCGTTCCAGATCCGGATGAACGGATGGGTACGCAACAGCGGGAACACGTGCTCGCGCAGCGCGCGGTGAAAGCTCGGATCGCGGAACATCTCCGTGACGTTGATCGACAGGTCACGCAGCAGGCGGTCCATGCAACTGGGATCGTGCAGGACACGCTCCTGCAGACCCGACAGCGTCTCCAGCCCTTCACCGTACGCGCGATGCCAGAGGCGACGGCGCAGCGAGGCCAGCGCGTAGCCCCGGAAGTCATAGCCGTAACGGCGCTGGATGGCCTCGAGCAGCAGGTCGATCTCGATGCGTTCACGGGATTCGTCGTGCGCTTCACCGATCATCCCGGCTTCATCCGTAGAGCCACACCCGCATGAGCGAGATCAGCTGCTCGATGTCCACCGGCTTGGTGATGTAGTCCGAGGCACCGGCCGCGATCGACTTCTCGCGGTCGCCCTTCATCGCCTTCGCCGTGAGCGAGATGATCGGTAGGTCTGCGAAGCGGTCGTCGGCGCGCAGCGCAACGGTCGTCTCGTGGCCGTCCATCTCGGGCATCATCACGTCCATCAGCACGAGGTCGATCGCCGGGTCGGCGTCGAGCGATTCGATCGCCTCGCGGCCGTTCTCGGCGAAGCGCACCTCCATGCCGCGCGCCTCCAGCGCGCTCGTCAGCGCGAACACGTTGCGGACATCGTCGTCGACGATCATCACGCGCTTGCCGGGCAGCACGGCGTCGGCGGTGTGCAGCTGCTCGAGCATCCTGCGGCTGTCGGGCGGCAGCGCGGACTGCGGCCGGTGCAGGAAGAGCGCCGTCTCGTCGAGCAACCGCTCGGGCGAGCCCGCATCCTTGACGATGATCGAATCCGCGTAGCGGCGCAGACGGGTCTCCTCGCGCCGCGTCAGCTCCTTGCCGGTGTGGATGATCACCGGCGTCGCGTTGTGGCGCGCGTCGTTCTTGAGGTGGTCCAGCAGCGTGAAGCCGGTCGTCTTCGGGAGTTTGAGATCGAGCACGATGCAATCGAACTTCGTCGCCGCGAGCGCTTCCTGTGCCTCCTCCGTCGAGCCGACCGCGGTGACCTCGACGTCGTCGCCGGCGCCCACGAGCGCGACGATGCTGGTGCGCTCGACATCGTCGTCCTCGACGACGAGCAACCGCCGTGCGTGCTGCTCGATGAACGCGCCGGCCTCCTTGTAGGCCTCGGCCAGCGCGTGGGCCTCGACGGGGCGCGGCAGGAACCCGGCGGCGCCGGCGCGCAGCGCCGCGATCCGCTCCTCGGCTGCGCCGCAGACGTAGACGGGGATGTGCCGCGTGCGCGGGTGGTGCTTGAGCTGGTCGAGGACGGCGACGCCGCCGCGTATCGGCACGGCGAGTACGACGACGTCGGGTGTCAGGTCGTGGGCGAGGGTGACGCCCGTCGTGCCCAGCCGCGACACGACGGCGCGGAAGCCGTGCTCGCGCGCCTGAACGAGCGCGCGGACGGCGTGGTCGTCGTCGTCGTCGATGATCAGGGCAACGCGGTCGCCTGGGTTGATCCGCGCGCGATCGTCATCGACGCCCGGCGGCAGCCCGTCCTCTGGGTCGCGTCGCTGGACCGCAGGCGCCACGTCGACCTTGAAGCCCGCGAGCAGGTCGAGCGGCTGGTCGAGGTCCATACCGTCCTCGCTCACCGTCCCGGGCCCGAGCGCGGGAAGGGGCTCGTCCGGCTCGGGCGGCTCCACGTACCCGGCCAACAGCAGCGTGAAGGCGCTTCCCTCTCCCGGCGTGCTCTGCACGCGGATCTCGCCGCCCAGGGCGCGGGCGATTTCACGGCTGATCGACAGTCCCAGCCCGGTTCCGCCGTAGCGCCGGCTCGTCGTCCCGTCCGCCTGCTGGAAGGGCTCGAAGATCAGCCGCAGCGTCTCGTCGGCGATCCCGATGCCCGTGTCGCGCACGGTGACGCTGAGCTCGTAGGGGGTGTCCTCAGGCGCCGCGTCGACCTCGAGGCTGACGCATCCCTGCTCGGTGAACTTGAACGCGTTGGAGAGCAGGTTGCGCAACACCTGCTGCACGCGTTGCTCGTCGCTGAAGATCGAGCGCGGCGCGCTCTGCGCCGTGTGGACGCGGAACTCGAGGCCCTTCTGCTCGGCGACGGAGCCGAACGCGCGCTCGACATACGCGGCGAGCTCGCCGGTGTCGAGCGGGGCGGCGCTGATCTCCATCTTGCCGGCCTCGACCTTGGACAGGTCGAGGATGTCGGAGATGAGCGAGAGCAGGTCGGCGCCGGCCGTGTGGATCGTCGAGGCGAACTCGATCTGCTTGGTGGTGAGGTTCTCCTCCGGGTTCTCGGCCAGGAGCTTGGAGAGGATCAGCAGCGAGTTCAGCGGCGTGCGCAGCTCATGGCTCATGTTCGCGAGGAACTCCGACTTGTACTTCGAGCTCAACGCGAGCTGCGCCGCCTGGCCCTCGAGCTCCGCGCGGGCCTTCTCGATCGCCGCGTTCTGGATCTCGATGTCGCGGTTCTGGACGCTGAGCAGCTCGGCCTTCTCCTGCAGCTCCTCGTTGGTCTGCTGCAGCTCCTCCTGCTGGGTCTGCAGCAGCTCCTCGGACGCGCGCAGCGACTGCGTCTGCTGCTCGAGCTCGGAGTTGGAGTGGCGCAGCTCCTCCTGCTGGGACTGCAGCTCCTCGGACTGGGATTGCAGCTCCTCGGCCAGCGACTGTGACTGCTCGAGCAGCTCCTCGGTGCGGCGGTTGGCGATGATCGCGTTCAAGACGACGCCGAGCGTCTCGGCGAGCTGCTCGAGGAACGCCTGGTTGACGTCGGAGAACTCGCGCAGCGATGCCAGCTCGATGACCGCCATCACCTGCTCCTCGAACAGGATCGGCATGACGATGATGTTCTTCGGCTGCGCCTCGCCGAGACCGGAGGTGACCTTCACGTAGTCTGCCGGCGCGTTGGTGATGAGGATGCTCTTGCCCTCGAGTGCCGCCTGGCCGACGAGCGCCTCTCCGACCTTGAAGCGGTTGGAAACGGACTTTCGCTGCTTGTAGCCGTAGCTTGCGATCAGCCGCAGCTCGGGGGCGCCGCCGTTCTCGGACTCGCTCAGGAAGAACGCCCCGTGCTGGGCGGTGACGAGCGGGGAGATCTCGGACATGATCATCCGCGAGACCTCCGCCAGGTCGCGCTGGCCCTGCATCAGGCCGGAGATCCGCGCGAGGTTCGTGTTCAGCCAGTCCTGCTCGGCGTTCTTCTGCGTCGTCGCGCGCAGGTTGGCGATCATCTGGTTGATCGTGTCCGACAGCTCGGCGACCTCGCCCTGGGCATCGACGGTCACCTGACGGGTCAGGTCGCCCTGCGTCACGGCTGTCGACACCTCCGCGATCGCGCGCACCTGTGTCGTGAGGTTGCCGGCGAGCTGGTTGACGTTCTGCGTCAGGTCGCGCCACGTTCCCGAGACGCCCTCGACCTCGGCCTGGCCGCCGAGCACGCCGTCCGTGCCGACCTCGCGCGCGACGCGCGTGACCTCATCGGCGAACGACGAGAGCTGGTCGACCATCGTGTTGAGCGTCTTCTTGAGCTCGAGGATCTCGCCGCGGGCGTCGACGGTGATCTTCTGCGACAGGTCGCCGTTGGCCACTGCGGTCGCCACCTGGGCGATGTTGCGTACCTGGTCGGTGAGGTTGCCGGCCATGAAGTTCACGTTCTCGGTGAGGTCGCGCCAGGTGCCACTGACGCCCTTGACCTCGGCCTGGCCGCCGAGGCGTCCTTCCGTGCCGACCTCGCGCGCGACGCGCGTGACCTCGTCGGCGAACGACGACAGCTGGTCGACCATCGTGTTGATCGTCTCCGACAGCTCGAGGATCTCGCCGCGGGCCTCGATGTCGATCTTCTTGGACAGGTCGCCGTGGGCGACGGCCGTCGTGCCGCGCGCGATCGCGCGCACCTGGCTGGTCAGGTTGCCGGCCATGAGGTTGACGTTGTCGGTCAGGCCGCGCCAGGTTCCGGAGACGCCCTCGACCGTGGCCTGGCCGCCGAGCTTGCCTTCCGTGCCGACCTCACGGGCGACCCTTGTGACCTCGGCGGCGAACGAGTTGAGCTGGTCGACCATCGTGTTGATCGTGTCCTTCAGCTCGAGGATCTCGCCCTGGGCGTCGACCGTGATCTTCTTGGACAGATCGCCCGTCGCGACGGCCGTGGTCACCTGGGCGATGTTGCGCACCTGATCGGTGAGGTTGTCGGCGAGCTGGTTGACGGACTGCGTCAGGTCGCGCCAGGTGCCGCTGACGCCCTCGACCGTGGCCTGGCCGCCGAGCTTGCCGCGCGTGCCGACCTCGAGCGCGACGCGCGTGACCTCAGCGGCGAACGAGTTGAGCTGGTCGACCATCGTGTTGATCGTGTCCTTCAGCTCGGCGATCTCGCCCTGCGCGTCGACGTCGATCTTCTTCGAGAGATCGCCGTTGGCAACGGCGGTCGTGACCTGCGCGATGTTGCGCACCTGGTCGGTGAGGTTGGAGGCGAGGAAGTTCACGTTCTCGGTCAGGTCGCGCCATGTGCCGCTGACGCCCTTGACCTCGGCCTGGCCGCCGAGGCGGCCCTCGGTGCCGACCTCGCGCGCGACGCGCGTGACCTCGTCGGCGAACGACGAGAGCTGGTCGACCATCGTGTTGATCGTGCCCTTGAGCTCGTTGATCTCGCCGCGGGCGTCGACCGTGATCTTCTGCGAGAGGTCGCCGTTGGCGACGGCGGTCGTGACCTGCGCGATGTTGCGCACCTGGCCGGTGAGGTTGTTGGCCATGAGGTTCACGTTGTCGGTGAGGTCGCGCCATGTGCCGCTGACGCCCTCGACCTCGGCTTGGCCGCCGAGCTGGCCCTCGGTGCCGACCTCGCGCGCGACGCCGGTCACCTGCTCGGCGAAGACGCGCAGCCGGTCGGTCATCGAGTTGATCGTCTCGGCGAGCGTCGCGACCTCGCCCTTGGCCTCGACGGTGACCTTCTGCGACAGGTCGCCGTTGGCGACCGCCGTCGTGACGACCGCGATCTGGCGCACCTGATCGGTCAGGTTGGACGCCATGACGTTCACGCTGTCGGTCAGGTCCTTCCACGTGCCGGCCACGCCGGAGACCTCGGCCTGGCCACCGAGCACACCGTCGGTGCCGACCTCGCGCGCGACCCCGGTCACCTGCTCGGCGAAGACGCGCAACGTATCGGTCATCGAGTTGATCGTCTCGGCCAGCGTCGCGACCTCGCCCTTGGCCTCGACAGTGACCTTCTTCGTCAGGTCGCCGTTGGCGACGGCGGTCGTGACCTGCGCGATCTGGCGCACCTGGTCGGTCAGGTTGGACGCCATGAAGTTCACGTTCTCGGTCAGGTCGCGCCACGTGCCGCTGACGCCCTTGACCTCCGCCTGCCCGCCGAGCACGCCCTCGGTACCGACTTCACGCGCGACGCGCGTGACCTCGTCGGCGAAGGACGAGAGCTGGTCGACCATCGTGTTGATCGTGCCCTTGAGCTCGTCGATCTCCCCGCGTGCGGGGACCGTGATCTTCTGCGAGAGGTCGCCCATCGCGACCGCAGTTGTGACGGCAGCGATCTGCCGGACCTGGTCGGTCAGGTTGGAGGCCATCGAGTTGACGTTCTCGGTCAGGTCGCGCCACGTTCCGCTGACGCCCTTGACCTGGGCCTGGCCGCCGAGCTTGCCGTCGGTGCCGACCTCCCGCGCGACGCGCGTGACCTCATCGGCGAACGAGCCGAGCTGGTCGACCATCTCGTTGACGGTGTTGCCGATGGCGGCGAACTCGCCCTTGACCCGCTGACCCTCGATCTCGAGCGCCATCTTCTGTGAGAGGTCGCCCTTGGCGACCGCCGCGATGACGCGCGAGATCTCCGTCGTCGGCCGAACGAGGTCGTCGATCATGGCGTTGACGGACTCGACGGTCTCGCCCCACTGCCCTTCGGCACCGGGCATCGATACGCGCTCGGTCATCCGTCCCTGGCGGCCGATGATCCGGCTCACGCGGGCGAGCTCCTTCGCCATCCGCCCGTTCATCTGGATGAGCTCGTTGGTGCGCTCCTGGATCTCGCCGACGACATCGCGCCGCCGGGCGCGCAGGCGGACGGAGAAGTCGCCGTTGCGGGCCGCCGTCAACACCCGCAGGATCTCTTCGAGGGCAGGGTCCTCGGGGGGGCCCGCGTCGTTTGTGGCCGCGGCGGCGCCGGTTTTATCGCGCGCGGCAGCCCGGGTGCCAGTTGCCATACGACCCATCCCCCCAACTCGTTGCTCGTCCCAACCGCGTCGCGTTACCCATGTTCGCCGACTTGTAAACGTGCGTTTGCTGCACACAACGATATGGGCATCCAACGCAGATGAGCCCCGTGAGCCGCCCAGCGATGCACCGACGACGCGGTCCGGATCGGCGGCCGCTGCTCGTGCGCTGGCTCGACGACGCCCGACTCCATCACCGGCGCATCGTGCGCCGGCGGCGCCTCCAGCGTCACGTGCACATCGCAGCGATCGCGTACGCCCCCGCCTCGATCGCGCTGACGATGCTGCGAAAGCGCGCCGGGATACCCCCGTGGCTGTCGATAGTGATCGCCAGCGGCGCGCCGCTGGCCGTGGCCGCCGCGCTGCCGCCCCGCAGCCGCTCCCGCTACGTCGGCGCCGGGATGACATACATGTGGCTCTTCAAGGAGAGCTGGGAGCTGCCGGCCGACGACGAGAGCACGCACAGACGCCGGCTGCACATCGACTATCCGATCCGCGTCGACAGCGTGCTCGGCGCCGGCATGCCGCCCGGCCAGCGGCTGCAGCGCAAGCTGCGCAGCAAGGAGAACGTCTCGGCCCTCGACATCGCCGTCAGCGCCGTCTACGGCTCGTGGTTCGTCCCGCACCTGCTGCTCGCATACGTGCTCGTCCGCCACCCGGAGTTCCTGCCCCGCGCGGCCGGCCGGCTGGCCGCGTCCTACCATCTGACGACGCCGTTCTACTGGTTCGTCCCGACCGCTCCGCCCTGGTGGGCGTCCGAGCAGGCCGGCCGGATGGACGGCGATGTGCACCGCGTGGTGCGGCGTGTCGTCTGCAAGGTGCTCGACCGTCCGCCGCCCGGCGAGGACGACGAAGTTCCCGGCAACCCGTGGGGTTCGATGCCGTCCGATCACATCTCGTCGGCGGCGATCACCGCGCGCGGATTGATGGAGGTCCATCCCGCGCTCGGCGCAGTCGGCTGGATCTACGTCACGGGAGCGGCGTTCGCGGTCGTCTATCTCGGCGAGCACTACCTCGTGGACGTGCTCGCCGGGCTCGCGGTGGCGGAGATCGTGCACCACGGCGAACAGTTCGCGGCGCCCATGGTTCGGTGGGTGGCCTACGCGCTCGAGTGAGAACGTTCCGCGCCGGCACCCGCGGTTCACTACGTCTGCGGTGCGCGCGGACCTCTTCGACGTCGGCCTTCACGCTCTCGATCGTCTGCTCGGGCGCGGGCGGCGTGGCCTGCTTGAGCTGACCCTTCCCAGCGACGGCGAGGATGGCCGCGACGGGCCTACCTCGCCGAGGGCGGCGTCGAGTTCGCTCGCGAGGTGCTCGGGCGCGCCGTCGGCTCGCGCAGCGCTCCGAGAAGATCGGCGGCACCGTCGACACGATCACCGGCATCGCCGACCAGACGAACCTGCTGGCGCTCAAGCGGCCATCGAGGCCGTCCGCGCCGGCGAGCAGGGACGCGGCTCGCCGTCGTCGCCGAGGAGGTCCGCAAGCTCGCAGACGAGTCCCAGTCGGCGGCCAAGACGATCGCCCCCTGATCACCGAGATCCAGGGCGAGACGGCCCATGTCGTCGAGATCGTCGAGGACGGTGCCAAGCGCACCGACGAGAGTGCCCGCGTGGTAGTTGCGGCGCGTGACGCGTTCATCAAGATCGGCGAGGACGTCAGCGACATGACCTCGCGGATCGAGCAGATTCTGACCGCGACCAGCGAGGTCGCAGCCGTCGCCGAGCAGGCTTCGGCGGCCACCGAAGAGGTCTCCGCCTCGACCGAGGAGACCACCGCA
>DATLNO010000185.1:0-2880 GCA_035536715.1 Solirubrobacteraceae bacterium
CGCGGGCCCGAACGTAACGGTCCGGCCCGTCGGGACGGTGAAGATCTCGAACTCGACGGCGATGTTCGAGGTGCTCGAGCGGATGAGCACCGGGTACTTCGTGTCGTTCTTCCACCGCAGGTCGAGGCCGGGGTCGAAGACGGCGGCGTCGAGGCCCAGCGGGTAGCGGTCGATGTAGTAGTCGTGGTTGCCGCGCTCGAGGATCTCGTAGCCGGCCTGCGCGACGGCCATGAAGATGGTCGTCGAGACCTGGCAGAGCCCGCCACCGATGACGTTCGGGTCCGATCGGCCGTCGATGATCGCGCCGGCGAACGCGTAGCCGCGCTGCACGGTCACCTCGCCGATGAGCTTCCAGAAGGAGAAGGTGTCGCCGGGGGCGATGACGATGTTGTTGAACTGCGCTGCGCCGGTCGAGATGTTCTTCCAGCGTGCCAGGTTCGGGGGGAAGAAGGTCTCGAACACGCTCACCCGCGTCATCTGCGACGCGAACTGCTGCGCCTGCTCCGTCGTGAAGACGGGGACGTCGGCCACGAAGGTCGGCGTGATCGTCCGCCGGCCCGAGGTCGCGGTCGCGAGCTCGCGCAGCGCCTGGGCCACGAAGGAGTCGACGTCGATCTTCACTCCGGTCACGGAGGGCACCGCGACCAGCGAGCCGCCGTTGCCGACGGTGTACGTCGCGTTCTTCGCGGGCCGGTCGAGCGCGGCGGCGACTGCGAGCGCCCACGCCTTCACGCGATCCGGCGCGATGGACGCGACGTAGCGGTAGCGCGACGACGGAGCGATGGCGTCGCCGGGGACCGCCGGCAGCTCGCCGGGGCCCGCGACCACGCGCTCGATGTTCAGGAAGGTCGCGAGCGCGACCGGGTCCTCGACGACGCCCCGATCGCCGGCGCTCACCTCGAGGGGCGTCGTCACGGCGCGCACGAGCGCCGCCGCCTCCGCGAAGCCTGCCGCGTCAAGGGCCGGGTGGCGCGTCCGCACGCGCAGCTCGACATCGCGATCACCGAGCGCCTGGGCCCCGAGGAGCGCGGCCAGGGCGTGGGCGCGGTCGAGCTCGCGGCCGGCGGCGGGCTCGCGCAGGGTCGCTCCCGTCAGCCCGACGGCGATCTCCCCGTCCACGGCCGGCCGGTCGACCTCGGCGGCGACCTGGGAGACGAACTGCTCCGCGGCGGTGCCCTCCGCGCGCATGACAAAGGGCACGTGTGCGCTGCCGGTGAGCGAGGAGAGCCAGGCGCCCGCACGGTCGATGAGGCTGCCGTGCTTGCCGTAGGCGAGGGCCGCGGCGGTCGCGGCGTCGAGGTCGGGCGCGATGCCGAGCTCGGCGTTCGTGCGCGACCAGGTCCGCTCGCCGGCGACGACCCTCGTCGTCGCGGAGGCCCACGGTCGCGAGGCCTCGGCAGCGAGGGCAGCGCGGATGGCGCCGGCGTCGTGCGCACCGACCGAGACCCCGGCGACGCGCAGGCCTGGCAGCGCACGCGACTCGAAGCCGAACTGGACGACCAGCGCGACGGCGATCAGCGCGAGCACGACGACGAGCAGCGGGACGCTCGCACGCGTGCTCAGACCACGGGCAAACCCGCGCTGGGTCGCCTTGCGACCGGTCAGTACAGCCATCTATCCCCCCACACGCGCACGCGGCATGCCGCGAGTGTGCGCCTGTCCACAAATGAGAACGAGCGAGACGTCACGGACGTTCCGAACTGATAGCGGGAACACGAAACTCGCCCAATAAAGGGAGCAGCACAACGCCTGCGACCGAGGAGCGGCCGGGCTGAGGCGGGCAAAGAACGGCCCGGGCACCCCAGGGGAGCAGGGAGAGCCCGGGCCGTGAGGCGCGACGGCCGACGGGCGGGTCGGCCGGGGCCTGTCAAAGGGTTAGCTACACCCGGTCGTCTCTCCGCAGTTCTCGCACTTGTGGCAGGTGCCGCTCCGGACCGTGAGCCAGCCACAGCGCGGACAGGGGGGCGCGTCGGGCGTCGAGTTGAGGCGGCGCGCACCCGGTCCCGTCTCGACGACGGGAGCCTGCGCGACGATCTTCTCCATGAGCTCGAGCTGAGGTGCCGGATCGAGCACGACCTCGGTCGTGCGGACGAGGCCGAGCATCGTCCGGTCGTCGAGCGACAGGAAGCGCTGCCCGAGCCAGCGGAAGACGTAATCGACGATGGACTTCGCGAAGCCGATCTCCGGGTTGCCGGTCCAACCGCTCGGCTCGAAGCGCACGTGGCCGAACTTCTCGACCAGGTGCGTGAGCGGGACCCCGTACTGGAAGAGCAGGGAGACGCTCGTGGCGAACGAATCCATCATCCCGGAGAGGGTCGAGCCCTCCTTCGCCATCTTGATGAAGATCTCGCCCGGCGTGTTGTCCTCGAAGAGGCCGACGGTGATGTAGCCCTCGTGCCCCTCGATCGTGAACTTGTGCGTGACGGAGTGCCGCGTGTCGGCCAGGCGGCGCCGCGGGCGCGGGACCTCGACGACGCGCTCGACGACCGTCGCGCCCTTCATGGCGTTCGAGGTCTCCTTGCCCGTGGAGAGGGGCTGGACCTTCTTGCTGCCGTCGCGGTAGATGGCGATCGCCTTGACGCCGTGCTTCCAGGCCTGGACGTACGCGTCCACCACGTCCTCGACGGTCGCGGTCTCCGGCAGGTTCACCGTCTTGCTGATCGCGCCGGAGATGAAGGGTTGGACCGCGCCCATCATCTGGATGTGGCCGAGGTGGCCGATGGAGCGCGTGCCGTTCTGCGGCACGAAGGCGCAGTCGAAGACCGTGAGGTGCTCGCTGCGCAGGCCGGGGGCGCCTTCGATGGTCCCCTGCTGGCCGATGAAGGTCGTGATCGCCGTCGTCTCGGTCTCCGTGTAGCCGAGCTTCCGGAGCGCGGCGGG
>DATLNO010000186.1:0-14121 GCA_035536715.1 Solirubrobacteraceae bacterium
AGGCCGAAGGCGGCGCCGTGGGCCTTGGGAAAGCCGAAGCCCGAGAAGCCCGAGACCATCGTGAAGACCTCCTCGGCGAGCTTCTCGGTGACGTCGGGATGCGTCGCCATCGCGCCGTCGACGAAGCGCCGGTGGTGCGCCTCGATCGCCTCGGCCGAGCGCTTGCGGCTCATCGCCCTCCGCAGCCCCTCGGCCTCCCCCACGCTGAAGCCGGCGAACGCCTGCGCGACCTCGAGGACCTGGTCCTGGAAGATGATCGTCCCGAGCGTGTCGCGCAGCGGCGGCTCGAGCGAGGGGTGCTGGTAGGGAACCTGGAATGTGGGATCGGCGCGCAACCGCTGGCGGCGCTCGATGTACGGGTTGACGGCGCCGCCGACGATCGGCCCGGGACGAACGATCGCGACCTGGATCGTGATCTCGTCGAGGTTCTTCGGCCGCGTGCGGCGTAGCGAGCCCATCTGCGCGCGCGACTCGATCTGAAAGACGCCCGTCGTGTCGGCGTTCTGGATGCACTCGTAGGTCGCCGGGTCGTCGTAGGGGATCCGGCTGAGGTCGATCCGCTCGCCGCGACGCAGGGCGATGTGCTCGACGCAGCGCTCGACGGCCGACAGCATCCCCAGGCCGAGCAGGTCGATCTTCAGAAACCCGGCGTCGGCGCAGGAGTCCTTGTCCCACTGCGCGAGCTGGCGGCCCTCCATCGCGGCGGGCACGAGCGGAACGCAATCCACGAGCGGCCGCGTCGCGACGATCATCCCGCCCGAGTGCTGGGACAGATGGCGCGGCAGGCCGTAAGCCTCGCCGGCGAGACGCACGAGCCAGGCCCAGCGACCGGTTCGCCGCCCCGGCCCGAGCGCGGTGTCGATGTCGCCGTCGATGTCTCGCGACGACCAGCCCTCGCTGCCGCGCGCGACGCGCTCGATCTCCCCCGGCGGCAGCCCGAGTGCCTTGCCGATCTCGCGGATCGCGCCGCGCGCGCGGTACGTCGGGAAGGCCGCGACGAGCGCCGAGCGCTCGCGCCCGTAGCGCTCGTGGACGCGCGGGATGAGCTTCTCGCGGATGTCGCGCGGGAAGTCGAGGTCGATGTCCGGCAGCGCGGTGAGCTCCTCGTTGAGGAAACGCCCGAGCAGGAGCTTGTTGGAGATCGGGTCGACGTGGCTGAGGCCGGTGAGATGGCAGACGATCGAGGAGACGCTCGAGCCGCGCCCGCGCCCCGGCGGCAGCAATGAGCGAACCGTGTCCCTCCCCCGCACCTCGACGGCGACCTCGCGTGCGAGCTCGAGCATGTCGCGGTGCAGCACGAAGAAGCCGGCGAGGCCGAGCTCGTCGATGACACGCAGCTCCTCCTCCAGGCGCGCCTTGGCCTCCTCGTGATGGGCGCTGCCGCGCGGATAGCGATCGTCGAAGCGCGCCTGGCAGATCTCGGCGAGCGCGCGGCTCGCGGTCGCGTCCTCGGCGCCGGGGTAGCGATAGCCGAGATCGCTCGTGAGGTCGAACGTGAGCGTCTCGGCCAGCCGCCCCGATTCGGCGATCGCCTCGGGATGGTCGGCGAAGCGCGCCGCCATCGCCTGCGGGCTCGTGAGGACGTGCGCGTGGTTGCCGCGCCGCAGCGGCTCGGAGGCGTCGAGCGTCGTATGCTCGCGAATCGCGACGAACGCGTCCTGCAGGTACGCGCGCTCGGGCGCATGGGCGTGGACGTTGCCGGTCGCGACCGTCGCGACACCGAGCCGCGCGGCGAGCGCTGTCAGGCCGCGGTTCAGCGCGCGGTCGTGGCGCCCGAGCGGGCGCTGCAGCTCGACGCGAAAGGCATCGTGGCCGAAGGCACGCAGCAGGCGGCGCATCGTCGGCTCGTCGCGGACGCCGTTGCGCGCGCAGCCGCTGAGGCAGACGAGGCCGGCATGGTGCGCCGTGACGTCCTCGAGCGACACGCTCGGCTCCGAGCGATTGCGCTGGGGCCCCTCGCGGGTGCGGGCGTGAGCGCGAGTCAGCAGGTGGCAGAGGCTGCGCCAGCCGCTCGCGTCGCGCACGAGCAGCGTGAGGTGACGCCCGTCGGCGAGCGTGACCTCCGCTCCATGGATCGCCCGCAGCCCGAGCGCCTTCGCTGCCTGCGCGAACTCCATCGCACCCGACAGCGAGTCGTGATCGGTGAGCGCGAGCGCCGTGTGGCCGCGGTTGACGGCCGCCGCCACGAGCTCCTCGGGCTGCGAGGCGCCATCGAGAAACGAGTAGGCGGAGTGGCAATGCAGCTCGGTGTACGGCATACGAACACATGTTCGCAGACGCGGAGGATGGTGTTATCGCGGCCCGGTGGCGTCGCACGTGCACGAGCGGTTCAGGCGACGCAATCGGATCGCTTCTCCCACAGCCCACCCGCCGGCCGCGAAACCGCTGACCGAAGCCGGGCGTTCTCCACCGTGTGGTCGTACTCGCCGCCGGCCTGGACGAGCTGGGCGATCCCGGCGGACGCGCCGCTCGAGGTGCTGCTCGTGCGGTACGTGCGCAGATCGAGGTGGGCACGGTCGCGGATCGCCTCACCGAGGCCGCGGATCGCCTCTTCACCGGCGGGGTCGTCGCGGAAGCGCTCCCACGCCGCGGCGACATGCGGGTCGCGCAGGTCCAGCCGCGCGCCGAACTCGAAGCGCCGCCCACCACCCTCTGCCGACAGCGCGTTCACGCGCCCGCCGAACGCACGCGTGAGGCCGGGTGGGAGCGCCATCCCGCCGGTCAGCGTGCCCGCCGCCGACAGCGACAGCTCCGTCGCGCGCCGGTGGCGATCGAGGGTCAGCCCGAGGGTCACCGCGCGCTCCTCGGTCGCCAGCGGCCCGCCGAGCGCGATCGTCAGCGCTCCCCAGCCCGAGCCGCCGACGTTGATCCCGAGCGTGACGTCGCCCGTGCGCTCGTCGCGACGGCCGTTCACCAGCGCGCCGCCAAGCCCACGCAGCGAGGTTCCCGCGACCGAGTTGCCCACCCCAACCGTCGCCAGTCCCCGGATGCCGCCCTCGTAGAAGACCTCGCGGGCGGCGACCGGCGGATCATCGCCCGCGCCGATCGCGCGCATGAACGCAACGGCCTCCCGCGCGTCGCGCGCGACGTAGACGCGACCCGCGCCGAGCACGCCCTGCACGCCCAGGCGCGCCTCGTCGGAGAGCCCGATCGTGCGGCCGCGGAAGGACACGTTCGCGCGCCCTCCCGCGCCGGCCTCGACACCAAGTGCGCCGCTGCGCGCGACGGTCAGGCGCACCGTGCCGTCGGACATCTGCTCGCGCAGCACATAGCGGTCGCGGTCGACGCGAACGACGATCAGGCTGACGGCGTAGTGGTGCGTGTCGCGCCTCGTCGCGACCGGGCACGGTCTGGAGGTCAGATCCAGACAGAAACCGCCACCCACCACGCACAGCGCATGCCGGATCTGTCCGGTGACGGCGTTGACGACCCCCGCGCCCCCGGCCGCAGCGACGCCGCCGGCGACCGTGACCAGCACGGCGACGACAGCAAGCAGCGCGACGTAATCGACCGTCGCCTGGCCACGCGAACAACGCATGCCGGCGAGGCTGCCGGGTGGCGTGTGACAGATCTACACGTGTTTGCTCAAAGAGAAGCCCAGCTTTGTGCCGCCCATCGCGCGCGAGCCGGGCAGCCGCAGGTAGCGCCTGGACTGGCGCTTCTCGTCAGACGCGACGAGCTGCGCGAGCAGCAGCGCCTGGGTGAGGCCGACGAGCATGCAGCCCAGCGTGATCCGCAGGCCCGCGTCCCAGCCGACCGCGCCGACGCCGAGCTCGCCGGGAATCACGAATATGGCCACCAGCACGACGACCACGAGCGGCGGCATCCAAAGGGCGGTCGGCTCACCGGTCGGCTCGGTCCCTGGCCGGATCGGCTCGGCCGCCGCCAGCCAGCGCCGCAAGGACAGTGGCCCGAGCACGGCGAGCACGACAAGGACTGCCGCGATCTGGCCCGCGGTGCTGCCCGCGCGTTCGCTCGCCTCGGGGACGAACGCCAGCAGCAGTACGCTCGCCAGCGCCCCGGACAGGGCAAGAACGCCGCCCTCGATGCGCAGGCGCTCGCGGTAGCTCGGCGGCGTCGCCGTTGTCACTGAAGTGCTCGTTTCAGAAATGCTCATCTACCCGCCACTACGGCTCCCGCGACGGCGGCGATCACCCCCGCGACAAGAACGCGGTCGCGCCAGGCCGTTCGCAGCGACTCGTGAGCGACCGGAGGCGGCGGCGCGTGCCGGAAGCGCGCGGACTCCAGGACGACCCAGCGCAGCACCGCGGCCGCCAGCGCCGACGGCCGGCGCGGGACGTCGCGGACCTCCTCGACGAGCGCGCGACCGGCTGCTCCAAGCGAGCCGCCGGCGCCGAGCCGGTCGAGGATCTGCGATGCCTCCGTCATCGCGGGAACGCGGCGCGCGAACCGCAGCGAGCGGCGCGCGACCTCGCGCACCCCATCCTCCCCCGCGGCCGAGCGCAGCCACGTCGCGACGAGCACGAGCATGCCGGCGCGGATCGTGCGCTGCAGCGTGAGGTCAAGACCGCTGCCGCCGACGACGTTGAAGGTCAGTGTGCCGAAGGCCAGCAGCGCGGCGAGTGCGAGCCCCGCGCGGAGCGGCGCGAGGTCGGGGCGCGCGGTCGCCCACGCGACCGCCAACCACGCGGCGACGGCACCGAGCACGAGCCACTTCGTCGTTGCGATCAGCACGCAGAACGCGAGCAGGGCGGCCAGCGCGACGGCGCGCGGGTCATAGCGCGGACGATGGGCGAGCGCAGACGGCGACGCGTCGTCCGTGGGGATGCAGTCCGGGCGATGCTCACCACTCTGGCCATCCCCGCGATCCCCCGCCGGCCAGGCCTGCAGCGCCGCGCGGTAGACGAGCACCTGCACGACGCTCGCGAACAGCGTCCACGCGACCAGCGCGAGCGCTGTTGCGGCGAGTGCGGCAACCTGGCCGTCGGGCACCCCCGGAATACGGCCCGGGATCGCGTCGTACGTCGCCGCGTAGGCGCCGACGCCGCCGACGATCCAGATGTAGAAGAGCGTGAAGACGAGCTGATCGGTCGCGCGGATCGCGCTGCACGCCGCGATCTGCGCGGCCACGGACCGGGCCCGCGCGTGCATCCGCCCCAGCAGCGGCGCCGATGCCGCCTGCGTCAGCGGCACGCTGATCCGCGAGGGACCGAGGACCGCGACCGCCTGCAGCATCGACGCGATGCTCGCGCCGTAGCCGATCCGCGCGCCCGCGACCTGAGCCGCCCGCGCGAGCGCGACGCCGCCCGCCAGCGCGACGGCGTATCCAGCCGTCGGGATGACCCTTGACGCAAGGAAGGATGCCGTCGCGACATGCGCGAGCCCGGCCTGCGCAGCGGCCTCCGAAGCGAGCTGATCGTCGCGCATGCGCAAGAGAGTGTGGCTGAGCCCGGCTCAGCGCTGGCTGTGCCACCCCCGCTCGTGTCGGGCGAGATCGCGAAAGACGACGACGTTGCGCCCGCAGGTCGTGACGATCTCCCAGTAGCGCCGCCGCAGCGGGCGATCCGTCCACCAGCGGTCCTCGACGAGCCAGGTCTCGCGGACGGCATCGACCACCCGCCCGTCGACCTGCCACGGGGTGCCGCCGGCGTCGGCCCGCACGGTGGCCGGCTGCGGCGCGGCGATCCTGCGCGGGCCGCGGCTCACGAGCCGGGGGGTGTCCGCCGCACGAGGGCGTTTGGGGGTGGGCGGGTGGGAACGGAGTCAAACGGCGTCAGCACGACCCGCCGCTCGGGGACGCGCGAGTCTGGATCGATCTCCAGGACGCGCAGCGCCGCATCGGGCCCGGCGACCGCGCGCGTCTGGCGGACGGCCTCGCGCAAGCGTTCGTCGCGCCGCACCTCGCCGTCGTCGAAGAGCGCGTGGGCCTCGGGATTGGGCGGGCCGAAGCGCTCGACCATGAGCTCGAGCACCTCCGCCGGCGCGGGCAGCATCGCCAGGCGGCCGCCGAGGGCAAGCCGCATCCGCTGGGGATCTGCGAGCGCCTCGCGAAAGACGACGCGCTCGCGCCACGTGCCGCCCTCGACGAGCCGCGCAGAGAGCACGACCGAGCGCAGCGTGCGCCCGCGCCGCTCACGGCGCGCGAGCAGGCGATCGATCAGGAGGCCGAGAGCACGGCCGAGCTGCGTGCCGGAACCCGACTCGGGCAGCTCGAGCGACTCGCGCAGCATCTCCCCGGGCCGGCGCGGACGCAGCGGCGTGTCGTGCCCGCACGCGAGATCGTGGGCGAGCAGGCCAGGGCGCCCGAAGCGGTCGGCGACGGAGCCGCGCGGCAGCGCAGCGAGGTCGCCGAGCGTCGCGACCCCGAGCCGCTGCAACGGCTCGACGAGCGCCGCGGTCTCCTCCCGGCGGCGCAGCAGCTCGACGGGGTGCGGTGCGAGATCGGCCGCGCCGGCGATCCGCCCGGGGCGCCGGACGCGCGCGTCCGAGGCGGCCACGAGCGCGCAGAAGCGCGTCGGCCCCTGCCCGATCCGCGGCCCGGCCAGCACCCGCCGCAGGCGCTCGGAGCCGTGCTGGGCGAGGTGGCCCTCGGCGAGTATCGTCACGACCCGCCCGCCGTGCAGGCGCTCCAGGCCGCGCGCGTCGAAGCACGCCTCCCCCGGCCGCAGCGACTCGACCGCCGCGCCGAGGTTCTCCAGCCGCGCGAGTGCGCCCTCCCAGGCCTCGGCGACCCCCATCGGGTCGGGCGGCACGAGCGCCAGGCGCGGGCAGCGCGACAGCGCCTCTCCCATCCGCATCCCGGCGTGGATCCCGAACGCCTCGGCGGCCTGTGAGACCGCGCCGACGAACAGCTCGCGGCCGGGCTCCGGGGCCAGCGCAGCAGGCTCGCCGAGCAGCCCCGAGCGCCCACCGGCGGCGACGGCGAGCTCGAATCGCTCGAGCAGGACACAGACGATTGTCATACGAACAGATGTTCGCATTATTAGTGGGTGTGCGCAAGCCCACTCGACGGGGCACGGGCACGCTCGTAAGCTGAGCCGGAGATGCGGGCGCACACGATGTTCGACGTTCGGACGAAGGCCCGCTCCTTGGCGTTCCTCTACGGAGCCGGCGCGCTGATCTGCGTGCTGACGGTCCTGCTTCCGCACGTCGCCACGCTCGAGGAGCGCTCCGTGCTCATCGTCGCGGCGCTCTCGCTTGCGATGGCGCTCGCCTTCCTGCGCTTCGCCGACAAGGTCTCCGACCGCGTCGTGCACCTTGCGCTCGCCGTCGTGACGGTGATGCTCAGCCTCATCATCCACTACACGCACAACGCGACGCTCTACGCGCTGATCTACACGTGGCCGGCGCTGTACGCGTTCTATTTCTTCTCGACCCCGGTCGCGCTCGCCCACCTCGCGTTCATCGGCGCCACATATACCACCGTCCTGCGGATCGACGACACCATGGACGCGACGATCCGCCTCGTCCTCGTGCTCGGCACGCCGCTCGTCGTGGGCCTCCTGATCTCGCGCCTGCTGGGCGTGATGCGCGCAGCCCTGGACCGCGGCGCGCGCCAGGAACGGGCGCTGCGCTCCAGCGAGCGGCGCACGCGGTTGATCGTCGACAGCGCACGCGACGGCTTCATCTCGACCGACGCGCAGGGGCGCGTGCTCGACATCAACGCCGCGGCCGAGCGGCTGCTGGGCCGGCCGCGCGCGGAGGCGCTGGGCCGCCCGTTCCAGGAGCTCGGCATCCCGCCCGAGGCGCACGGGAAGTTCATCCAGCGCCGCCGCGACCTGCTCAAGGCGGCGCGCGAGGGCGGCACACGCCATCTCGAGATGCGCGTGACGATCGACCGCCCGGACGGGACGAAGCTGCGCGGCGAGACGATGATCTGGGTCGTCGAACGCGACGGCGAGCTGATGTTCAACGCACGCCTGACGGACATCGGCGACCGGCTGCTGGAGGAGCGACGCCGCGAGCGGCTCGTGCGCTCCGAGGTGGCGCGCCTGGAGGCCGAGCGGGCGGCGCTGACGATCGGACGCCTGCAGGCGGTCGCCGACACCGCGCTGACGCAGCGCGACCTCGATGCGCTCGGCCCGGAGATCCTGGCGCGCACACGCGAGGTGCTCGACGCTGAGGCGGCGGCGCTGCTGCTCATCCAGGACGACGGCACGCTGTCGCTGCTGAGCTCTGACCCGGTCGTCAGCGAGCGCCGGCCCGAGCGTGTCTCGGCCGACGCCGGCATCGCGGGACGTGTCCTGGCGACGAGACGGCCGGTGCTGCTGCACGACCCGCCCGCCTCCGAGCTCGCCGACCCTTCGATCCTCGACGCCGGGATCTCGTCGATGCTCGGGGTGCCGCTGTTCGCCCACGAGACGATCATCGGCGTCATCGAGGTCGGGGTGCGCGCCCCGCGGCGCCTCGCGGCAGATGACGTCGACCTGCTGCGGCTGACCGCCGATCGCGTCGCGCTGGCGATCGAGCACGTGCGCGCGTACGGCCGCGAGCACCACATCGCCGACACGCTGCAGCGCAGCCTGCTTCCACAGACGCTGCCGGCACTGCCAGGCGTCGCGCTCGCCGGCCGCTACCTCCCGGCGGCGTCCGAGGCCGAGGTGGGTGGCGACTGGTATGACGCGATCGGGCTCACCGGCGGGCGGGTGCTGCTCGTCATGGGCGACGTATCTGGCAAGGGCCTGGCCGCCGCGTCGACGGTCGGCGCGCTACGCAGCGTGATCCGGGCGTACGCGCTGGACGGTCACGGCCCGGCGCAGATCGCCGAGCGCCTGAACACATTCGTCCTGGCGGAGCCGTCGCGCGAGCACATGGCGACGCTCGTGCTTGCCGTGTTCGACCCGGTCGACGCCGAGCTGTCGTACGTCAGCGCGGGCCATCCGCCCCCGCTGACGCTGAGCGCCGACGGCACGCCGCGCTTCCTCAGCGGCGCGCGCTCGGTGCCGCTCGGCGTGCTGCCGTTTCCGAGCTACAGCGAGGAGACGGTCACGCTCGAGCCCGGCGGGGCGGTGGTCCTCTACACCGACGGGCTCGTCGAGCGGCGCGCGGAGAACATCGACCTCGGCCTCGCCCGGCTGTCGGTGGCCGCGGGCGACGGGACGATGGAGGCCGAGGCGCTGTGCGATCGACTCCTGGCCGCCGCGCTGCCGGCGGGCGCGACGGGCGACGACGTCGCGCTGCTGACGCTCTGCCACGTGCCGCTTGGCTCGCGCCTTGCGCTGGACCTGCCGAGCGAACCCGGAGCGCTGCGATCGCTGCGCGCGCTGCTGCGCCGCTGGCTCGGCCAGGCCGAGGCCTCCGATGCCGACGTGCACGCGATCGTGATGGCGTGCAGCGAGGCCTGCACGAACGCGATCGAGCACGCGGGTGCCGCCCCCGACGAAACGATCGCGTTCGAGGCGATCCTGAGCGAGGGCGAGGTCGAGATCGTCGTACGCGACCGTGGCCACTGGCGCGAGGGTCGCCCGCCGAGCGATCAGGGTCGCGGGCTGGAGCTCATCGACGCGCTGATGGATGACGTCCAGCTCGAGACCTCGCCCGAGGGCACCACGATTCGCCTGCGCCGGCGGCTCACCGAGCACGTGCGAGCATGAACGTCGACGGCGCGACGCTTTCCAGCACGCAGCACGGCGATCACGTGATCATCAGCGTCACCGGCGAGCTCGACGTCTTCAACGCGGCGCGGATCGTGGCGCTCGTGGAGGCGGCCGTACCGACGGCTGCGCACGGCGCCGTGCTCGATCTCAGCGGTGTCGAGTTCCTCGACTCGACCGCGATCCGCAAGCTCTTCGCGCTCACGAGCCGGCTCGGGGAGCGCCGCCAGCGCGTACGGGTGGTCACGCCCAGCGGCAGCATCGTGCTGCGCACGCTGGAACTCGTCGAGTTCGCGCGGGCGGCACCGATGCACGGGTCGCTCGAGGAGGCGCTGGCCGAGCTGCCGGGCCCATAGAAAAGCCCCGCCGGAGCGGGGCCTTTCCTTAGCAGACCGGTAAGCCGGATTCTGTCGTGAGCAGCCATCCATCTGACGCGGCCGACCTGGACCTTGGCGGGCAGCCTGCAAGCGGTCCTGCTTGGCCTTGCATCGGGTGGGGTTTACCTGGCCGCCGTGTCGCCACGGCGCCGGTGCGCTCTTACCGCACCTTTTCACCCTTGCCTGTGCGCGCCGTACGTACAGACGCGCCATCGGCGGTGTGTTTCTGTGGCACTTTCCCGCGGGTTTCCCCGGGTCGGGTTCCCGACCACCCTGCCCTGTGATGTCCGGACTTTCCTCGAAGGGCGAGCCTCCGCGGCTGCTTGGTCTACCTCCCAAGCGTAGCTATGAGTCGCCTGAACGCAAGCGTATGTAGGGTGCCCGGCATGGGAGATGTCCTCGGCCGGAGGATCGTGGCGGCAGTCATCGACGTCGCGCTCATCGGCATCCTGCTCATCGTCATCGCGAAGGTTCTCGGCAACGACGAGAACCGCGAGTACTCGCTCTGGGCCGAGACGCAGGGCGGGCCGCGAGCGCTGTTCTTCCTGCTGACCTTCCTCTACTTCTTCGCCACCGAGCTCATCTCGGGACAAACCCTCGGCAAGCGCGTGATGAAGCTCCGCGTGGTTTTGGAGAACGGCAGCAAGGCAGGCGCCGGCCCCGTCGCCATCCGCAACCTCCTGCGAGCCATCGACTGGCTGCCGAGCCTCTATATCGTCGGCATCATCACGATCTTCGCGACCGGTGAGCGTCGCATCCGCCTGGGCGACATGGCCGCCAAGACCCGGGTCGTCGCCGACGCGGGCGCGCCCGCACCGCCGACACCGCCGGAGCGCCCCGACGACGACGAAGTCCTCGCGCAGATCATGCGCTGACAGCGCGCGCCAGTCCGCGGGTAGCCGGCATCTCGAGCGCGTGTTCGCGCCGCTATCGACTACGACAACTCGGTCTTACAGTCGACGCAGCGGCCCCCGGCCGCCGACGCCCCTGATCCGTAGCGGGGCTTCATCGCCCCGGCGCAGATCGGGCACCCCGCGGTGCGGTGCGCGATGAGGTCCTCCCAGGCGCCGGCGAGCACATCCTCCAGCGTCGGTCCCTCGCGCGGGGTCAGTCGTGGCATCTGGAGCGCGGGCCGCTCGAGATGAACCGTCGCCATCACTGCACGCTCCTGAACAGGCCGACGACGCGCCCGAGCACCTGCACGTCGCGAGACCGGATCGGCTCCATCGTCGCGTTCTCGGGCTGCAAGCGGATGTGGTCGGCTTCGCGAAAGTAGCGCTTGACGGTCGCCTCCTCGCCCAGCAGCGCGACGACGATCTCGCCGTCCTCGGCGGTGTCCTGCCGGCGGACGACCACATAGTCGTCGGGCAGGATGCCGGCGTCGATCATCGACTCGCCGCGGATTCGCAGGACGTACTCGCCCTCCTCGCCGCCCGCGAGCGACGGGACGTCGACGTACTCCTCGATGTTCTCTTCTGCCAGCACCGGCGAGCCGGCCGCGACCTGACCGACAAGCGGCAGCCCGTCGGGTCGCACGATCGATCTGACCTGCTCGACGGCGCGGTCGAGCAGTTCGATCGCGCGCGGCTTGGAGGGATCGCGCCGCAGCAACCCGAGCTTCTCGAGGTTCGCCAGGTGCGCGTGGACCGTCGAGGAGGACGCGAGGCCGACCGCCTTGCCGATGTCGCGCACGGTTGGCGGGTAGCCGTACGTCGCCGAGTGGCGCTTGATGAAGTCGAAGATCTCCTGCTGGCGCTTCGTCAGATCGAGATCCATGGCGCAGGCTCCTTGATGCTGGTGCTGTCGGCGAGGGCGAACATCTGTTCGCACAAGCTAGAGGGGCTGCCGGACGGAAGTCAAGCACGTGCCTATACTGAGCGACCTCCTGCGCCGGTGGCGGAATTGGTAGACGCGCAAGGTTGAGGGCCTTGTGGGGGGATTCCCCCGTGGAGGTTCGAGTCCTCTTCGGCGCATGATGAAAGGCCCGCATATGCGGGTCTTTCGTCGTTGTGGGCCAAGCGCGCGGCTCCAGTCCAGCCCGTCGCCACGAGCGTCCGTGACACCAGTTCGCGGTGTCCCGATCCGCGGAACGTGTGATAGCCGTCGCAGCGGCACGAGCAGGGAGGGTCGCGGTCCACATCTTCGGGGACTTCGATGTCGCGTTCCTCTGGGGAGGCGCCCGATGCTCGCCCATCGGCCGGGCCGCGGGCGGAATCGCGGCGGTCGACCCGACGCGCCCGCGCGACGGCACCCGCCCCGCGATTGCGAATGTCAACGGCCATCGCTTTCTCCCAGGTACGGCCATCGGATCTCCCCAGCGGCGGTCACCTTCTCTCTCCGCTGGTGGCCATCGGTTCTCCCCAGCGCGCTCTCGTCGCGGAGCTGAGGCTGTAGGACGAGCTACCCGAGGAGGTTGTCGATCGCTGTGCGTGCTTGGTCGAATACGACTGGGTCGTCCTTGAGCTGAAAGAGCGCGTGCGTGTTCATCAAGATGGCGTGCAGCTCAAACGCGGTCTGGGCTGCGTCGTTCGACCGGCGCGTTTCGCCGCTCTCCGTGGCGCCGCGAACCGCTGTCTCGAGCGCAGCGATCTCTTGGTCGACGTGTTGCTCGAGCGCGTCGCGTACCGCGCCGGCGCGGCTCGCAAACTCGACGGCGGCGACGATGAAGAAGCACGCGCCGGGAAACATACGACGCTCATAGAACGCCAGCCAGCGTTCCAGCAGCGCGCTCAGCCCGCCCTCGGGGCCACCACTCGAATCGCGCAGCACGTGCGCCTCGAACACTTGGCCGCCGTACTCGATCGTCGCCAGCTGGAGCGCCTCCTTGGACGCAAAGTGGGCGTACAGGCCGCTCTTGCTCATCCCGACCGCGGACGCCAGCTCTCCCATTGACAGCTGCGCGAGTCCCTTCAGCGACGCAAGCGCTGCCGCGGCCGCGAGGATCTCCGGCCGTGTATGTCGCAGCTCCTGCGGTCCTTCGCCCCCGGCGGTGCTCATCGAGGCAGGAGGCTAACGAGCGTCGACGCGTCGTGTTGGGTGGCTGGTCCTCCGGGCGGGCCGAGCTGTTTGGAGTGCACTGCCGGTGGGTATTCCGCTCCGCGACGAACGACCGTTCGTGCTTATTGTCGAGGCTCGACGCTTGCGCGCATGCTCCTGCGCGCAAGAGGCAGAGGCGCGTACGCATGACAAGACCAGGCTGCAACGACTCGCCTTCCGCATGCCAGCTTCGGGGTACCCACGGGTGCTGCATGACCGTAGGCGCCGCGCGGCATCTGGGGATCGTCAATGACGGGGAGCGCATCGCGGGTCTAGGGACGTGGGAGTGGACTCCTGAGACCGGTGAGGTGCTGTGGTCAGACAACCTCTTTCGTCTGTTTGGGCTGGAGCCGGAGGACACAGCGCCGCATCCTGAATACGTCATCAGCAGGATGTTTCCCGACGACCGGCAGCAGGCGCAGGAAGCACTCGCGGCGCTGATGACCGGCGAACTTCGCGATCAAGTTCTTGAGTACCGGATCGTCCGAGAGGACGGCGCGATCCACTACCACCGCCTAACGCTCGCGACCACCGATCCGGCGCCCAGGCGGATCGTGGGATCAGTTCAGGACGTGACGCTGTTGCTTGGCCGCTCGCTGCACCGCCCGCTGGCCGCGCATCTCGCAGTATCGCGCGCGCTGGACAACTGGACGTCGCTGGAGCAAGGCGCCGAACTGCTGCTGGCCAACCTCGCTGTCGCCATGGAGCTCAACTTCGGTGCGTTCTGGCTTCCGCGGGACTCCTCACTGACCCGCGCAACGATCTGTCACACGTCCGCGCCGGGCCTTGAGCACGTGGTCGAGCTGACGGGTGCTCCGGGCACGACCTCGCTGCCCGCGCTCGTCAACCGATCCTTTGTCGATCGGCAACCGACGGTTTCATCGGTAGCGCCGAAGGACGGTCTGACGAAGCGAGACGCGGCGATTCGACAGGCCGGGCTTGAAGGCGCAATCGCCATCCCGGCCGTATGCGTGGACGAGACGTTCGCCGTCATCGAACTTCTGTCGTTCTCAGCCATCACGCCGACCGAGCGCCTGCTCAGCGCTCTGGATGGCATCGGCCACGAACTCGGTCGGTTCCTCAAACGCCACAGCGGCCAGCTCAGCGCCCCCGCCCTGACCCCTCGGGAATTTGAGGTGCTGCAGCTCGCGGCT
>DATLNO010000187.1:0-15946 GCA_035536715.1 Solirubrobacteraceae bacterium
CACCGACGGAGGGCAGGCCGAGGCCGAGGCCTCGCCGGGCATCAGCCCGTGGGCGCTCGCAGTAGGCAGGCTCAGGCGCAACAAACCCGCCCTGGCCTTCGGCGCACTGTTCTTCCTGCTCGTCGCGCTCGCGCTCGCCGCCCCTCTGTGGGCGCAGATCGCGGACACGACGCCGGCCAAGAACCATCTCTCCGACACGATCGTCGTCAACGGCAAGAGCGAGCAGGTCGTGACCTTCGACGGCGTCCCGATCAGCCCGACGTGGCAGAAGAAGTTCTTCCTCGGCGCCGACTCCAACGGCCGCGACGTTGCGGTGCGCCTGCTCTACGGGGCGCGCAACTCCCTCTTCATCGGCATCACCGCCGGCATCATCACGGCGTTCCTGGCGGTGCTGCTCGGCACGCTCGCGGGCTACTTCCGCGGCTGGACCGACGCGATCATCTCCCGCAGCCTGGACGTCATGTGGGCGTTCCCCGTGCTGTTGCTCGGCGTCGCGCTCGGCGTCTCGCTTGCGCTCGGCGGGCTGAAGATCGGCCCGCTGCACATCCAGGGCAACTCCAAGTGGATACCGACGCTGATCATCGGCGTCGTCAGCGTCGTCTACCTCGCGCGACCGATCCGCGGCCAGGTGCTGTCGCTGCGCGAGAAGGAGTTCGTCGAAGCCGCGCGCGCGCAGGGCGCGGGACCGATCCGGATCATGTTCGGTGAGCTTCTGCCCAACCTCGCCTCGACGATCCTCGTCTTCTTCCCGCTGCTCGTGGCCAACGCGATCCTGCTCGAGGCGGCGCTGTCGTTCCTCGGCGCCGGCGTGCAGCCACCCGAGCCGTCCTGGGGCACGATGCTCTCCGACGGCGTCGTGCTGCTGTCGACGGCGCCGCACCTGACGATCGTGCCGGGCCTCATGCTCGTCCTGACCGTGCTCGCGCTCAACGTGTTCGGCGACGGCGTGCGCGACGCGCTCGACCCGCGCGCCAAGGTCCGACTGGAGCACTGACCGGACATGGGTCGCTTCATCGTGCGCCGCGTCGTCGGGATGGTCGTCGTGATGTTCGCCGTCTCGGTCTTGACGTTCCTGATCTTCAACGTCATCCCCAACGGCGACCCCGCCGACCGGATGGCGGGCAAGAACTCGACGCCCGTGCAGATCGCGGCGATCGAGAAGGAGTGGGGCTTCGACAAGCCGATCTACACCCAGTACGTCACGACCATGGAGAAGGTCTTTACCGGCGACCTCATCTCCTATGCCAACCAGACCAACGTCGTCGAGGAGATCAAGCGCGGGATCCCGCGAACGTTCGCCCTGGCGATCGGCGCCGCGCTGATGTGGTTTGCGATGGGCACGGTGCTCGGCCTCTACACCGCGATCCGCGCGGGCAGATGGACCGACACGCTCGTGACCGTGCTCGCGCTGGTCGGCGTCTCGATGCCGGTCTTCTGGCTCGGCGCGCTGGCGAGCTACTACCTCGGCTTCAAGCTCGGCCTGTTCCCCAACGGTGGCTACGCGGAGATCGGCGAGGAAGGCCTGTGGGAGTGGGTCAAGCACATGATCCTGCCGTGGGTCGTGCTCGCCACGCTGTTCGTCGGCGTCTACTCGCGCGTCCTGCGCTCCAACGTCCTGGACACGATCAACGACGACTATGTGCGCACGGCGCGAGCCAAGGGGCTGACCGAGCGTCGCGTGATGATCCACCACGTCCTGCGCAACTCGCTGATCCCGATCGTCACGCTCTGGGGCCTGGACTTCGGCGCCGTCCTGGGCGGCGGGGCGATCCTCACGGAGACCGTCTTCGACCTGCAGGGCGTGGGCCAGTACTTCGCCGAGTCGATCGGCCAGCTCGACGTCCCGCCGGTGCTCGCGGTGACGCTCTTCGGCGCGTTCTTCATCGTGCTGCTCAACACGCTCGTCGACATCGTCTACGCGGCCCTCGACCCGCGGATCCGGCTGTCCTGATGGCCGGCACCCACAACGAGCTGCTGCTCGACGTGCAGGACCTGAACGTCTCCTTCGCCACCGAGGAGGGGATCGTGCAGGCGGTCGACGAGGTCTCCTTCAAGCTCCACGCCGGCGAGGTGCTGGCCGTCGTCGGCGAGTCGGGCTCGGGCAAGTCGGTCACCGCGATGACGCTGATGGGGCTGACGCGCTCGCCCAACGCGCGCTTCGGCGGATCGGCGAGGCTGCGCGACCTCGATCTCGTCACGGCCAGCAGCGACCAGCTGCGCAAGGTGCGCGCCGAGGAGATCGCGATGATCTTCCAGGACCCGATGACGTCGCTGAACCCGGTGCAACGCATCGGCAAGCAGATCATCGAGCAGATCCAGGCGCACCGCGACGTGTCCGATGCCGAGGCGCGCGACCAGGTCGTGGCGCTGCTCGAACGGGTCGGCATCCCGCGCGCCCGCGAGCGCGCCGACTCCTACCCGCACGAGTTTTCGGGCGGCATGCGGCAGCGCGTGATGATCGCGATGGCGCTGTCCTGTGAGCCCGGTGTGCTGATCGCCGACGAGCCGACGACGGCGCTCGACGTCACGATCCAGGCACAGATCCTGCACGTCCTCAAGGAGCTGCGGACGGACACGAATGCCGGCATCATCCTCGTGACTCACGACCTCGGCGTCGTCGCCGACATCGCCGACCGGATCGCCGTCATGTACGCCGGCCGGATCGTCGAGCAGGGGTCGACCGACGAGGTCTTCTACAACCCCCAGCATCCGTACACCTGGGGCCTGCTGGGCTCGATCACGCGCGTCGACCGGCCGCGGCCGAAGCGGCTGCCGTCGATCCCCGGTCTGCCGCCGTCGCTCATCAGGCCGCCGCAGGGCTGTCACTTCCGCCCGCGCTGCCCGCACGCACACGACGCCTGCCTGGCGAAGCCCGAGCTGATCGCACGCGTTCCCGGCGGCACCGGCCACACCGACCGCTGCGTCCTCGCGCCCGAGCGCAAGGCGCAGCTGCGCGAGGCCGAGGGCCAGATCGGCCTCGTCGCCGGAGGTGTGACGCAATGAGCACGACCGCCAAGCCGGCGCCGGCCGGCAAGCGCGCGAACGGCGAGCCGCCGGTGCTGCTCGCCGCCGATCACCTCAAGCAGTACTTCCCGATCAAGAAGGGGCTGCTGATCGATCGGGTCGTCGGCAACGTCCACGCCGTCGACGACGTCACCCTGCACCTGCGCGAGGGCGAGACGCTCGGCCTCGTCGGCGAGTCGGGCTGCGGCAAGACGACGCTGTCGCGCACGATCATGCGCCTGCTCGACCCGACAGGTGGCACGATCACCTTCCGGGGCAAGGACATCACGCGCACAAGCCGCGCGAAGCTCAAGCCGGTCCGCAGCGAGATGCAGATGGTCTTCCAGGACCCGTTCGCGTCGCTGAACCCGCGCAAGCGAATCGGCCAGATCATCGGCGCGCCATTGGCCCTGCACGGCGTCGACAAGCAGGAGATCGCCGCGCGCTCGGCCGAGCTGCTGGATCGCGTCGGCTTGCAGCACGAGCACCTCAGCCGCTTCCCGCACGAGTTCTCCGGCGGTCAGCGCCAGCGCATCGGAATCGCGCGCGCGCTCGCGCTCGAGCCGAAGCTCATCGTGCTCGACGAGCCGGTCAGCGCGCTTGACGTCTCGATCCAGGCACAGATCGTCAACCTGCTCGACGACCTGCAGGACGACCTCGGCCTGACGTACCTCTTCGTCGCCCACGATCTCTCGGTCGTGCGCCACGTATCGGACCGGATCGCCGTGATGTATCTGGGCCGCATCATGGAGCTCTCGCCGTCGGAGGAGCTCTACGTCAAGCCGATCCACCCCTACACGCGGGCGCTGCTGGCGGCGATCCCGATTCCGGACCCGCGTGAGAACCGCGCGCGCGAGCGCGTCGTCATCACCGGCGAGCCGCCGTCGCCGGTCGATCCGCCGAAGGGCTGCGTCTTCAACACGCGCTGTCCGCACGCCCAGGACCTGTGCCGGACAGAGGTGCCGCGCCTGAGCGAGTACGCGGGCGGCCACCTCGCCGCCTGCCACTTCCCGCTCAACGTGACGGCCGCCGAGGCCGCGGCGTCGACGCACTCACCCGAGAGTCCGGCTGCGGCGACAGACACGCCGCCGCAGGTAGCCTCCGCGTCGAAGTCCACCGCCGCGCCCCAGTAGCTCAGTGGACAGAGCGACCGCCTCCTAAGCGGTAGGCCGCAGGTTCGACTCCTGCCTGGGGCACTCAGCTGCTCGCTGGGTCCCCAGTGGTCCGTCTCGTGACAGACGGACCATTGGGGAGTGCGCGCCACTTTGGCTGACGGCCCCGTGGCGACATCGCGATCGCGAATAGACTCGGCCGCCCGTGCCGTCGCCAGACCGCAAGCGCCGGCTCATCACCGCCTTTCAGGTTCGGGTCTTCAACCCACCCGTTCGCGCGCTCGCCGCACGTGGGCTGGCGCCGGGCATCGCGCTGCTGGAGACGACCGGGCGCACAAGCGGCGAGCCGCGGCGCACGCCGGTTTCCAACGGGCTCGATCGCGCGACGAACACCTTCTGGATCGTCGCCGAGATGGGCCGCAAGGCGGCGTACGTGCGCAATATCGATGCTGATGCGCGCGTCCGTGTCCGTGTCCGCGGTCGCTGGCGCAGCGGGACGGCACAGGTCGTAGATGGCGACGACGCGCGTGCGCGGCTGCGGTCGATCTCGCGCCTGAACGCGGCCGGGGTGCGCGCGATGGGCACGGACCTGACCGTCGTGCGGGTCGACCTCGATCCGTAGCTGCGGGCGCCGGCCGAGCGTGCGCCGGCCGCATCCCGCGCCGCCTCAGCGGTCCGGACGCTCCGGGTAGATGTCGTCGATCGTGACGAGCGCGACGTAGGGCGCGCCCGCCGCGGCCTCGATCCGCTCGCCGCCACCGGCGAGCCGGTCCAGCACGCTCACGACGCCACAGATCTCGTGGCCGGCCTCCCGCAGCGCCTCGATCGCGGCGATCGTGGAGCCGCCGGTGCTGACGACGTCCTCGACGACGAGGCAGCGGTCGTCGGCCACGAGAAGCGGGCCCTCGATGCGCCGCGACAGGCCGTGGCTCTTGACCTCCTTGCGCACGAAGAAGCCCTTCACGTCGGCGCCGCCGGCCAGCGCCGCGCAGGTGACGGCGTCGGCTCCCATCGTCATCCCGCCGACAGCGGTCGCTCTCCAGGCAGCGGTGCGCTCGGCGAGCAGCTCGCCGAGCGCCATGAAGCCGTCGCGGCGCAGGATCGCCCGTTTGGCATCGACGTAGTACTCGGCCTGCATCCCGCTCGTCAGCGTCACCGTGCCGATGATGAGCGCGTGCTCGCGCAGTTCGTCGGTCAATTGTCCACGGGCGCTCATCGCTGGCGTACCTTAGAGCCGTGCTCGAACGTCTTCTGCGTTTCCTCGCGATCACCCTCAGCCTGATCATCGCGGCCGGCTTCATCCTGTTCGCCGTGGACGACTTCGACCGCGCCTCGAGCGCGTCGCGCAACAGGATCACCGGCGATCCCACCGCAACCGCACCGAGTGCCGCCGGCGAGCGCGAGCGCGAGGCGCGCAACAGCAAGGGCCGCGAGGCGATCGACGACGCCAACGACGTCCTGCTCAAGCCCTTCGCGAGCGTCACCGAGGACGCCGACAGCCGCTGGGTGCGGCGCGGCGTTCCCGCCCTGCTCGGCCTGCTGACCTACGGCTTGCTGCTCGGCTTCGCCGCGCGATTCACCAAGGGTCACGGGTAGACGTCGACCGGCGTCCCGATCCTGATCCACCTGAAGAGGCTGAGCGCGTCGGGGATCGGCACGCGCAGGCAGCCGTGGCTGGCCGGATAGACCGGGACCGGCGAGAAGCCGTGGGTCGCGTAGCCGCGGATGAAGTACGCCGAGTGGACCATCCCCTTGGCGTTCGTGCCGGGGGTCTTGGAATAGACCTTGAAGGAGCCCTGCACCGTCGGCGTGCTCGGCGCCCCCGACGAGACCGGGTAGATGCGCTGCACCCGACCGCCCGAGATCAGCGCGATGACCTGGCGCGAGAGGTCGGCCTCGATGTGGCGGCCATGCTTGGGGAACTTGATCGCGAAGCGGCCCTTGCCGCGCGCGATCGCCCGCATGACGCCGGTCGAGGCGCTCGTCGTGCGCGCCATCCCGGTGACCTTGCGAAACGCGAGCACCGCACGCGCCGTGCGCGCGTCGAACGATCCGCGGGCGCCGGTGACGTAGCCCAGGCGCTTCAGCCGCCGCTGCAGCGAGCGAATCGACGCAGGGCCGCTGGCGGGACGGACCCGGCGCGGGATGACGTCGATCGAGCGCGACTTCGCGATGAAGGTGCTCAGCGCGGGCGACGCGGCATGCGTGGCCGTCACGATCATCGTGCCGGGACGCTGGGGCTTGTAGGCGACCAGGATGCCGCCGGTTCCGTCGGCCTGCGGCCGCAGGGCGACGCGGCGCGCATAGCGCTTCTTCCCCGCGATGTAGAACCGCACGGTGACCGTCTCGCCGGGAGCGAACGCGGTGCAGATGCCGCGAACACGCACGCTCGACCCGGTCAGCACCGTCGCGCGCGGCCCGACGACGCGCTCGACCTGCAGCGTCATCTGCGACTGCGCGGGCACCGCGGCCGGCGGCACGACAGGGGCTGCCGGGACCTGGGCATCGGCGGCTGCGGTTGGCACGCTCGCCGCAGCGAGGAGGGACAACATGGCGACGGCGCGACGCATGAGCGCGGCACTATGCCATGCGGTGCAAGCGGATGGCATCGTTACGCGGTGCCCGGCGCGGGCGAACTCGCGGGCGCACTGCCCGGTCCGTTGCCCATCGCGCGTGCCAGCAACCACGCGCACAACAGCGCGGCGGCGGTGGAGCCGACCATCATCGCCGGGATCTGCCAGTCCCACTTGAGGTTCGCGCCGAGCGCGATCGAGTTGTTCAGCGCGTGCAGCGCGATCGCCGGATACAACGAGCCCGTCCACTCGTAGAGGAGGCACAGGCCGACGCCGAAGATCATCAGCGGCACGAGGTAGCCGACGGGCGACGATCCGAGGTGGACGCCACCGAACACGAGGCCGGTGATGATCGCGGCGAGCCAGGGGCCGCGCCAGTTGCGCAGCGCGCCAAAGAAGAAGCCGCGGAAGAACAACTCCTCGCCGAGCGGGGCGACGACGGTTACGAGCACGACGACGACGAGCGCGTTGAGCAGCGGCCCGTCCGCGCCGAGCTCCTTGGGCAGGTCCTGCTGCTGGTCGAGCGAGAAGACGGCGGCCCAGATCGCGCTCAGGATGAGAAAGCCGATCCACACGGCGACCAGCAGCCCAACACTCCTCCACAACCGCGTGGCCCGCAAGCCGAAGTCAGCGGCCGCAACCCGCCCGCGTCCCATCGAGGCGAAGAAGTAGGCCGCGCCTACGAGGGCCGCGTTCTGCACGAACGTGAGGCTGATGCCGATCCCGGGGGAGTCTCGCTCCGCGCCGAACGCCGACGCCAGGATGAAGACGAAGAGCCCGACCACGATCGTGACCCCGAAGCCGGTGACGAAGGCGAGCACCGACAACCATGGCGGCCACCGCTCGCGACCTTGCGGCAGCGCCGGCGGCGGCGGTTGGGGTTGCGGTGGCGCAGGGCCCGTGAAGCTGGGCGGCGGGGCGTCGGACATGGTCGAGGCAGGTTACGCGGCGAGCGCGGGCAGCCCGTCCAGCGTGGTCAGTAGCGGTACCCCGGCCGGCAGCTCCGGCGGCGGCGCTCCCGTCCGCGAGACGAGCACCGCCCGCAGGCCCGCACCGAGCGCGCCCGCGACATCGAGCTCCAGCGAGTCGCCGACGTGCAGCGCGGGCTGCGCCGCATCCACGACGCCGGCCAGCTGCAGCGCGTGGCGGAAGATCTCCGGCGAGGGCTTGCGCGCGCCGGCCTCGGCCGAGCTGATCGCGCCGTCGACGAGGCTGCGCAGGCCGGTCATGCGCAGCATCTCGTGCAGCGACACGTCCCAGTTGGAGACCACGACGAGGCGGTGGCCGGCGGCGCGAAGGTTGGCGAGCACCGCAGGCACGTCGTCGTACGCGCGGAAATGAAGCGACGCGAGCAGCGCCTCGCGTAGCTTCGCCTGAGCGAGCGCGCCGAGGTCCGCGCCCGCGTCCTGCAGCGCGCCGCGCAGGACCTCCGCGCAGCGATCGCGCAGCAGCGCCAGCGTCGCCGCGTCGGACGCGCCGTCATGGTGCGCGCGGTAGTAGGCGATCTCCGCGCGCAGCGCGGCTGCGGCCTGCGACTCGTCGACGCGCACCCCGCGGGCGGACAGCTCGGCGACCAGCCGCGGCGCCGGGCGCTCGAGCTCGACGAGCGTGCCGAGCGCATCGAGCGTGACTACGCGACGAAGTGCCACGTCGCGAAGATCCCGGTGTAGATCACGAGACCGGATGCGAACAGGGCGAGGACGATCCGCTCGCGTACCGCACGGCCGGTCATCCAGAGCGCAAGCCAGATCGCCAGCGGAAAGAGCACGACGAGGAACCGCGGCAGCGACATCAGCGGCTGCGGCCCGACCGGATAGGAGAGCGGCAGCGCAAGCGCCGCGACGACGTAGGCGCCGTATGCGGCAGGCAGCCTGCGCAGCACACCCACCACCGCGACGCACGCCAGCAGCAGCCAGACGAACAGCTCGAGGTTGTGGCGCGCGACGAGGAACGGATCGCCGCCCGCGGGGGTGAAGTAGACCGGCTCGCGCGCGCCGGACAGCAACTGGCGCGTGCCCTGCACCGCGGCGACGAGGCCGTCCCACGCTCCGGCGAACGGACCCGCGAAGGAGCGAAACCAGACCTCCTGGGCGTTGAACGGCGCCAGCGGGTCATGACCGCCGAGCGCCAGGAAGCCACAGTAGGCGGCGAGGCCGAGCGGCACGAGCAACAGCCACAGCGCGTCCGCGCGCACCGGGCGCATCGTGCGCAGGCTCGGCCGGTGGGTGTCCCAGAGGTAGATCATCGCGAGGGGAACGAGTAGCAGCACGCCGGCGCTGCGCGTGGACGCTGTGAGCAGGCCGAGGGCGCCGGCCCACCCCCAGCGCTCGCGCCGGGCGGCATAGACGGCGCCGACCGACAACGCCAGGAACAGTGATTCGCTGTAGACCGCCGAGAAGAAGAACGACATCGGACAGAGCGCCGTGACGAGGACCGCGTTGCGGGCGACGGTCCGCCCGTAGTCGAGCGCGACCAGCCGGTGCAGCAGGACGAGCGCGACGCCGAGCAGCGCCGTCGACAGCAGCGCGCCGCCGATCAGCGTCGAGCCGAACGGCACGCTGACGACACGTACGAGCAGGGGATACAGCGGGAAGAACGCCTCGCGCGCGCCGCCGCCGTAGCCGTCGGAGGCGATCGTCATGAACCAGACGGAGTCCCAGCGCCCGAGCGGCGCGGCCAGCGCGTCGCCGGTCGCTCCGAACGGCGTCGTCAATCCGGCGGGATCGAAGTCGGCCTCGCGCCCCGACAGGCCGAACAGCACGACCGCCGCGACCGCCGCCGTCCAGACGAGCAAGCGCGAGATCCACAGCGCGCCCCACGCGTCGGCAACGGCCTCGTCGACCGCCAGGGCGATGCGGTTGGGCAGAGCACGCAAGAGAAGGCCCACCGCAGCATCTTGGCAACGCATGGTCGTGAGCGTGCACGGGGAGGATCCGTTACTCGGCAGGGCGAAGGGCGCTCTGCCCTAGAATCCGCCGGGTGCGGCCGCTCTCACCGAGCGCCGCGCAACTGCGATCACAATGTCCGCGCGCCTCGAACGCCAGCGTCGACGCCGCCAACGAGGCGGAGCCGGTCGCGTCATCATCATTACGATCTCGGTGCTCATCGCCGGGGTCGTCATTGCCGCTCTGAGCGCCGTCGGATACGTCGTCGGCATCGCGAACTCCGCGCCGGAGCTCAACTCGCTCAAGCCGCAGGACCCGGGCCGGCTGTCGCGCGTCTTCGCGGCGGACGGCAAGCAGCTCGGGATCATCCAGAACGACGTGCTGCGGATCCCGATCGAGTCCAGGCAGATGCCGCAGGACGTGCGCAACGCGACCGTCGCGATCGAGGACGAGCGCTTCTACCGCCACAGGGGCGTCGACTTCGAGGGTGTCATCCGCGCCGCGTTCAAGAACGCCAGCTCCGGCAAGACACTGCAGGGCGGCTCGACGCTGACGATGCAGCTCATCCGCACGCTCTACACGGGCAACCGCGAGAAGTCCTTCGAGCGCAAGGTCAAGGAGGCCAAGCTCGCCGAGGAGCTCGAGAACGTCCACAAGGGCCGCAAGGGCAAGAAGTGGATCCTCACGAAGTACCTCAACTCGGTGCCCTACGGGACCAACGGCGGCCAGCAGGCGGTCGGCATCGAGGCCGCATCGCGCGCCTACTTCGACAAGAGCGCCTCGAAGCTGACGCTCAGCGAATCGGCGCTGCTGGCCGGCCTGCCGCAGGCGCCGAGCCAGTACAACCCGTTCCGCTCCGAGGGCGCCGCGGTCGCCCGCCGCAACCAGGTGCTGCGCAAGATGGCCGACCTCGGCTACGTCACCGATGCCGCGGCGGCCGAGGCGATCGCCGAGCCGCTGCAGCTCACGCCCAGCGTCTATTTCCGTCAGAAGCGCGAGAGCTTCTTCTTCGACTACGTCACCGACCAGCTCATCCAGCGCTACGGCGTCAAGCGCGTGCGCAGCGGCGGGTTGCGGGTCAGGACGACGCTCGATCTGGCCCTGCAGGCCAAGGCGCGCAAGGCGATCGCCAACAATCTGAGCTTCGAGGGCGCGCCGTCATCGGCGATCGTGAGCATCGATCCCCGCACCGGCTACATCCGCACGATGGCCTCGTCGGCGAAGTACGGCAACTCGCAGTACAACCTCGCCGCGGACGGCAAGCGCCAGCCGGGCTCGGCGTTCAAGATCATGGCCCTCGTCGCTGCCGTGCGCCAGGGCATCAACCCGGCGTCGACGAGCTACGCGTCCGGACCGATCACGCTCGGCCCGCAGTTCGGGGGCGTGACGATCAACTGCTACGGCGGCAGGTGCTCGGGCGGCTCGAAGAACCTCATCTCCGGCACGCTGAGCTCCGACAACACCGTGTACATCCGACTCGCGCTCGATCTCGGGCCGAAGAAGGTCAAGAAGGCGGCCCAGGACCTCGGCATCACGTCGTCGCTGCAGGGCTATCCGTCCGAGACCCTCGGCGGCCTGGAGAAGTGCTGCTCGCCGCTGGAGATGGCGAACGCCTACGCGACGATCGTCAACGGCGGCTACCGCAACACGCCGAAGGCGATCACCAAGGTCGCATTCCCGGACGGCGAGGTCGACGACCTCTCCGAGCCGAAGCGCAAGAAGGTCTTCAACGCGGCCGCGATGTACGAGGTCGTGAAGATCCTCGAGATGAACGTCAGCAGGCCGGGCACGGGCGGCCGTGCCAAGACGGGCTGCCCCGTCGGCGGTAAGACCGGCACGACGGACGAGAACTCCGACGCCTGGTTCGTCGGCTTCTCCCCCCGCCTGGCCACGTCGACCTGGGTCGGCTTCCCGAAGGGGCGCATTCCGATGGGCCGGCTGTTCAACGGCGCCAACGTCGATGGCGGCACGTTCCCCGCCCAGATCTGGGGTCAGTACATGAAGGCCGCGGCCGGCAAGTACTGCGGCAAGTTCGTGAAGCCCGACAAGCCGTTCAAGACGAGGGTCTTCAAGGGCACGCGCGCCAGCCAGGTGCCGATCACGCCGCGGTACACCCCCGAGCAGCTGGCCGAGCAGGCCAAGCAGGCCGAGGCGCAGGTCAAGCGCGACCAGGGCGCGATCAAGCCTGCGCCGACCGGGACGCCGAACACCGGCGGCAACGGCTACAACCCGGACGCCTACAACCCCGACGTCTACGACAACACGCCCGACGTGGAAGTCGAACCGGGCACCGGGGCTGAGCCCCCTCCGCCGTAGCGACCGCGCGCAGTGCGCTACCGTTGCGGCGCACTATGGCCAAGGAAGAAAAAGTCGAGTTCGAGGGCGAAGTCGTCGAGGCTCTGCCCAACGCGATGTTCCGCGTGAAGCTCGACAACGACCACATGGTCCTCGGTCACGTCGCTGGCAAGATGCGCCGGTTCCGGATCCGGATCCTCCCGGGTGACCGGGTGCGCGTCGAGCTGTCGCCCTACGACCTCGACCGCGCGCGCATCGTCTACCGCCACCGCTGACCGAAGAGTTCGAACTCATCGCCGCGCTGCGGGCGCGCTTTTGCGCTCCGCCGCCGCGCATGCTCGTGGGCAGCGGCGACGACGCAGCGGTCGTCCGCGCACGGCCCCTCGCCGTCACCTCGACGGACGCGATGGTCGACGGCGTCCACTTCGCGCTCGGCACGACGGCGAGCGCCGCGGACGCCGGCCACCGCGCATTGGCGGGCGCCCTGTCCGACCTGGCTGCGATGGGCGCCGACCCCGGCGAGGCGTACGTCGTCCTCGGGCTGCCGCCGGGCTTTGCGCGCGCGGAGGCGATCGCGCTCGCCGACGCGATGTCCGCGCTCGCGCAGCGCTGCGGCGTCGCGCTCGCCGGCGGCGACATCACCACGTCCCCCGTCCTGACCCTTGCGGTCACGGTCGTCGGCTGGGCCGACGAGATCGAGCACCTCGTGCAGCGCCGGGGCGCTGTCGCCGGCGACCTCGTCGGGGTGACCGGAACATTGGGCGCGTCGGGTGCGGGCCTGGCGATCCTCGAGGGCCGCGCCGAGGGCCCGGCCGCGCTGGCGGATCGCCACCAGCGCCCCGAGCCGCGCCTGGCCGAGGGTCGCGCGCTCGCGCGGGCGGGCGCGCACGCGATGATCGATCTGTCCGACGGCCTCGCGTCCGACGCCTGGCACGTCGCGCGCGCGAGCGGCGTCGCGCTCGAGATCGACCTCGACACGCTGCCGCTGGCAGACGGCGTCGGCGACGTCGCGCAGCAGCTCGGGCTGCCCGGATGGGAGCTCGGCGTCGCCGCGGGCGAGGACTACGAGCTGCTCGTGTGCGTGGCGGCAGCGGACCGCTACGCGGCCGAATCGGGCGCGCCGTTGACCTGGATCGGGAACGTCCGCGAGGGTCCACCGAACGTCGAGCTGGTGCTCGACGGCGCGATCCAGGAGGCACGCGGCTTCCAGCACCGCCTGTGACTGATGGCGTGGCGCAGCATGGCCTCCGCGACCAGCACCGGGTCGACGATGTAGTCCGCGCGTTGTATACGGAGCTTGAGTTCTTGCATTCGCATTCCGCGAGAGATATCGAGCGGGTCGCCGTCTCGCTTGAGTTCTGAGCTCATCGCTCCGCGATTATCCGGTATCGAGGGGGTGGGCGCTACAGCTGCGCGGCGCCGCGCGCCTCGGCTGCGATCAGCCGTGCGAAGACGACGATCCGCTGCGCCGCGCTGTAAAGGGGGTGACACGCCGAGAGCACGAGGCGGTCAAACGCGACGCGGTCGATGACCGAGACCTCGGTCGGCTTGACGATGCGCGTCCTCTCGACCTCGTACGTGAAGCGCCCGTAGGGCATCTCGACGACGACGCGATCGCCCTTGTCGAGCCGGTCGATGCGCCGAAACGGCGCCGCGTACGTCGTGCGATGGCCCGCGATCGCGGTCGTGCCGGGGGCGCCAGGGAACGGGACGTCGTCGTAGATCCCAGGTCCCTTGCGCAGGTCGTTGCCATCGGTCCCGTTGACGAGCACGAAGTTCGCGCCGATCTTGTCGATCAGGATGCGGCCGACCGCCGCGCCCTTCTCACGGTCGGCGCGCAGCCGGCGCGCGAGAAACGCCATTCGCCGGCGCTCCGTCGCGAGCTTCTCGAGAGCGGCGAGGTCGACGGTCGACGGCTTGAGCGTCTCGAGCTGCTCGAGGTCGCCGCCAAGCCGGTCCTGGACGATCCTCGCGTAGAGCGCCGACACCGGCTCCTGCCAGACGAGCGTCGCCACGGCGTCGGCGAGCATGAGCGTGCCGGCGACGATCAGCACTGTCGAGAGCGCGCGCAGCCCGCGCCGCAGCTTGGCGCTCATCGGCGGAGAGCCGACTCGGTGCCGCCGAGCGAACCCGGGCCGGCGTAGGACTTGGGACCGCGTACCGTGATCGGGATCTCGTCGTCGTGGATGCGCGCGCGGCCGTGCGCGGCGACGATCAGCGCACTGACGGCGCACCCCGCCGCGATGCTCCAAAGCAGCACGCTCAGCAGCGAGATGTGACCTCCGGCGGTCAGCAGCACGAGCTGCCACGCGGCGTCGATCGCGGCCAGGTCCAGGGATCGAAGGAGCGCGAACGCGACCGCGGCGGCGGGCAGCAGCCCGAGACCCACGACCGTCATCCGCAGCGCGCGAGGCATCCGCAGGTCGGGCCCGAGGGCGAACAGCCAGATGTGCAGCGCGGGTATCAAGAGCGCCGCAGCGTAGGGGTTCGTGATCCACATCGCGCACGCGACGGCCGTCGCCACGAGGACGATTGCGATCTGCGCGCCCGGCTGCGCGTGATCGGGCGCGTCGACCTGCAGCAGACGCAGCGCGGCAGGACGCAGCCACAGCCAGCCGAGCATGAAGACGAGCAGCACCGCGAGCAGCGCCGGCCACTCGGCCGGCAGCGCCTGTTCGGGCACCGGCGCCCCCGGTGCGTCGAGCAGGCCGACCATGTCGAGCAGGAACGCGAAGAACGCGGCGAGCAGGAACGGCAGGGCGCCCGCAAGCGTCCAGCGCAGCCACGCGACGATCGGCTCACGGCGGCGCAGGACGGCCGCGAGCGCGTCCACGGCCGTGACGAGCACCGTCAGCAGCAGGGCCCCCGTGAAGAGCGTGATCGCCCAGGCCGGCAGGATCTTGCGGCTCGTCAGGAGGTCGCGGTTGGATGCCTCCTCGGTGATCGGGCGCGCCTGCGGAGCGCCGTCGAGCGCAGTCACCGATCGCAGCGCGGCGCGGCCGAAGGTCTCCAGGCGGTCGCGCGAGATCGACGCGTTCGCCGGCGGCGGCGTGTCGCCGCCGATCGACAGCAGCACGGCCGGCAGCCCGCGCGACAGGAGCGCGCCCTGCTCGCCAAACGTGGCGGGCATCGCGAACCGCGCGAACTGGCTCAACGCGCGCGGCGGCCCGGAGCCCGAGCCCGTCTCGAGGCGCACCGCCTCCTGGATGGTCGCGCGCAGGCGCTGCGGCGACGCGCCGAGCGCGTTGGACCACGGCGTCACGAGCGGTGCGCGCACAGTCCGCGAGGCCAGGTTGCCGAGCACGAGCACCGCCCCCACGGGTTGACCGTCGAGCTCGCGGGCGAGATCGACCGCGCCGGCGGAGCCGCCGCTGCCGCCGCTCGTCGAGACGAGCGTCAGCGTGCGACCTGTCTGACGGGGCGCACCGAAGACCCGTGTCAGCTCGAGCAGTGCCGCCGTCCCCGACAGCTCGGCCTCGGCGCGCCGGCCCGCGGCGTCGCGATGGGCGACGACGACGATCTGCTCGTCGATCGTGCCCGGCCGGCGGGCGATCACCGTCCGCAACGTCTGGCGCCCGTCGATCGTGTCGCCGTCGTGCTCGACGGTGCGCACGCGAAAACCCGCGCCGCGCATTTGCCTGGCGATCGCGGCGGCCAGCGCGTTGTCCCCGGCTGAGCCCGGCCGGCGCTCGCTGAAGCGGTCCGACAAGCCCCTGGGGGACCCGTAGGCGCGGTCGAAGGCGCGGTCGCGCTGGAAGGCGTCGGGCGGCACCGCAGTACGCAGCGGCTGGGGTCGGTTCTCGAGCGAGAACGCCAGCAGCACGAACGCGAGCAGGACGGGAATCAGCGCAGCCCGGTAAATGCGCGGGTCGATCATCGTCGTTGTCACACTATTGGGGATGGTGGATCGTGCTCCTCGCATCCTTCTCGTCGATGACGAGCACGCAATCCAGACGCTGCTGTCCTATCCGCTGCGCAAGGACGGCTACGACGTCGTCCAGGCGACCGACGGGCGGGCGGCGCTGGATCGGTTCGCCGAAGGGTCCTACGACCTCGTCGTGCTCGACCTCATGCTGCC
>DATLNO010000188.1:0-8308 GCA_035536715.1 Solirubrobacteraceae bacterium
GGCGCGTCTCCCCGCACCGGCGCTTCACGTTCGGACAGCTCTCGCTCGACGACGTCAAGGCCGTCAAGAACGTGTACGGCTGCACCGTCAACGACGTCGTCGTCTCGATCTGCGCCGGCGCCGTGCGCCGCTGGCTGCTCGACCACGACGAGCTGCCCGAGGATCCGCTCGTCGCGCAGATCCCGATCTCCGTGCGCACCGAGGAGCAGATGGGCACGTACGGCAACCGGATCATGCTCATGGCCTCGCCGCTGCACACCGAGATCGCCGACCCGGTCGAGCGGCGAAGCGCACGCACGAGTCGCTCGGCGACATGAAACAGCGCCACCGCGCGCTGCCCGCCAGCCTGCTTGCCGACGCCAACCACTTCATCTCGCCCGCCGTCTTCTCCCGCGCGGCCCGGCTGACGTTCGGCATCGCCACGAGCCGTCCCGGCCGCCCGGTCTGGAACCTGGTGATCTCCAATGTCCCGGGGCCGCAGGTCCCGCTGTACTGCGCCGGCGCGAAGCTCGTCGCCAACTACCCGGTCTCGGTCATCACCCACGGGATGGGCCTCAACATCATCGTCATGAGCTACATGGGCCACCTCGACTTCGGCATCGTCGCCGACCGCAAGCAGATGCCCGACGTGTCGCTGCTCGTGGGCTGGCTGCGCGAGGAGCTCGAGCTGCTGATGCCCGCCCCGGAGCCTGCGGCCGCGCCGGCGAAACGCCGCCGCGCGAAGCCGATGGCCGACGCCCGCGCTTGAACAGCCCCGCGCACGGGGGAGACTGCTTCCGATGCTCGGCCTGCCCGACACGATCCGCACAAGATGATCGGCGAGGACATCTTCGAGGTCCACCCGTGGACCGTCACCGAGCGCGCGCTCGACCTCGACCTGCTCGCGCAGACCGAGACCGTGTTCGCGCTGTCCAATGGGCACATCGGGCTGCGCGGCAACCTCGACGAGGGCGAACCGTCCGGTAACCCCGGCACCTACCTCAACGGATTCCACGAGATCCGCCCACTCCCGTACGCCGAGACCGCGTACGGCAACCCCGAGACCGGCGAGACGATGATCAACGTCACGAACGGGAAGGTCCTGCGTCTGCTCGTCGACGACGAGCCGTTCGACCTGCGCTATGGAACGCTGGAGCAGCACGAGCGTACGCTGGACATGCGCGGCGGCACCCTGCGGCGCGAGGTGCGATGGCTCTCCCCCGCCGGCCAGGGCGTGATCGTCCGCACGACGCGGCTCGTCTCGTTCGTCCAGCGCTCCGTCGCGGCGATCCTCTACGAGGTCGAGCCCTACGCAAACCCGGCGCGCATCGTCGTGCAGTCCGAGCTCGTCGCCAACGAGCCGCTCGAGGACGAGCCCCACGGGGACGACCCGCGCGCTGCGGCCGCGCTGCGCAACCCGCTCGTCTCGGAGATGCACGCGCACGCCGGGCTGCGGGCAGGGCTCGTCCATGTCACCGGCGCGTCGCAGCTGCGCGTGGCGGCCGGGATGGACCATGTCGTGGAAGGCCCTGAGGGAACCGTCACCGACTCCGAGAGCGAGGACGATCTCGCGCGCGTGACGGTCTCGACCGACCTCCAGGCCGGCGAGGCGCTGCGAATCGTGAAGTTCGTCGCCTACGGGTGGTCGAGCCGCCGCTCGCTGCCGGCGATGCGCGACCAGTCGACGGCGGCGCTCGCCGCGGCGATGCGAATCGGCTGGGACGGCCTCCTCGCGTCCCAGCGCGCGTACCTCGACGACTTCTGGGACCGGGCGGACGTCGAGCTCGAGGGCGATCCCGCACTGCAGCAGGCGATGCGCTTCGCGCTGTTCTCCGTCCTGCAGTCCGCCGCGCGCGCGGAGGGCCGCGCGATCCCGGCGAAGGGCCTCACCGGCCGCGGTTACGACGGTCACTCGTTCTGGGACATGGAGACCTACACGCTGCCGGCGCTCACGTACATCGCGCCGACCGCGGCGCGCGACGCGCTGCGCTGGCGCCACTCGACGCTGGCGCTCGCGCGGGCGCGGGCGAGCGAGCTGAGCCTCGCCGGCGCGACGTTCCCCTGGCGCACGATCAGCGGCAAGGAGAACTCGGGCTACTGGCCGGCCGCAACGGCGGCGTTTCACATCAACGCCGACATCGCCGACGCCGTCCGGCGCTACTTGGGCGCCACGCAGGACGAGGCATTCGAGACCGGCGTCGCGCTCGAGCTGCTCGTGGAGACGGCACGGCTGTGGCGCTCGGTCGGCCACCACGACGCCGAGGGTGGCTTCCGGATCGACGGGGTCACCGGTCCGGACGAGTACACGGCGATCGTCGACAACAACGTCTATACGAACGTCATGGCCGCTCGCAACCTGCGCAATGCGGCGGCGATCGCGGCGCGTCATCCCCGCCTCGCGTCGCAGCTGCACGTCGACGAGGAGGAGATCGCCTCGTGGCGCGACGCCGCCGACGCGATCGTCATGCCTTACGACGAGGAGCTGCGCGTCACCCCGCAGTCCGAGAACTTCACGCGCCATCGCCGCTGGGACTTCGAGAACACGCCGCAGGGCGGCTACCCGTTGCTCCTGCACTACCCGTACTACCTGCTCTATTCCAGCCAGGTCGTCAAGCAGGCCGACCTCGTCTTCGCGCAGTACATGTGCGGCGACTGCTTCAGCTGCGAGCAGCGCGCGCGCGACTTCGAGTACTACGAGGCGATCACCGTGCGCGACTCGTCGCTGTCAGCGTGCGTCCAGGCGATCATGGCGGCCGAGGTCGGCCATACCGAGCTTGCGTACGACTACCTCGGCGAAACGGCGTTCATCGACCTGCGCGACCTCGCGTCCAACACACGCGACGGCGTACATCTCGCGGCGCTCGCGGGCTCCTGGCTCGTCGCCGTGGCGGGCTTCGGCGGGATGCGCGACCACGCCGAGACGCTGCAGTTCTCCCCGCGCCTGCCCGCTCAGCTCTCACGGTTGAGCTTCCGGATGCTCTACCGCGACCGCCGCCTGCGCGTGACGGTTCGCGACACGACAGCGCGCTACGAGCTGCTCGAAGGCGAGGAGCTCGCGCTGCAACACCACGGCGAGCGGTTCACGCTGCAGCCCGGAGCGCCGCAGACGCACGACGTGCCGCCAGCGCCGCAGCGGGCGCGCCCGACGCAACCGCCGGGACGCGAGCCGCCGCTCGGTGGTTAGTCGCGGCGCGGGAACGCGGCGGAGAGCAGGTCGAGCGCGCCGGTTCGAAGCGGCGCGGGTGCGGCTACGCCGTCGCGGAGGGCGGTCCTGCCGCCGCGCCACCGCCACCTGCCGCGACGTGGGCGGCGGCGAGCACCTTGCCCGCGGCGATGCCGTTCACGCCGAGCTGACCGAGGATCGCCACGGCGTCTCGTCGGCTGAGCTCCCCGCTGACGTAATCGGCTGCAACCTGCTGCTGGGCCTCGATGCTCATCGTCTCTCCTCTCGCTGAGTTGGCCTGCTTGCGGCGGAAAGGTCTATCGACCCGGTGCGCGCCCACGCGCCGAGTTGGCACGCCGATTACGCCATCGTTGCGACGGTTCGATGGTCTGGCACGGCTCGCTGCCATGTCGCCGTGACGCCCAAGGGTGCCGACGGGCTCCTGTGCGAGATCATGCGCGCCGTGAACCCGATCTCCGAGCACTTCCGCGAGCAGGCCGCTGCCCACCGCGAGCGAGCCGCCGACCACCCCGACGATCCGCGCTACGAGCACAGCGCGCAGGCGCTCGAAGCGCTTGCCGACCACGCCGACGCGAGCGCCGAGCGCGATGCCTTTCAGATGCGCTACCTGCTCGAGCACCATGTCATCGACGGCCGCTTCGCGTGGACCGGCGGACAGTGCGGGCGCTCGGTGCTGCAGTTCGGCTTCGACGTTCCCGTCCGCGGCGAGGACGAGCTCGACCAGTTTCTGATGGATCTCTGCGACCGCGCCAAGTCCGATGCCGCTCGCCACATCGGCGAGAACGAGAGCGCGTTTCACCGCGACGATGGGCTCGCGATCGCTACCCGTTTCGGGATCGACGTCGACCGCGTGCACGCGGCGCTCGACGCGGGGCGTGGTTACCGGCAGCTGTTCGTCGTCGGGATCCCGGCCGAGCATCCGATCGACGCCGGCGCCCGTGCGCAGCTCGAGGCGATCGACGGGGCGATCGTCGCGCCCGGCTCGATCGAGGCCTACGGTGAGGCGCCTCCGTTGCTCGTCAAGAACGTGCCCGCTGTGGATACGGCGGCGGCGCGTGCGCGCGTGGCCACGATCGTTGCGATCGACCCGGAGGCACTGGGCGCGACGGCTTCGCCGCGGGTGTTGACGTGAGCCGCGCCATGTTCACGAGACGCTCAGACGTCGTCAGCGAGAGAAGGTGATCGTGACGCGCTCGCGCACCGGCCCGTCCTCGCCGCGCACCTCGACCTGCCCGTCCTGCTCGTAGGTGCCGCGAGCGCCGGCGTACGCGCCGGTCCCGCCGGTCACGGCAAGATCTCCGGCGCCGTCGAGCCGCGCGCCGGCGAGCGTGATCGTTCCCCGTCGCAGCCGCAGCGCACCTGTCACCAGGACGCCGCTGCCCTCCTGGAAGGTGTTCAGGAACATGGCGCGACCCACCCGCGTGCGGTTGTCCGAGGCGAACACGGGATCGGAGTGGACGACCTGATCGCCCGGGGAGTCTCCGCGCGGCGCGACGTCGTCGCGGGCATCGGCGAAGCGGTTGAACTCGACCACCAGCCTGAGCGTTCCCCGCGCGCCGGAGTCCGCCGCCCGCGAGCCCCCGGAGAGCAGGGCGACGAGGGCGCCGGCCATGAGCATCGCGGCGGCGGCGGCGATCGCCAGCGTGCGGGGCTTGGGCGATCTCACGGGCACAGCTCCCCGGTCCTCAGCCAGCCCGCTTTCGCGAACGGGCCGTCGGGGACGACGAGCGTCCACGTGCCCGACCGGCTGCGGCGCTGGATCGCCAGCGGAGCGCCGCGCCAGATGTAATCCTGCGTGCGGCCGCCCGGAGCGTCGCGCAGATGGACGCCCTCACTCGCGGGGCAGGCGCGGCCCAGCCGCCGCTCGCCGCGTTTGAGCGCCGCTGCGAGGCGCCGGTTGTCGGTCGAGATCGAGCCGTACCGGTCCGGGCGCCGGCAGTCGACGCCGATCGTGAAGTCGAACGCGCGCTCGAGGCCGCGGTGGCCGATCTTGATCGTGGCGCTGGTCGAGTACCCGGGGATCGAGCCCTTCGCGTAGCCCAGCGCGCGCAGGGGCAGCTCACCCAGCGGGAGCTGCAGGCTGCCGAGCTTCATGCCCTCGGGGCAGGGCAGCGTGACGGTGGGGAAGGGACCGCGCGGGTCCTTCGGCAAGGTGCTCGGGCCGGCCGGAAGCCGGATGCGAGCGGTCACCACGGTGAATCCCTCGGGGATCGGCTTGCCGCGTGTGACCACGCGGCCCTGCGAGTCGCGCAGGGCCATCAGGCGAAACGGCGCGGGATCGCCCGCCTCATGGACGTCGGACGTGAGCACGACGATCCCGCCGGTCGCCGCGACCGCGACCGCGAGCGCCGCCCCGACCGCGACCTTGGTGCCTCCGCCGGCGAGCTGCGCGACGCCTGCGAGCAGCGGCACCCCCCAGACAGGGTTCAGCGCGTGCAGCTGCTTGCTGAGGCGACGGATGTCGCGCCGGTAGGCGCGGCACGGGCCGCAGCCGCCGACATGGCGCAGCGCGTGCTCGCTGGGACGAACGCCGCGCTCGCGCGCGTCCAGGAGCACCGCGCGCACGTCGGGACAGGCGGCGTCGCGCGCGGCGCGTGTCCTGATCAAGTTCTCGCGCGCCCTGCTGGCGAGCTGGTGCGCCGCGACGACGCTGACGCCCAGCTCGGCAGCGACCTGCTCGGGGCTCTGGTCGTCCAGCTCGCGGGCCAGCAGGGCGACGCGCTGGCGGACCGGCAGGTCGGCGAGATCCTCGACCAGCCGGCGCATCGTCTCCTTGCGTCTCAGCACGACTTCAGGGTCCTCTCGGTCATCGCTCGCTGCGAACACGGCATCGCCGTCGAGTGCCTCGTCGCCCCAGCGCGCCCGGCGAACCTCGTCGATCGCCCGGTTGCGCGTGAGCCGGAACAGCCACGGCCGCAGCTCATCCGGACCCTCACCACGGCACAGCGCATCGTGCGCGCGGATGAGCACGTCCTGAACGACGTCCTCGGCATCGTGCTCCGAGCGCCGCAGCAGGCCGCCGGCATAGCGCGTGAGCGCCCTGCGATGACGTGCATCGAGCAGCGCGAACGCGGCGCGATCACCGGCGGCGACCCGACGGGCGAGATCGGCGTCATCGTCGCGGCGCAAGTGCAGGACGGAGGTCATGGCGCGAGCGAGCGACCGGGCTACCGGTTCCCGGGCCCCGGCACGGCGTACGGGCGCACGGTGTCGACGAGCACCGGGCCGCCGTCGATCGTGATCCGCACCTCGGTCGGCGCGGCCTGGGACCACACGATCGTGTCGATCGTCCGGCCGGTACGGCCCGAGCGGCACGACGGCCGCTGCTCGGGAGCGGGCGTGACGCACAGCGTGAGCCTCTGGCCGGCGCGCTCGGCGTCCCTGATGGTGATGTTCGCCGGCCCGCCGACATAGAGGAAGCCGGGATCGCCGCCGGCGAGCGAGTTGACGATGCGGACGCTGTAGCGCGACGTCTTGGCGAACTCGGCCCGCTGCCCCTGCTTGCACAGATACGTCGCGTCGATCCATCCCTTGACGGTGAAGCGGGGCCTGACGGCGACGATGTGCACATAGCGACCGGACGCGCTGCGACGCGTGATCCTGACCTGCTCGCCCCTGAAGACAGTGCCCACCGGGATCACGCCCGGCGCCTTCTTGACGTACGCGCTCTTCGCGCACACCTCGCGCTTCTGCGCGTCGGCGGCCGGCGTCTCACCGGCCGCGAGCGACGCGACCGGGACTGCGCCGCCGGCGGCCGTCAGCGCGAGAGCGGTGACGATGGTGGGGATCCTGCGCGTGATGGCCATGGTGGGGGTGCTCCTCGGCGTCGTCGGGGTGAGCGGTGCTGTCTCGGCCACGGATCAGCCCCCCAGGATTGCCGGACTTGATCTGAATTGGCGCGTTGGCGCTCGTCAGTGTCATGGTTCCGTATGTCGCCCGCCGCGGGCACTCGCACCGGCCGAAGCTACAGCAGCGGGGTCGCCGCGTGCTATGACTGCGGCGTGCGGCCCGAGCCCACGAACACGCTGCCCGACGGCGTGCGCGCGATGTGGCTCTGCGAGGACCTCATCGGCATGCTCACCGCGGTCGCCATCGCGCTCGGGATCGCGCTGGCAGTCGATGTGCTCATGCCGTGGCTGCCGCTCGCCGTCGCGGCGGGCGGGCTGGCCTACGTCGTCACCGTCCCCCGCGCGCGCTACCGCCGCTACCGCTGGCAGCTGCACGAGGAGGAGCTCGACCTGCTCAGCGGCGTCCTGAGCGTGACCCGCACGATCGTGCCGATCACGCGCATCCAGCACGTGTCGGTGCAGCGGACGGGCTGGACGAGCGTCTTCGATCTCGTGCGCCTGAACGTGCACACGGCCGCCGGCGAGACGACGATCCCCGGGCTGGAGCCCGCGCGCGCCGCGGACGTGCGCGACCGGATCCTCGCGCGCCTGCGGACGCCCGATGATCTCTGAGGCGCCGCGCCGCCTGCACTACGCGTCGATCGTCGTCGACGCCGTCCGCGCGGCGCTGCAGCTCGTCGCCGGAGCCCTCGTTCTCGCCTTCGCCCAGGGCGGCACGCCGGGCCTCGCCGCCGTGATGGCCCTCGTCGGCATCGGCGCCGGCGCCGCGATGGGCTGGTTCACCTGGCGGCGCAAGTCCTACTGGCTCGACGACGTCGCGCTGCACTATCGCTCCGGCGTCTTCACGCCCGACGAGAAGGTCGTCCCGCGCACGCGGGTGCAGGGCGTCGACACGGTCACCGGCCCGATCCAGCGGCTGTTCGGCGTCGTCGAGCTGCGCGTGCAGGTGCCCGGCGCATCGAGCTCCGACGAGATCGTGCTCAGCGCGGTCACGCATGCCGAGGCGGCGCGGCTGCGCGAAGCACTCGGTCAGCCGGCCCCGGCGCAGCCCGACGCACGTGTGCGGCTGGGCCGTCGCGGTCTGCTGCTCAACGCGCTGACCTCACCACAGATCGGCGTCGCGGTATCGGCCGTGGCGGGCATCTACGCGCTGTTTCAGAACGTCATCGACGTCGAGGAGGACAGCGAGGGGCTGCTCGCGCGCCTGGATTCCCCGTGGGCGATCGCGATCGCGCTGGCGATCGTGCTGGGAGCGGCCTACGTCCTCTCCTTCCTCGCGGCGATCGTCGTGTTCGCG
>DATLNO010000189.1:0-8909 GCA_035536715.1 Solirubrobacteraceae bacterium
GAGCTGCGGGCGATCGCGGCGCAGGATCCGGGCCAGCGCGAGCAGCGATCGCAGGTCACCGCTGCCCGGATCGCGCCGCATGCTCTCCAGGCGGGTCGACCGCACACCCATCCGCCCGGCGAGCTCGTCCATGCTGCCCTCGTCGGCGCTCTCGACGCCGCGCACCAGGCGCGTCGCGTAGCCGCGCTCGGCCAGCAGCGCGGTCAAGCTGATCGCCTGGATCGCCGGCCCGCCTATATTCAGGCGGCCAATGACACGCAGGACTCGAACCGGCTCGCGGGACCGGCTTCCGGCGATCTGCATCGGCCGTAGTACATCACCCCCTGGACGACCGGTTCGCGGTGCGCGCCCGGCTGCCTGACCTCGTCGCCGCGCTGCCCGCGCTGGCGGGCGTCGGCGTGCTGGTCGCGTGGTCGACCGACCAGGGCGGCTACTTCGCTCGCTCGTGGTACCCGGGGGGACTCTTCCTGCTGGCGGTGCTGGTGGTCACGGTGGCGACCGACCGCGCGAGCTTCAGGCGCCTGCCTCGGGCCACGCACGTAGCGCTGGGGGCGTTCGCGCTCTTCACCGCCTGGACGTATCTGAGCATCACGTGGGCCGACGCCAAGGGCGTCGCCTGGAACGGGGCCAACAGGACGCTGCTGTACCTCATCATCTTCACGCTGTTCAGCCGGTCGGTCGCGAGCGTCCAGAGCCTCGCGCTCGTGCTGGGAGCCTGGGTGGCAGCGATCTCCGTCATGGCCGTCGTGGTGCTGCTGACGCTGCCGGGCGTGCTCGGCGGCGGCCCGACGATCTTCCGGCCGGGACTCGAGCAGCCGTTCGGCTATTCCAACGCCAACGCGGCGATCTGGCTGATGGCGCTGTGGCCCGCCCTCGCACTGGCGGCATGCCGGGACGTGGCGCCCTGGCTGCGAGGCCTGGGCGCGGCCGCCATCGTCGTGCTCGCCGAGACCGCCCTGCTGAGCGAGAGTCGCGGATCGCTCGTCGCGACGGCGGTCGTGCTGGCTGTGCTGTTCGCGGTGGTGCCGGGGCGCGCGCGCACGTTCCTGACGCTGCTGGCGCCGGCGATCGGGATCGCGCTGACGACGCCGCATGTCCTGCGCCTGGCCAACGCGGCGGGACGGGACCCGTCGGAGATTCCGCGGCTCGAGGGCGTTGGCGTCCCGGTGTTGCTCGCAGCGCTCGCAAGCGGACTGGCCGTCTTCGCGGTGGGGGCTTTGCTCGCGCGCAGACCGCCCGCGGCGGTGCCCGCGCGTCGCGTGCACCGCGCGGTCGCCCTCGCCGGGATCGGCCTGCTGCTGGCCGGCCTCGCCGGCGGGCTCGCGGTCGCAGGTGATCCCGTCGACCGCGTGCAGCGCGGCTGGCAGGAGTTTCGATCCAGCACGCAGCCGGCGTCCGACGGCTCCGGGCGCCTCGCCGGCGGGTTCGGCGGGGCGCGCTACGACTATTACCGGGTTTCGCTGGAGCTCTTCGAGGAGCACCCGGTCGTTGGTATCGGCATCGACAACTTCGCCCAGGACTACCTCGCCCGCGGCACGGCGATTGAGCGTCCGACATCGCCCCACAGCCTCGTATTGGGCACGTTGTTGCAGACCGGCATCGTCGGGTCGCTGCTGCTGGCTGTGGCGCTGATCGCAGGCCTGCGGGCCGCCGGCGGCGCCTTGCGTGGACCGAGCGCGCTCGGCCGGGCCACCGCTGCCGGCGGCGCCCTGTGCTGCCTGTTCTGGATCGTCCAGGGGTCCGCGGACTGGTTCTGGGAGTTTCCCGCGCTCGGCGGCGCAGCGTTCGCGTTCCTCGGCCTGGCGGGGGCTGCCGCACCGCGACGTCGCGTCGCTCCGGCGCAGGCCGCCGTTCGCGCTCGCGGCGTCGTCGGGCTGCGTGCGGCGGCCGCGGTGGCGCTGGGGCTCGCCGCCGCCGGCACCTTCGTGTTCCCCTGGACGGCGGACATCGAGGTGCGACGGGCGGTGGCCTCATGGCCGGCGTTCCCGGCTGCGGCCTACCGCCAGCTCGACCTCGCCGCCAAGCTCAATCCGCTGAGTGAGCAGCCCGCGCTCGCCGCCGGCAACATCGCGATCAGGCGGGGGGAGGTCGATCGTGCCCGGCGCGCGTTCGAGGACGTGCTCCGGCGCGACCCGCGCAACGCTCACGCGACGCTCTGGCTCGGGGCGATCGCCTCGCAGCGCGGGCGGCGCGCGGCGGCTGATTCCCTCCTCCGGCGTGCGGCTGCGCTCGCTCCGACCGATCCTGTCACGACGGCGGCCGCGCTGAAGGCGCGGACGGGTCGGATCGATCTTGCAGCGCTCGATCGCGAGATCGCCGATTACGCGCGGCAACTACACCATTGACCAGACTTTGGACAGTCGACCCCCGAAGGAGTAGTCTGCAGGTGTGATGCAATCAAAAATTCTTCTCGCCGGGTTTATCTGTGTTCTCGCAATGGCCGCTGCGCCAGCCGCCGCAGTCGCGCAGACCGCCGGCGCGGCGCAGTACGGTGGCGTGCTCTCGGCGACTGTTACGCCAAGCGGCGACGTCGTACCCACGCCACAGGCGAGCGCCCCGGCACCGGTGGCAGCTGAGGCTTCGCCGGCGAGCACCGAGTCGCCCGCGGTCACCGCGTCGTCCGCCCCCACAGAGTCGTCCGCCAGCCCCAGTTCGCTGCCGTACACGGGTCGCGACCTTGTGGTGCTGCTGTTCGCCGGTTTCGCGTTGGTCGCTCTGGGATACGCGCTGCGCACGATGACGCGCGCCGCCACCGCCGTTTACTGATCTTCCCGCCTCGTTTCTGACCCACCCCTGGCGGGTTGGTCAGCCAACTGTTGCGGCGCGCAGCCGCTCGACGGCCGCCAGCACAGCCTGGCGCGCCTCGGCGGGCTCGAGCACGACGGCGTCGCCGGCCTCGCCCAGGATGTCGCGCACGAGGAAGTCCGTGCCCTTGAAGGGATGCTCGACGATCACCGAGCCGTCCGTGAGCTCCTGCGCGACGCGGCGCTCCTCGCGCGCCCACCGCGCTCGCTCGCAGGACACCCAGACGCGCGCGATCCGTGACGCCTCGACCTCGCCTGTGCGCAGCCAGCCGTCGAGCTCCGCGGCCGGGTTGACCTCCGGTCGCGGCTCGAAGTGCGTGTCGGTGACCTCGGCATGGCGGATGCGGTCCAGGCGGAAGTGGCGCACGTCGTCGCGCTCCGGATCGAACGAGGCGACGTACCAGCCCTCGCGACCGTTGACGAGCGCGTAGGGCTCCACGATCCGGGTGGTGAACTCGTCCTCGTTGGGCTTGTAGTAGTCGAGCCTCAGCATGAGGCGCTCGTTGATCGCCTCGGAGGCCACGCGCGCGATCGCCGAGTCGTCGCCGCCGGCGTCGGCGACGTGCAGGCCCTGATCCAGCGGGTCGGCGCCGAGCGCCGCGACGATCTTCTCGCGCGCGGACGCCAGCGAGCCCTCCGGCAGGTGCTCGCCGATGAGGTCGATCGCCGCGACGAGTGCCTTCGCCTCGACGGGTAGCAGCCGCGCGGGGCGCGCGAAGTTGTCCGCGTACGGCTCGGGGTCGACCTCGATGCGGCCCTGCTCGTCGATCTCGGCGTACAACACGTAGGAGCCGCCGCCGAAGTTCACGACGTTGAGGACGTTGATGTCCTCGCGCAGCTCCGGGTCGGAGATCTGCATCCGCTCGCCGATCTCGGGGGCGTCGAGCTTGACGCCGTCGCGCCCGGCCTGGATGAGGATCGAGGCGAGCGTCACGAGGCGCGCGAAGCGCTCGGGACGGATCGACGTCTCGGTGCGTCGGGCGGCGCCGTTCGCGGCGACCGCGGCGGCGGCGTCCGCCGCGTCCTGCTGCTCGGCGGTCACGACGATCGGCGCGGCGAGATCGAGCGAGGGGCCGAGGTGGCGCTCGTAGAGCAGCTCGATGCGCTCGGCGAGCTCGTGCTCGAGCTCGGGCGGCCCGAGCACCCGGCCGTGCTCGCCGAGTTGCAGGACCCAGGCCGCGAGCTGGCGGCGGTCGGCGTACGGCGTCGCGAAGACGATGTCGCCGTTCGTGCCGGAGGGCTGGACCTCGCCGTAGCGGCCGAAGTGGCGCTCGATCTGCCAGGCGATCCGCTCGGAGATCTCGATCTCGGCGTCTCCCGTGACCTCGCCGAACTGCCACTCGGCGCGGTTGGCGTACGGGCGCGGGTCAAATCCCTCGGGCGGTCCCTTGAAGTCGTGCTCGGCCTTTGTCGCGTACGCGACCTTGCCCTTGATGCGAGACAGGCGGAACACGCGCAGCGCCGCGCGCTCATGGGCGTAGCCGAGGAGGTAGAACTCGCCCTTGAAGAGCAGGTGGTAGGGATCGACCCTGCGCGTTGCGGTCTCGCCGGAGGCCATCGTGAAGTAGTCGAAGGTGATCGTCTTGTTGCGAAAGATCGCCGTCTCGATCTTCGCCAGGCGCTGGGAGAGGTCGTGCCCGTCGGCCGACGCCTTGATCGCGAGGCCGATCGAGCGATTCTCGGGCGCCGCGAGCGGGTTCGTGCGGCCCCACGTGATCTGCTGCAGCGCAAGTCGCAACGGCTCGGCGTAGGCGAACTTGCCCTCGAGCAGCGACAGTGCCGTCTGCAGCGCGGCCAGTTCGGCGTCCTCGAAGGCGATCGCGGGAAGGTGGAAGTTCTCCGGTCGCAGGGAGTAGTTCTCCTGCTCGGCGACGCCGTCGACCGGGCGCTCGACGGTCAGCGCGATGCCGAGCGAGTCCAGCTCGGAGCGGTCGGCGTAGAAGCGCCGCGCGAACGCATCCTCGTTCATCGCGCTGTATCCCTCGACGTCGCGGCGGATCTCCAGCGCGGTGACAGGCCGGCGCTCCGCCATGAGGTACGAGATCAGGGAGAGCTGGCGAATGAGCTTCTCCGTGTCCTTGGCCATCCGCAACAAGATAGGGGCAGGCCATGGCCGGTCCGACCAACCGAGGGTGCATTGCCCCGCTTTTTGCGAAGACTTGACGCGCCATGTGGCGGGGTCAGAGCGCGGTGATGATCACCGCGCAGGCGCTCAGCGCCAGGCAGCCGGCGACGGTCGCGATGATTCCGAGCACCTCGCCGACGGTTCCGAGCACGCGCACATCGGTGGCTGCGCTGCGCCGCGCGCGGCGCCCGAGCGCCCACGCCCAGGTGCTCGCCGGAAGGGTGAGGAGAAAGAGCATCCCGAACGAGCCGATCAGGGCGAGGAGCGCGAGCGTCGCGGAGACGACGGAGGCGATCGCGGTGCCGAGCTTCGCCGGCCGAGCGACCGCCGCAGCCACCGCCGGGGCCGGGTAGGAAGAAGCGTGCTCAGGCAGCGGAAAGGGCAGCTCGCGCAGCGACCGGCGCAGGTCGTCGACGAAGCGCGCCGCCGCCGCGTCGCCGCATCGTTCCTCGTACTCGTCGAGCGCCAGGCGGCCGGCGAGCCAGTGCTCGCGCAGCAACCCGAGGGCCTTGTCGCGATCGGCATCGGAGGCCCGGATCGAATCGCCGTGTGTCGTGAGGAGCTGTGCGTTCATCGTGGCTCCGAGGATTTGATCGATCGTTCAAACAGAATGTTAACCGAGCCTCGACGAGCTGCTGCGCCGCATCTACGACGAGGACAGCGCCAGCGGCCATATCCGCGTCGTATCGGAGATGGTCGCGGGCAGCGTGTCGCAAACCGTGCCGCTAAGCCGCCTCGCGCTCCTCCTCGACCACCGCGGGCCCCGCGAAGTACGCGCCGCCACCGATCGCGCGATCAAAGCGCGACCAGCGCTCGCCGCTGGGCAGTTCTTTCTCCAGGCGGTCGAAGGAGCCGAGGCGGCCGCCGAGGTTGTCGCAGAAGTGCACGAGGGTGGCCTCGCGCGTGCAGGGAACGACCGGGCTGCCGTGCTCCAGCGACCCGTGGTGGCTGAGGATGATGTGCAGCACGGCCTCGGCGGTCCGCGCCTGGAAGCCGTCGATGCGCTCGATCAGCCGGCGCACGCGGTAATACCCGAGCGGGATCTCGCCCTGCAGCTTGCCGGCATCGGTCATTTCGATCGCGCTGCCCTCGAACGCGTACGCGTCGAGCTTGCCGATGTCGTGCAGCAGCGCGCCGGCCACCGCCACATCACGGTTGATCTCGCTGAACGTCGCGCTGATCGCGCTGACGGCCTGGGCGACGGAGAGCGTGTGCTCGAGCAAACCGTGGCGGTACGCCTGGTGGAAGTGCTTGGCGGCCGGCGCCGCCCGATAGCGCGCCCACAGCGCCGAGTCGGCGCCGAAGACCGCGTCGAGCAGGCGGCGCAGATCCCGGTTCTGCACGGTGGCGAGCAGCTCGCGCAGGTCGGCCTCCATCTGGGCGGCCGAGCGCGGTGGTCCGTCGACGAGGTCGGCGATGTCGAACGAGCCTGTCTCGGCCGCGCACAGCGCGCGCAGCTTCAGCTCGGTGCCGTGGCGGCCGCTCGCCTGCACGCACCCGCTCACCTGCACCGGCACGCCGACGACGGCGATCTGCGCGACGCTCGCGACGTCGTCCCACACGGTGGCGGGGAGGCTGCCGGTGCGATCGCCGAGCGTGAGGCGCAGGTACTGGCCACCGTCGCGTTTTGCCCGCAACTCGGCCTCACGGACGAGCAGCACGCACTCGATCTGGGTACCTTCCTGCAGCTCTTTTACGAACATGGATGACACGGTGGCAAGGGTCGCGGACAGACCGCAGAATCTGACGAGATAGCGTGTCTCGGACCATTCCCGGCAGCGCGCTCATCACGGGTGGAGCCGGCGGCCTCGGCGCCGCGGTGACGCGCGCGTTCCTCGACGGCGGCTGGCGCGTCGTCGTCCCGGTCTTCGATGACACCGAGCGCGAGCGCCTGCAGCCGCACGAGCGCCTCGTGCTCGAACCGGCGGACCTCGCCGAGGCCGAGTCCACGATCGCGATCGCCAAGCTCGCGGCGGCAGACGCCGAGGCGCCGCTGCGCGCGGTTGTCAGCCTCGTCGGCGGGTACGCGGCGGCCGGCCGCGTCCACGAGACGCCGGTCGACGAGTACGAGGCTCAGCTGCGCCTGAACCTGCGGCCGACGTACCTCGTATGCCACGCCGCGATCGGGCACCTGCAGGCCGCGGGCGGCGGCGCGATCGTCTGCGTCTCCTCGCGCGCCGCGCTCAAGCCGTTCAAGGGGGCGGCGGGCTACATCGTCGCGAAGGCGGCCGTGCTCGCGTTCGTCGACGTCCTCGCCGTCGAGTACCGCGAGGACGGCATCCGCGCCAACGCGATCCTGCCGAGCGTGATCGACACGCCGGCCAACCGTGCGTCGATGCCCGACGCCGACCACGGCCGCTGGGTCGCACCGGAGCAGATCGCGAGCGTCATCCGGTTTCTCTGTGAGGACGGATCTGGCGTGGTGAGTGGCGCGCACGTGCCCGTGTACGGCCGCGCCTGACAGCCAACCTGCGTGTGCAGCGCCGAGCGCCGGGTACATTCAGCCGCATGTCGCGAAGGCGCATCGTCACCCTCTGCTGCCTTGCCGCGGCGGCCGGCACCGCCGCTCCGGCCGGCGCGCAGCAGCCGCTGCCGGGCGAGCGCATCGCGGCCGGCGTCACGGCCGCCGGCACCGACCTCTCGGGCCAGACCATCGAGGAGGCCGCCGCCACGCTGACGAGCGTCCACGGCGAGCGCCTCGAGCGCGGCACCATCACCGTGCAGGCCGCGGACATCACCTGGAAGCTCAGCAGCGTCGATGCCGAGGCGAGGTTCGACGTGCTGACGAGCGCAAAGCGCGCGCTCTACGCCGGCCGCGTCGCAGGTGGTCAACCCACGAACGTCCCGCTCGCCGTGACCTTCGACCAGCGCGCGGTCGACAGCTTCATCGCCCGCATCAAGAAGCGCCTCAAGCGCCCGGCCGTCGATTCCAAGCTGAAGATCTCGATCCGCCGCGTGCGCGTCACACACTCCAAGCGCGGCCGCGACATCGGCGACAAGACGCTCGCCAAGCAGGTCGCCGCGGCGGTGGCGGATCCGAACATTCCCCGCGTCTTCAAGCCCCGGCTCATCTCCGTCAAGCCGAAGGTCACGGCCGATGTACTGCGCAAGAGCGCGTCGACGGTCCTCACGATCGAGCGATCGAGCTTCACGCTGCGGCTGTTCAAGCGGCTGAAGGTCGTCAAGACCTACAAGGTCGCCGTCGGGCTGCCCGACTACCCGACGCCACGTGGCCTGTTCGCGATCCAGAGCAAGCAGGTCAACCCCGTCTGGTCGGTGCCGAACAGTCCCTGGGCCGGGGAGCTTGCCGGCACGACCGTCACGGGGGGCAGCGCCGCGAACCCCCTCAAGGCCCGCTGGATGGGCGTGAGCGGCAGCGTCGGGATCCACGGCACCGGGCAGGAGTACACCGTCGGGACGCGCGCGTCGCACGGGTGCATCCGCATGCGCGTCAACGACGTGATCGCGCTCTACAAGCGCGTCCCGCTCGGCACTCCCGTTCTCATTCGCTGACGCGGGGCGGGCGCGACGGTCGGCTCGGCATCGCGGCGCCGCTCAGGCTCACCGCATCCAGCAGTGGCTGGGCCTTGAGCAGCATCTCGTCGTACTCGTCCTCGGCGTCGGAGAGCATCACGATCGCGCCGCCCGAGCCGATCGAGGCGCCGGCCCCGGTGGCGACGAGCGTGCGGATGACGATGCTCAGGTCCGCGGTGCCGTTCAATGCTAGAAAGCCCAGCGCCCCCGCGTAGACGCCGCGCGGAACACCCTCGAGCGCGTCGATGATCTCCATCGTGCGCAGCTTCGGGGCGCCCGTCATCGAGCCGCCGGGAAACGTCGCGCGGATGCAGTCGACGAGGTCGACGTCGTCGCGCAGGCGCCCGCGGATCGTCGACACGAGCTGGTGCACGGTCTCGTAGGTCTCGACGTCCATGAGCTTCGGCACGTGGACGCTGCCGATCTGCGAGACGAGGCCCAGGTCG
>DATLNO010000190.1:0-2303 GCA_035536715.1 Solirubrobacteraceae bacterium
GCAGCAGAGGACCACGGCCTCGATGAGGAACTGAAGCAGCACGTTCCTCCGCGTGGCGCCGAGCGCCTTGCGAATGCCGATCTCGCGGGTGCGCTCCGTGACCGAGACCAGCATGATGTTCATGATGCCGATGCCGCCAACGAGCAGGCTCACGGCCGCAATCCCCGAGAGCAGGAAGGTGAACACCTGGGTCGTCTCGCCGAGGGTGCTCAGGAAGTCCGCCTGGCTGTTCATCTGGAAGTCGTCAGGCTGTCCCTGGCGGAGGCGATGCTCGCGGCGCAGGACCTTTTGCACGTCGGCCATCGCGTCGGGGATCTTCTCCTCGGACGCTGCGATCACGCTGATCGAGCGAAGGCGATCGGTGCCGTGCACGCGAAAGCGCGCCGTGTTGAGCGGAATGAGCACCTGATCGTCGGGGTTCATGAACGGATTGGCTTGCCCCTTCGACTGGAGCACGCCGACGACCGTGAACTGAATGCCGCGAATGCGGAGGTTCTCGCCGACGAGCGCCTCCGGGGCCTCGAGCCCGAGCGCAGTCGCCACGGCTGGGCCGACGACCGCCACCCGCTGCTTCCCGTCGTCCTCGGCGCGCGTAAACATGCGCCCTGACTCGATGCGGTACTTTCGGACCTCGAGGTAGTTCGGTGAGGTCCCGACCACCTGTGTCGAGGTGTTGCGGTTCAGGTAGGTCACTTGGAATGTCCGCGACATCTCCGGCTGCACGGCGAGGACGTTCGGCGCGCGCTCCTCGATCGCCGCGGCGTCGCGCATCGTCAGCTTGACCTGCTGGTCGGCGATCGCGACGCCCATTCCACGCTGCTGACCGGGCCGGATCGTCACGAGCGTGGTGCCGAGCGCCGAGATCCGCTCCTTGACCGCTTTCTGTGCGCCCGTGCCGAGGGCGACCATCGCGATCACGGCGGCGACACCGATCACGATGCCGAGCATCGTGAGCAACGACCGCAGCTTGTTCGCGCGGAGCGCGCTGAGCGCGACGCTGATGATCTCGCCGAAGAGCATGTGGGGCTCCTCTACCGCGGTCCGCCGCCGCCCCCGCCGCCGCGTGGGGCACCGCCGCCGCCACCCCCGCCACCCTGCATCCCGGGGATCCCGCCCATGCCGCGTCGGAAGCGCTCGTTCTGCTGCTCACGCTGCGCTTGCACCGCGAGGGACGCGAGCAACGCGACACGCTCTCCCTCACGGAGGCCGCTGACGACCTCCGTGTAGTCGTAGTTGCCGGCGCCGAGCATCACGACGCGCGGCTTGTAGGTGCTCCCTTCGGAGACGAAGACAAGGCCGGGGCGCGTACGCACAGGAGTCGACGGATCCGCCGACGCGCCGTTCGTCGCAGGCGCGAGACGCATCGGCGTTGCGCCGCTGCCATCGCCGTCGCGAGTCGCCGTTCCTGCGCCGCCGGCGCGCTCACGCCGGCGGCACGCCATCGCACTCCGGGCGTCGACGCCGGCGGCTTGGTACGCGGTCCGCATCTCCCCAACCAGGGCCATCCGATCCGCGTCGGGCGCCCGCATCCTCGTTTGCAGCTCCTCGATCCTGCGCCGCTCGTTGGGGCGCCGCGCAAGCGCGGTGCTCACGTCCGCGCACTGCTGATCGGTGACGTCGACCTGCTGGCCAGCACGGAACCCGCCGCGCTGCCCTTCCTGGCCCTGCTGCGCCTCCTCGCCCTGCTGACGCACAGCGCCACGGCCACGCATTCCGCCAAACTGCGCGCGCATCTGCGCCTGGACGCTGTCCGGGTCGAGCCCCAGCATCGGCGCCGTGGCGACCGCCTCGCGCGTGTTGCGCACGGCGTCGTTCGGCACTGCGAGCACGTTGACGCGCTCGTCGATCAGAACGGACACCTCGCCGTTCATGCCCGGCTTGAGCAGCCCCTCACGGTTGTCGAGCGTGACCAGGACGGGGAACATCGTGACGCCCTGCTGCACGACCGCTTGCGGCTCGATCTTCTCAACCAGGCCCGCAAACCGTCGGTCGGGGTACGCGTCGACAACTACCGTCGCGGGTTGGGCCGGTCGCACCTGGCCGATGTCGGTCTCGTTGAACAGCGCGCGCACGCGGACCCGGCTCAGGTCCGCCATCTTCAGCAGCGTCGTCCCGCCGCCGAAGGCGCCCGTCGCCGACGTGATGACCTGGCCGAGCGAGACGGCCTTCTCGATGACGGTGCCGGCGACGGGAGCCGTGACCGTCGCATCCTCGAGCCGCTGCTTGGCGAGATCGAGTGAGGCGCGGGCTCGCACGACCTGCGCCTGCGCGTTCGCGTAGTCGAGCGTCGACGCCTCGTGCTC
>DATLNO010000191.1:0-16436 GCA_035536715.1 Solirubrobacteraceae bacterium
GCTCGGAGCGACCGGCTTCACACTCGCCGTCGCCGCCTTCAACGACCGCGCGATCAAGGTCTACGAGCGGGCCGGCTTCGAGGAGAGCGAGCGTTATGTGCACGCCACCAACGGTGGCGTGCACGACTTCGTCCGCATGACACGCGGGCTGATCTCCTAAGTTGTATGACTGAGCAGGTTGTTCAGGTGGCTGATCGGTCGTGGTCGTTCTGTGCGCGCGGCGAGCGCGCGCGACGTGGGTGAACAGCAGCTGCTCACATGCCGGGTCGGCTGTCGTGACCCCTGGCGTGGCGCATCTGCCGCTGACCGCGCTGCAGGGCTGCCAGACCGCGGGTGACTCGGGCGTGTAGGCGAGGGCAACTGTCTCACTGACGCATCGATGAAGAACCGGTGAACGGGCGCTTTGTGCGTCTCGCGGGCCGGATCGTGGCTCGGCGCACCGGCGAAGACGGACGCGGCGCGAACCCGTATCCCGCGGCCCCGGCGGCGCGGATGAACAACGTGCTCAGGAACGCACCTAATAACCCGCGGGATGGCGCGCGACGTAGCCGCTCGAGGAGCGCGACCCCGGGTGCCAGCCCGGTCCATCGCCGCCGGTGCCGGACGTGTCCAACCGCAGCCCGGCGATGACGATGTAGGCGTGCCCGGAGTTCGCGTAGACGGTGATCCACTTCCCGGCGCCGTCGGCGCCGAAGGTCGTCAGACCCGGTGAGGCGAGCGGCGCGTCGAGCAGGTCGGCGCCATGCAGCGCGTAGGAGACGGTCCCCGAACAGTCGTAGCCGGAGTCCTCGAACGAGCCATGGCCGCCGCCGTAGCGGTAGGGCTTGCCGACGATCTTGTTGGCGGCCTCAATCGCGTTTACGACCTGTGGCGGCGCGCCTGCGGGTGCGAGCGCGGTGCGCCCGTCGGGCGCGAGGACCGCGGTTTCGCCCGGCGCGACGTTCTCCGCGGGCGCGATCGCGGGCAACGGCTCGGGACCGCCGGTCAGCACCGTGGCGCGGGCGATGATCGCCCGCCGGCGCAGCCCACGAGCCTGGATGCGCGACAGGATCCCGTCGGCGCGCATCTCGTTCTCGCGCTCCATGCGTCGCAACGCGGTCTTCGTGCGCCGCCTGAAGTGCCCGTCGATGGGCGCCTGATAGCCCGTCAGCGACAGCCAGCGCTGCAGGACGCGCACATGCTGGCCGCTGCTGCCCTGCCGCAGGACGCGGTCGCCGAAGGCGGCCTGCGCGTCTGCGCCCGGCGCCGCCAGCACGCTACTGACAGCAATCATGGCCGCGCACGAACGCGACCGGCCTGGGTTTTGCACTGCAGCCTCCCCGTTTTCAGAGGCCTCCGAGGTGAGCTGACGGACTCGCGCTGAAAACGATGCGCTACCCCGGTTTGCACCGGCGATTCGCCCCTGCGTCGCGAGCGACGCACGTGGTTCCCCCGGCCGCCCACGCACTGGCGCGCGAGCAGTTCGGCCCTATGACTTCGATCAGCCTGACACAACGTGCACCAAGAAGTCGCGCTCGACGTGCCCCGAGCCTCACACGCGCATATCGACCCCGACCTCGTAGAACTCGACGGGCTGGCGGGTGCCCATGCCGTCGCCAGGCGGGCTCATCTCGTTGAGCGTGGCATCGCCGGTGTGCATGTCCTCTTCTGTCGCGTACAGCGAGATGCCGATGCTACGGCCGTTGTCCGGGTCGATCAGCAGCAGAAACCCGACCGCGGGGACACCCTCCGGCGGACCCTCGGCGGACCGGCTCTGGATCCCCTCGGCCGATGCCCGGATCGCCTCTGCGTCCCCACCGTCCCAGCTCGCAACTCGCGCGTACATGTCTCCTCCTCGGGATCGGGTAGTGCGACCCTAACCCCCCGACCACGGCGCGGTCCAGGCCACCCGGCCACGAGCGATCGTCACCGCCACCAGCGGCACGCCGGGGCGGTAGACGAGGTGGGCGTAGGACGGTGCGTCGAGCAGGACCGCGTCGGCTCTCGCACCGATCCCGAGGTGGCCGATGTCGCTGCGCCGCAGCGCGCGAGCGCCGCCGAGCGTCGCCGCCACGAGCGCCTCTTCGGCGGTCATGCGCATGTCGCGGACGGCGAGCGCGATGCAGAACGCCATCGCTGTCGTGTAGCTCGATCCGGGGTTGCAGTTCGTCGCGATCGCGACGCTCGCGCCGGCGTCGATCGCCCGCCGCGCATCGGGATAGGGCTGGCGCGTGGAGAAGTCCGTCGCGGGCAGGAACGTGGCGACGGTGTCGCTCCCGGCGAGCGCCGCGAGGTCGTCGTCACTGAGGTACGTGCAATGGTCGGCCGACGCCGCGCCGAGCTCGACGCCGAGCTGGACTCCCGGGCCGTGGCCGAGCTGGTTTGCGTGGATCCGCAGCCCGAGTCCGGCGGCGCCGCCGGCCTCGAGCACGGCGCGCGACTGGTCGGCGTCGAAGGCGCCCCGCTCGCAGAACACGTCGATCCAGCGCGCGCGCGGCGCGCACGCGTCGAGCATCGCGCCGCATACGAGCGCGACGTACACGTCGGCATCGGCGCCATGCGGAACGACGTGCGCGCCGAGGAACGTCACGTCGTCGGTGAACCCCGCGGCCACCTCGCACGAGCGCCGCTCGTGCTCGACGTCGAGTCCGTAGCCGGACTTGATCTCGACGTGCGTGATCCCCGCCCGCAACGCCTCGTCGCGTCGTGCGGCCGCCAGCGCGCGCAGTTCGGCGTCGCTCGCGGCGCGCGTCGCCGCGACGGACTGGCGGATCCCGCCTGCGGCATACGGCGCGCCGGCCATCCGCGCCGCGAACTCGTCCCCGCGCTCGCCGGCGAACACGAGGTGCGTGTGGCTGTCGACGAAGCCCGGGATGACGCAGCGCCCCGCGGCGTCGATGCGCTCGTCTGCGTCCGCGCCTGCGCCTGCCGGCAGCACCGCGGCGACCTGCTCGCCTTCGAACACGAGCGCCGCGTCACGCACTGTGCCGAGCTCGGGATCGTTCGTGACGAGCAGGCCGATGTTGTCGATCGCGAGTGTGTTCACGGCGACAGCACCTCGCGCAGCTCGGCTGCGACGTCGATCGACACGTGCGCACCGTCGCGCACGAGCCAGCGCCCGCCGACCATGACGTCGCGAACGTCGGCGGCGCCGGCGCAGAACACGACGCCGTCGAGCGGCGGCGTCCCCGCCAGGCGCACGGAGTCCAGCGCCACAGCCGTCAGGTCCGCGAGGGCGCCCGCCTCGATCCGCCCGCCGTCGTGCAGACCCAGCGACGCGTAGCCACCGGTCGTCGCGGCGCGCAGCAGCTCGTCCGCGCCGTGGCGCCCGCGCTCGCCGCAGGCCAGCCGCTCGTCGAGCTCGACCGCGCGCGCCTCCTCGAGCAGGTCGATGACCGCGTGCGAGTCGCTGCCGAGCGCCAGCCGCGCTCCCGCGTCGGTGAGCCGGCGCGCCGGGCCGATGCCGTCGGCGAGGTCGCGCTCGGTCGTCGGGCACAGGCAGACGGTCGCGCCGGCGCCGCCAAGCAGCCCGATGTCCGCGGCACTCACGTGCGTGGCATGGATCGCCGTGAAGCGCTCGCTCAGTGCGCCGGCCTCGCCGAGCAGCGCCGTCGGCGTCAGGCCCCACCGCTCGCGCGTGCGCTCGTTCTCGGCCGGCTGCTCGGAGACGTGCGCGTGCAGCGGTGCCGACCGCGCTGCCGCCCAGCCCGCGACCACCGCCGCCGCGTCGGGATCGACCGCGCGCACGCTGTGGATCGCCGCGCCCACGGTCGCGCCGTCGAGCGCCGACACGCGCTCGGCCCACGCCGCCTCGCTCGCGTCGCGAAAGCGCGCGCTGCCGCCATGCAGGTAGCAGGCGTCGAGCAGCACGATCCGGATCCCCGCCTCGTCGGCGGCGGCAAGTACGGCCCGGCCGAGCTCGTTCGGGTCGGCGTAGGGCTCACCGCCGGGCCCGTGGTGCAGGTAGTGAAACTCGCCGACGACCGTCACACCCGCCAGCGCCATCTCCGCGAACGTCGCCCGTGCGAGCGCGCGGTAGCCGTCCGGATCGACGGTCTCGGCAAGCGCGAGCATCTGCTCGCGCCAGGACCAGAACGAGCCCGGTCCCTGCGCGCGCCCGCGCAGCGCACGCTGGAAGGCGTGCGAGTGCGCGTTCGCCAGGCCGGGGATCGTCAGGCCGCGCAGCTGCTCGGCGTCCGCGCTCGGCTCGGCTCCAGCCCGCACATCCGCGATCCTCCCCGCAGCCTCGTCGATCTCGATCGACACGTCGGCCGTAGCCGCCCCACCGCCGAGCCACGCCCACTCGCACCACAGTGCGGTCATGACCCGACGCGCGCCACGAGCGCCCGCGCCCGCGCCTCGAACGCGGCGCGATGATCACGCTCGAACTCGTCCCACGTCATGAGCGCCGCGGGGTCCTCGACGCGATCGGTGAGCAGGACGCCGTCGAGATGGTCGATCTCGTGCTGGAACGTGCCGGCGGTGAGCCCGCGGCGGATCTCCTCGTGCGGTGCGCCGTCGCGGTCGACGTAGCGCACGCGCACGTTGACGGCACGCGGGACGACGCCACGCACGCCGGGCAGCGACAGGCAGCCCTCGTTGATCTCGAAGCGCTCGTCGTCGAGCACCTCGAGCACCGGGTTGACGATCACCGTCAGCGCGATCGGCGGCTTGTACGGGTAGCGCCTGTTGCCGGCCCGCACCTCGATCACCGCGATCCGCAGCGTCTCCCCCACCTGGTTCGCCGCCAGCCCGGCGCCGGACGCCGCCCGCATCGTCGCGATCATGTCGTCGATCAGCTGCTGGACATCCGGCGACGCCAACTCGGCGGGCGCCACCTCGCGAGCGCGCTCGCGCAGCACCGCTGCGTCGCCGGTGACGATCGCGAGCGCCGCCACTAGTCCTCCTCGCGCATCGGGATCCGCACTCCGCGCGCTTGCGCAACCTCGACGGCGCGCTCGTAGCCCGCGTCCGCATGACGCATGACGCCCGTCCCCGGGTCCGCGGTCAGCACGCGCTCGAGCTTCTGCGCGGCGAGCGCCGTGCCGTCGGCAACGCACACCATCCCGGCGTGGATCGAACGCCCGATCCCGACGCCGCCGCCGTGGTGGATCGACACCCACGACGCCCCGCTCGCAGTGTTCACAAGAGCATTGAGCAGCGGCCAGTCGGCGATCGCGTCGGACTCGTCGGCCATGCCCTCGGTCTCGCGGTACGGGGACGCGACCGAGCCCGCGTCGAGATGGTCGCGGCCGATCACGACCGGCGCCCGCAGCTCGCCCGAAGCGACCATCGCGTTGATCCGCAGCCCCAGCCGCGCGCGCTCGCCGTAGCCCAGCCAGCAGATCCGCGCCGGCAGCCCCTGGAAGGCGATCCGCTCGCTGGCGTGGGCGATCCAGCGGGCGAGCGCCTCGTCCTCTGGGAACTCCTCGAGCACGGCGCGGTCGGTCGCGGCGATGTCGGCGCGATCGCCCGACAGCGCGACCCAGCGAAACGGCCCCTTGCCCTCGCAGAACAGCGGGCGCACGTAGGCGGGCACGAAGCCGGGGTAGGCGAAGGCACGCTCGAAGCCACCCAAGCGGGCCTCGGCGCGCAGGCTGTTGCCGTAGTCGAAGACCTCGGCGCCGGCGTCGAGGAATCCCACCATCGCGGCGCAGTGCGCGGCGATCGCGGCGCGCGAGCGGCGGATGTACTCGCCGGGATCGGATTGGCGCAGCGCGTCGGCCTCGGCGAGCGTCATCCGGTCCGGCACATAGCCGGCGAGCGGATCGTGCGCGCTCGTCTGATCGGTGACGATGTCGGCCGGAAAGCCCAACCTCAGCAGCTGCGGCAGCGCGTCGGCGGCGTTCGCGCACAGGCCGATGCTGACGGCGCGGCGTTCGTCGCGGACGGCAACGGCACGCGCCACCGCATCTTCGACCGATGTGGCGACCTCGTCGAGATAGCGCGTCTGGATACGCCGCTCGATGCGATTCGGATCGACCTCGATGCAGAGCGCGACGCCGCCGTTCATCGTCACCGCGAGCGGCTGCGCGCCGCCCATTCCGCCGAGGCCCGCCGTCAGCGTGATCGTCCCGGCGAGCGAGCCGCCGTGGTGGCGCCGCGCGATCTCGGCGAAGCACTCGTACGTGCCCTGCACGATGCCCTGGCTGCCGATGTAGATCCAGGAGCCCGCCGTCATCTGGCCGTACATCGTCAGCCCGAGCGCCTCGAGGCGGCGAAACTCGTCCCACGTAGCCCACTCGGGCACGAGGTTGGAGTTGGCGATCAGCACCCGCGGCGCCCACTCGTGCGTTGCAAAGACGCCGACCGGCTTGCCGGACTGGACGAGCAGCGTCTCGTCGCCGGCCAGCGTGCGCAGCGTGCGCGTGATCGCGTCGAAGGCGTCCCAGGAGCGCGCCGCGCGGCCCGTGCCGCCGTAGACGACGAGGTCGTCGGGGCGCTCGGCGACGTCGGGATCGAGGTTGTTGTGCAGCATCCGCAGCGCCGCCTCCTGCGGCCAGCCGCGGCAGGAGATCTCGCTCCCGCGGGGGGCGACGACGCGGCGCGGCCCGCTCACGCGAGCTGCCCCACCACGGCCGCGGCGCCATCGCGCAGCGCGTCGCCGAGCACAAGTTGCTCGGCCAGCGCGAGCTCGGGCGACAGCCATCGATCGTCGCCGGCGCCGGGCACACCCGCCGCCCGTAATGCGGCCAGCGCGGCGGCAGTCCCGGCCGCGGGCTGCAGCGGCGCGCGCAGCTCGATCCCGCGCGCCGCGCAGACGAGCTCGACCGCGAGGATTCGCGCGAGGTTCGCCACGACGGTGCGCAGCTTGCGAGCGGCGGCCCAGCCCATCGACACATGGTCCTCCTGCATCGCGCTCGTCGGCAGCGAGCCGACGCTCGCGGGCGCGGCCAGGCGGCGGTTCTCGGCCACCATCGCGGCCTGCGTGTACTGGGCGAGCATGAGCCCCGAGTTGACGCCCGCGTCCGGTGCGAGGAACGGCGGCAGCCCCGACGACCGCGAGCTGTCGAGCAGCCGGTCGGTGCGCCGCTCGGCGATCGCGCCGACCTCGGCGATCGCGATCGCGAGCGCGTCGCACGCGAACGCCAGCGGCGCGCCGTGGAAGTTGCCGCACGACTCGATCCGCCCGTCGGGCAGGACCATCGGGTTGTCGATCGCGCTGGCCAGCTCGGCGCGCGCGACGGTGTCGGCGTGCACGAGCACGTCGCGCGCGGCGCCGGCCACCTGCGGCGCGCAGCGCAGCGAGTAGGCGTCCTGCACGCGGTCGTCGCCGAAGCGGTGGCTGGCGACGATCTCCGAGCCCGCCAGCAGCGCACGCAGGTTCTGGGCGCTGAGCTGCTGGCCGGGTTGCGGGCGCAGCGCGACGAGCTCGGCGTCGAAGACCCGATCGGTGCCCAGCAGCGCCTCGACCGACATCGCCGCCGTGACGTCGGCGACGCGCAGCAGGTGGGCGAGGTCGTGTGCGGCGAGGACGAGCATGCCGAGCATCCCGTCGGTGCCGTTGATGAGCGCAAGACCCTCCTTGGCGATCAGCGTCAGCGGCGCCAGCCCGCATGCCGCCAACGCCGCCCCGGCCTCCGTGCGCGTGCCGTCGTGCAGCTCCACCTCGCCCTCGCCCAGCAGGGCCAGCGCGCAGTGCGCGAGCGGGGCGAGGTCGCCGCTCGCGCCCAGCGAGCCGTGCTCCGGCACGACCGGCGTCAGCCCGTGGTTGAGCAGCGCGGCGATCCCCTCGACGACGAGCGGGCGCGCCCCCGAGCAGCCCATCGCGAGGGTCCGCGCGCGCAGCAGCATCATCGCCCGCACGACCTCGCGCTCGACGGGCGGTCCCATTCCCGCGGCGTGCGAGCGCACGAGCGCCCGCTGCAGCTCCTCGCGCCGCCCGGCTGGGATGACGACGTTCGCGAGCGAGCCGAACCCGGTCGACACGCCGTAGGCGGGCTCGGGCGCTTCCAGGGCGCGCTGCACCGCGGCGGCGCTTGCGTCCATCTTCGCCCGCGCCGTCGAGCCGAGCCGCACGGCCACATCGCGGCGGGCGACGGCGATCACGGCGGCCGGCGCCAGCGCACTGCCCGTCAGCTCGATGTCATTCATCGCCTTGGCGACGATAGCCGTGCATCCGCCGCGTCCGTGAGCAGCCGCAGCATCGGCGCGACCGCCGGCACGCGCCGGTTCTTCAGCCAGACCGCGAAGACGCCGCGATGCTCGTCGACGGCGCCGGGCAGCGGGCGCACGGCGACATCGGGCCGCGGCAGCGGGATCGTCAGCTCCGGCATCACGGCGATCGACAGCCCGGCCGATACGAGCGCCCGGCCGACGGCCACGTCGCGAACGATGTACGCGACGTTCGGCGCGAAGCCGCCCCGAGCGCAGACGCGCCCGAGCATCGCGTGGTAGTCGCGACCCTGGCCGACCCGTTCGGGCGCGCTGAAGCGCTCCTCGCGCAGGTCGCCGACCGTGATGCCGCGCTTCCGCGCGAGTCGGTGGGCGGCGGGCAGCACGAGGCGGAAGGGATCGTCGCCGAGGTAGCTCCAGCCATGCGCGTCGTCGGCGCCCGGAGGCCGCTCTTCGGGACCGTTGGAGTACACGACCGCGAGATCGAGGTCGCCCGCCCGCAGCCGGCGCATCGCGTCCTCGGTCTCGGCCTGCTCGACCCGCACGCCGACGTCGGGCCAGTCGCGCTCGAAGTGCGCGAGCGCCGTCGGCACGAACGATGTGCAGGCGGTGAGAAAGGCGCCGAGGCGCAGCGTTCCCGTCCGCAGGCCGGCAAGCGCGCGCAGCTCGTCCTCGGCCTCGGCGACCGCGCCGAGCACCGCGATGGCATGGCTGCGCAGCCGCTCGCCCGCCGGGGTCAGGCCGACCGGCCGGCAACTGCGGTCGACGAGCGTGAGGCCGAACTCGCCCTCGAGTGCGGCGACGTGGTGTGAGACGACGGACTGCGCGTACCCGAGCTCGAGCGCGGCGGCGGAGAACGATCGGCGCTCGGCGACGGCATGAAACGCGCGCAGGCGGCGCAGGTCGTACATCGACGATCACGATACTAGTTCCGACAAGATCTGTTGCGTCGATGCCGTGGACGGTCGAGTCTGCCGCCAGATCCCGACCAGGAGCCACCACATGAGTATCGCCGTCAGCCCCTTTATCGATGAATTCGCCGGCAACGTCCTCTCCCCCGGCGAGCCCGGCTACGACGACGCGCGTGCAGTCTTCAACGGTGCCATCGACCGCCGGCCGGCGCTGATCGCCCAGGTCTGCGACGCGCGCGACGTCGCCGCCGCGCTGCGTCATGCCGAGCGCGAGGACCTACCCGTCGCGGTGCGCTGCGGCGGGCACTCGGGCGCCGGCTTCGGCGTGATCGACGACGGGCTCGTCATCGACGTGCGGCGGCTCAAGCGCATCGAGGTCGACCTCGAGCGGCGCGTCGTGCGCGCCGGCGCCGGCCTGACCTGGGGCGAGCTCGATGCGGCGACGCAGGCGCACGGCCTCGCGGTGACCGGCGGGCGCATGTCGACGACCGGCGTCGCGGGCCTGACGCTCGGATCGGGCTCCGGCTGGCTGGAGCGCAAGCACGGGCTGACGGCTGACAACCTGCTGAGCGCGACGGTCGTCACCGCCGACGGCGACATCGTGCGCACCGACCCCGTCCAGCACCCTGACCTGTTCTGGGCGCTGCGGGGCGGCGGCGGCAACTTCGCCATCGTCACCGAGTTCGAGCTCGCGCTGCACCAGGTCGGTCCGATCATCACGGCCGGCATGCTGCTGTTCGCGTGGGAGCGCGCCGAGGAGGTGCTGCGCGCGTACCGCGACGTGATGGCGGCCGCGCCCGACGAGCTCGGGGGCTGCGCCGCGTTGCAGCTCGCCCCACCCGCGCCGTTCGTGCCGGCGGGGCTCGTCGGCAAGCCCGTCCTCGCGATCATCGTCGCCGCGTTCGCCGACGACGAGAAGGAGCGCGAGCGCCTCGTCGCGCCGCTGCGCGCGCTGGCGCCGCTGATCGACGTCGTCGCGCCGATGCCGTACGTCGCGCTGCAGCAGATCACCGACCAGGGCTGCCCGCAGGGCATGCAGAACCACTGGAAGGCGGCCTTCCTCGATGACCTGTTCGACACGGCGATCGCCGACGCGATCGCTGTCGCTGCCGACATTCCCTCCCCGCTGACCGTCGTCCTGCTGCAGCCGCTGGGCGGCGCCTACGCGCGCGTCGAGGAAGGCGCGACGGCGCTGTCGCACCGCGGCGCGCGCTGGGCCTATCACGCGTTGTCGCTGTGGCCCGACCCCGCCGACACCCCGGTCAACCGCGCCTGGACGACCCGCTTCGCCGACACGATGGCCGCGTACGGCGACGGCAGCGCGCATCCCAACCACGTCTCCGACCCGGCCGGCACACGCGTGCGCGCGTTCTACGGCGAGGAAACGTATGCGCGGCTCGTCGCGGTCAAGGACCGCTGGGATCCGCGCAACGTCTTCGCGGCCAATCAGAACATCCGGCCGAGTGGCAGCTGACCAGCTACCGTCACACCTTGACCTTCGCCCACTCCTTCTTGTGCACGCGCTTGGCCGCCTGATAGTCGGCCAGCGCCTGCGCGGAGTCGACGTCGCCGAGCGTCGGGTGCGACGGGACGAGCGCATCAGCCGTCTGCACGCCGAACTGCTTGGCGAGCACGGCGCCGAGCGCCTTGACCTTCATCTCGCCGAAGCCCGGCAGCCCTAGCAGGTTCGCCCGTAGCTCCCCGGCGGTGCTCGGGTCGGTCCATACCCGCGCAGCATCGCCGTCGTAGTGCTCGAGCAGGTGCAGCGCGAGGTCATGCACACGCTGGGCCATAGCGCCCGGGAAGCGGTGGATCGCCGGCCTCATACGGAAGACGGGCACGAGGTCGGCGGCAGCGAGCGTCTGCGCATCGAGCGAGCCGAGGCGCTCCTTGAGCGCGAGCGGGCCGACGAACGCCTTCTGCACGGTGACCTGCTGGTCGAGCACGAAGCCCACGAGCAGCGCCATCGGGTCGTTCGCGATCAGGACGTTGGCCTCGTCTGAGGCCGTGAAGTACAGGCGCTCGGGCATCGCCTGATCGTACCCGGCGCCGGCCGACCCTCCGCCGTTATGAGCGGGGGATCGGCCGGCCTGATCGACCGGGATCTTGGATCGGCCTCCGATTACCTGCGCAGGACGAGCTTGCGCTTCGCGGTCGGCGTGAACTCGCCGCTGGACGTACGCGCCGTTGCCTGGATCGTGATGGTCACGCGCTTCTTCCGGCGCAGGGCGCTGCGCACGCTGCGCAACGTCGCCAGCGGGAGCCGGATGTTGACCCGGGTGTTCACGCCGGCGTTGAGCGACTTGTTCGTGCGCTGAAGGCGCAGCGTCCTGATCTTGCCGCGGACCCGCAGCTTCGTGAAGCCCGTCATGGTGACGGCGCACTTAGCGCTGCACTTCACGCTTGCCCGGACCGTCTTCTTCTTCCTGCCGAGGTTCTGCCTGGGCACCGTGAGCGTGAGCGCGAGCGCCCTGCGCCCGTCCGCCGTCGTGCCGCCGCCAACGGTGAGCGGCAGGCTGCTGACGACACCGCCGCCGCCGCCCGCACCGCCACCGCCGGCGGCCACGCCGGTCGGACGCGTCACCGGCGAAAGGGCCGCCGGTACGTGGCTGATCCGCGGCTCGTCGTCGTTCTGGTCGTTGTTGGTGAGCGGAGCCGACACGCCGGGGAGATTGCCGATCGTATTGCCCGACAGATTCCCCAGCCAGATCTCCTGATCGCCCTCGACCGGCTTGCTGGCGTCGGCGTAGCTGACGAACGCCAAGACGTTCGGCGCGCCCAGGTTCAACGGGGCCCACGACGCGGCGCGGCCGATGTTGTTGGTCGCCGGCGCCAGCAGCGCCTGGCTGACCCCGTTGGAGGAGTCGACGAGCCAGAGCTCGCGGCCGGTGGCGGCGTCCAACCGTCGAAACAGGACCTGCGTCGAGCCCGCGGTGGGCTGCCAGCTCGGGTAGCGATCGTTCTGCGGCGTGCTCGTCAGACGCGTCGGAGCCGCCCCCGCTGCGTTGTCGACGACCTGCTTGAAGATGTCCTCGCCGGCCGCCGGGTCGGCGACCTGACGCGCCGAGTATGCGATCTCCGTGCCGTCGGGTGACCACGCCGGCTGATCTCCACCGGCGGTGTTCCTGATGGCGGTCCCGCTGTTCCCCGGACCGGCGGCGCTCATCGTGAAGATCTGCGAGCCGGGATCACAATCTGGGATTGGAAGGGCTGCGCAGTTGGCAACCGGCACCGGATAGCCGCGGTAGGCGATCCTGGAGCCATCCGGTGACCATGCCGGGTAACGCTCGTCCCTGGGCCCGGACGTGAGCTGGGTGATGCCGGTCCCGTTGGCGCTCATCACGTAGATGTCGTAGTTGCCGCTCTCTACGGGACCGACCCGCCGGGCAAAGGCGATCTTCGTGCCGTCGGGCGACGCAGCGGGATCGACGTCGTTGGCGGGCCCGCTGGTGATCGGACCTCCAGCGCCGTCGAGGTTCACCGCGAAGATGTGGCAGTTGGTGGTGCTGTCCGCGGCGTCGCACGCCTTTCTTGCGGCGGGGCCCGCGGGGGCCGCATCCTGGCTGGTGTAGATGACGTTCGTGATCGACTGCGCATGTGCTGCGGGGGCGCCGAATGCGGCGCTAGCAGCGACAGCGCCGCATGCGGCGACGAAAACTGGGGATCGCTTCAACTGGATTCTCACGCGTGGTAGTTCCTTCCTCTGCGGGCCGGGAAGCGGCCCACCTCGAAATCGTCGTCATGATTCATTCGCATCGAGCTCCTCCGGCTCGCGGCGATTGTATGCGCCCTTTCTAACCCGCGTTCCCCCCCGTTAGACCTGTTTGTCTTCTCAGCAGTTCTTCCGGGGCCCGCGTGCTCACCGGACTTGAGCCCTGGAAGACGGCGTCCCGCCGGCGGGTCAGGTGGAGCAGGACTTCGCGCAGATGGTGCGCGCCGGCGTCAACGCGGTACGGACCTACAGCGTGCCCCCGTCTGGCTGCTGGACCTGGCGTCGGCCGCCGGATTGCGGGTCATGGCCGGGCTCGCCTGGGAACAGCACGTCGCGTTCCTCGACGAGCCCGGCCGGGACGATGCGATCGAGGCACGCGTTCGCGAAGGGGTGCGCTCGTGCGCGGGGATCGAGCGCCACGGGCGCGGCGACCGCGCTGATCAACGACGAGCGCGAGGTGTAGCGCGCGAGCGCGGGGCGCAGGCCGGGGTCCTCGAAGAGGTCTCGGGTCACGCAGCTGCCGAAGATCCCGACCCGCATCATGCAATCCATCGGCGGCCGCGCGGGCGACCTTGACGCCGAGCTTCTCCTGGACCAAGCGTCCGGCGTGCCGGTCCACTACGCACGAAAACCCCCTGGGGAGAGGGGGGCTTCCGTATAGGTGCCCGCGCGCAGCCTGACCGCGCGACCGACCTGCGTCAACGCGCGACCGCCGACCGGCCGGTGGTGGGCACCGGCCGGTGGCTGTCACTCGGTCCTAGGGCGTCGGCGCGGTGTACTTGTAGATGTACAGGCCCTTGTCGCGGTCCGACGCGGCGACGTACTCCGTGCCGCCGTCGTCGAAGACCTCGACGCCCCACAGGTTGTTGCCTCCCTCGTCGATGCTGTGTCCCGTCTCGACGATCTCGCCGCTCGAGATGTCCACGACGCGCAAGCCGCCCGAGTAGTACGAGAGGTACGCGACGTTCGTGTTCTTCTTCGAGGTCGCGACCTCGTGCACCGAGAGGTCCCCGAAGCCCGTCGCGAACGCCGGGTCGTGAGCCTCGTCGATGGCGTAGGTGTCCAGCTCGGCCATCTTGCCGTCCGTGTTGGCGAACAGGTGCACGTAGCCCCAGCCGTCGAAGTACGACGCGAAGGTCAGCGTGTCGCCCGTCGCTCCAAGCGCGATCGGCGCTTGGCCGTCCGTGCCGGCCAGGCATGTCGCCTGGTCGTACGTCGCGTTGAAGATGGCAAAGCCCTGGTCGCGCGGCGCGACGCCGAACGTCGGGATCCCGCCCTCGACGCTCATGCCGAGCGTCTCCGTGCAGGCGTCGGTGCCCTCACGGTTGAAGATCAGGACCGCCACATAGCCGCCGGCCTTCTCCACCGATGCAACCTTCTCCGTGAATGCGCAGACGCCGCGCTCGACGACCGCGATCTGCGTGCCGTCGCCCTTGGGCACGGCCGGGTCTGCGGCACACGCGCGCCCGGCGAACACGGACTCGCCCGTGATCGTCTGGCCCTCGACGAGCCGCGGGGTGTCGCTGCCCTGGCTGGCGGTCAATTCCGTCGCGTCGGTCGTGTTCTCGGCCTTCAGCGCGTAGGGGGCGAAGTCCTCGTCGCTGCCCAGCACGAACCTGTTGTCGAGGGTGAACTCGGCTTGGTGGCCGTTGCCCTCCGGCGGGACGGTGAGGCCGCTCTCGGCCGCCTCGGGATCGGGATCGGTGAAGTCCGTGTCGCCGAGGTACGTGATCGCCTTCGGGTCGGTGACGTCGAGCTTGACGTAGCCCGCGTCCCAGTAGGAGGCCATCATGATCTGCTTTCCGCCGATCTCCTTGACGACCATGTCGTGCAGGAAGATCTCCTCGAGGTTCGAGGGCGCGGCCTGCTTGATCTGCGGGAACGTCTCGTCGAGGTCGTACTCGGCGATGAGCACGGGCACCTTGGGGTTCGTGATGTCCATGATGTCGACGTCCTTGCCCTCCTCGTTGTCGACGATCACCGCGTAGGCCTTCGCGCCGGCGTCCCAGGCGAAGACGCTGTGGATCTCGTTGGCCGCCTTCTTGCCCTGCCCGTTGGCCGTCGTGTCACCGATGCCGACGGCGAGCGGCGTCGGGTTCTTCGGGTTCGTGACGTTGTAGATGTTCATGCCGCCGAAGCCGGCCTTGTCCTTGCAGATCTCGTTGTTCGTCACGAGGATCGTGCCGGTGAACTTCGGCGTGGAGATATCGACGGCCTGGACACCCTCGCCGGCGTAGCTGCCCTCCTTGGAGGGGATGAACGACGTCTGGCGCGGCGCCTTGGGGTTGGAGATGTCCACGACGTGGACGCCGTTCTTGGTGCAGGTCTGCCCGCCCCAGGCGGCCAGGAAGGCCGTGTTGCCGTTCGGGGAGACGCCGATGTCGGCGATCTTGCCCTCCTCGACGTTCTTCAGCGAGAGCTTGCTGACGATGTCGACGCTGTCGCTCTGCGTCGGGTCCAGGTGGCCGGCGGTGGCGCCGTGCTGGTGGACGTGGCGCTCCGCGAAGCCCGGCAGCGTGCCGCCGTCGGAGAACAGCAGCTCGTCGTGGGCCATGGCGGGCGAGGCCGCGAAGGCCGCCGCAGCGGTAATCAGGGCCGCCGCTAGGCGAACCCTTCCGGTTCTGAGCATCATGCTCCTTTGTGAAGGAGTAGGCGCCACCGACTGAAGAGGCCGTCGGGGCGCGTCCTCGAAGTAGCACAGACCTTATGGCACCCCGGCGCGTGACCGCACCAAGGTGTTGGGAGACCCGCAGCGCCCGGCCGCTGAGAGGCGATTTGATCGTCGGCGACCACGGCAGGTCGGCGATCGTCACGCTCGTCGAGCGCCAGACGCGCTACCGCCGCACCTCGCAGAACGACCGGTGTTGCCCCCTGCCCGATATCGGGCCGCGCAAACGCCCCACAAGCACGAAAGCCCCCTGGCGAGAGGGGGCTTCCGTATAGCGGGGCCAGGATTTCGAACCTGCGACCTTCGGGTTATGAGCCCGACGAGCGGCCGCTGAACGCCGCGATTCGGGACACGTGGATCGGTTGATTCGCCTTTATAGCGGGCGGCTGCGAACACTCTGGTCCAGCACTCCTGGTGGTCCAGCACGGTCCGGCACTGGTCCAGCAGCCGCCACGACCGATGGCCGTGTGCCGTCTCCGCCAACCACGATCCCGCCAGCACCGTGTTCCTGCTGGTTGAAGCCGATCGCGGCGGCGAGCCCCGCTGGGCGGTGAAGTGGCGCGGAGCCGACGGCAAGCGGGTTGAAACGCCGCCTCGGCGCGCCGGCCTGGTTCGAGCACGATGGCAGCGGCGGCTGGCGCCCGCGCACCGGTCGGCCCCACCCCAGTCATCTCACCGAGCGTCAGGCACGCCGCGCGATGGGAGGGCCGGTCCGCGCCGCGGAAGCAGACGCGGCAGAGAAGTGGGCTCGAGTCGAGCCGTCAACGCTGCGCAACTTTGTGGAGGTCGCAACGCCTCAGGCCGCCGAGTTGCTCGATCGCGTCGCCGCGGCCGACGTGACGAGGCGCACGGTCAGCCGCCACCGCGAGGTGATCGTCGCGATCTTCAACTTCGGTCTGCGCGCCGATCGGCGTGATTGCGCTGCGCGACGAGGACCGCCAGCTCGGCGACCTCCTGCGGGTAGCCGCGTGTACCGGCTTGCGGCGAGGCGAACTCGTCGCGCTCCGGTGGCATGACGTCCGGTGGTCCGAGCGAGTGCTTGGCACGGTCC
>DATLNO010000192.1:0-23790 GCA_035536715.1 Solirubrobacteraceae bacterium
GAGCATGATCGCCGTCGGCGCGATCGCCGCGAGAGCGATCAGCGCGCCGGCCGCGCCGCGCTCGCGCCGATCGGCGAGGCCCCAGGCGACGGCGCCGAGCGCCACGAACAACCCGGCGACGGGGCTGGCCAGCGTCGTCACCGCGGCGAGCGCCGCCGCAAGCGCGCGGCGGTCGTGCGCCAGCGCCAGCAGGGTGCCGAGCCCGATCGCGACGCCGAGCAGGAACGTCAGGCGCCCGGTCAGCAGCACGGCCGTCGTGCCGGCGGCGAACCACACTGCCGCCGCCGCGGCCGCGCGCTCGCGTCCCCAGTGGTGGTCGGCGAGCGCCGCGAACAGCGCGGCCGCGGCGACCGCAGCGATCGCGCCCGTCAGCCGCACGCCGAGCAGGCCGCCGAGCGGTGGGAACAACAGGCTGTAGCCGGGCGTGTGATGACCCGCGTACCAGCCGTTGTTCCACAGCACGAGGCCCAGATCGGCGCGATACTCCTGCGCGGCGAGGTCCGCGCTAGGCGGCGCGACGAGCAGGTACACGGCGCCACCGAGCGCCGCGACGAGGCACGGGATCAGGATGCGGCGCTGCACGCCTTGCACCCTCGCAGGACTCAGGGCCGCGCCGGGCTGAGATGTTCGATGATCCGCACGGTCAGCGCAGGCCGGTCGATCCACGGCCAATGACCCGCATCGTCGACGATCTCGAGCGTCGCGTCGCCGAGCATCGCGGCATAGCCCGCTCCGAAGCGCTGTGGGATGTACGGATCCTCCGTGCCCCACAGGACGAGTGCCGGCGCGGTGATCGCGCCGAGATTGGCGCCGGCCTTTGCGAGCGACTCCGGCGAGGCGCTGCGCAGCAGCGCGAGCGTCGCGCGCTCCGTGCCGAGGTCGAAGTTCGCGGCGACGTTCGACACGAACGGCTCGGGCATCGGGCCCTTGCCTCCTGACGCCCGCCGCGACGCAAAGCGCAGGACGCGTTTCGTCGCCGCGCCGACGGCGATCGGCCCGACGAACGGCGTGCGAACCAGGCGCGCCGGGCCGCGCCACTGAAAGCCCTGCAGAAGCGGGACCGCGTTGATCGCGACGAGGCTCTGCACCCGCTCGGGCTGCTCGCTCGCCCATGCCAGGCCGACGGCCGCGCCCCAGTCGTGCATGCACAGACGCACCTGCTCGAGCTCGAGCTCGTCGAGCAGGCGGTCGAGGAAGCGCACGTGGCCGGCGAGCGAATAGTCGAGGTCGCCGCGCTTGCCGCTGCGCCCGTAGCCGGGCAGGTCCACGGCGATCCCGCCGCCGAGCGCAAGCGGCGAGAGCCAGTCGTACGAGCTCGTCGGGATGCCATGGAGGTAGACGATCGGCACCGCGTCATCGCCCGCGCGGCGCAGGAAGACCGGCTGGTCGTCGATCTCGACGGTCTGCTCCGTGAGCGGTGGCATGGCCGCGGAAGATAGCCTCACGCTCGTGCCTGGCAGCTCGCGTACTCGGGGGAACGTCCGCTGATGCGGACCCTGTGTTTCGGCGAGGCGATCGTGGACCTCATCTGTCGCCGCCCCGTCGGGTCGCTGGCGGACGCCGACGCGTTCGTGCCCTCACCCGGTGGCGTGACCGCGAACGTCGCGACCGCAGCCGCCCATCATGGGGCGTCCGTCTCCCTGGCGGGTGGCGCGGGTGACGACCTCTGGGGTGCATGGCTGCGCGACCGGCTCGCCGCCGCCGGCGTCGACCTGCACTGGTTCGGGCTGGCGCCCGGCCGCGCCACCGCGGTCGCGTTCGTCACGCTCGACGACCGCGGCGAGCCGGCCTGGCAGCTCTACGGCGACGGCGCCGCGGCGACCGCGGAGGCGGTCGACGGGCGCCTCGTCGGCGCCGTCAGATCGACCGACGGGTTCTTCTTCACCTCCAACACGCTCGCCGGGAAGACCGAGGCGCAGCTCACGATGGAGGCCCGCGACCAGGCGCTCGAGCTCGGCCGCCCGATCGTCTTCGATCCCAACATCCGCCTGCACCGCTGGGGCGGCAACCCCGGCCGCGCCGGGAAGATGGCGGGTGCCTGCGTCCCCGGCGCGTTCCTCGTGAAGTGCAACCAGGCCGAGGCGCGGCTGATGACGGGCGAGGACGAGCCGGAGGCGGCGGCCGCGTCGCTGCTGGCGGCCGGCGCCCGGCACGTGATCATCACGTGCGGCGTGGGCGGTGCGATCCTGCGAGCGAAGGGCATGCGCCTGGACGTGCGCGCGCAGCCGGCAACGGTGCTGCGCAGCACGGTGGGCGCAGGTGACGTGTTCCTCGGCGTCCTGATCGCGCGGCTGGGCCAGTCGGACTACTACCCGTCGATGCTTGCCGCCGCACTGCCCGAAGCTGCCGAGGAGGCCGCTCGCGCATGCGAGCGATGGGGCGCCCTGGAGTGACTCCGGCGCCGGCGAGCGCACCCGTCTCGCGCGCCGAATGGCGTAGGCCGACCAGGGCGCGGGTGGCGCGTGTCCGCGAGCGGCTTGCGGAGCTCTATGGCATACCGGTGGCCGAGCCGCACGGCGACGCGATGGCCGAGCTCGTCCTCACCGTTCTCTCGCAGTCCACGAACGACCGCAACCGCGACGTCGCCTACCTGCGCCTGCGCGAGCGCTATCCGAGCTGGGAGGCGGTGCGCGACGCGCCGCTGGGGGAGATCGAGGAGGCGATCCGCCCCGGTGGCATCTCCAAGGTGAAGTCCGCCCGCATCCAGGCGATCCTGGGGGCGATCGGCGACCCGCTGGATCTCGAGTGGATGCGTTCGGCGCCGGTCGCCGAGTCGCAGCGCTACCTCTGCGCGCTGCCGGGCGTCGGCCGCAAGACCGCCGCGTGCGTGCTGCTGTTCTCCTTCGGCCTGCGCGACGTCCCGGTCGACACGCACGTGTCACGCGTTGGGATGCGTCTCGGCCTGCTGCGCTCCAAGGCACCGTTCGAGGAGCTGCATGACGAGATGCTCGCGCTGACGCCACCCGGGGCCGAGCTCGAGCTCCACGTCAACCTCCTGCGCCACGGTCGACGGACGTGCCACGCGCAACGCCCTGCGTGCGGGTCGTGCGCGCTGCGGCGGATGTGCCCGAGCCGGCGCGACTAGACCACGAGCGGCAGTACCTCCTCCGATGGACTGGTGGACTACCGATGCAGCGCCGACCTGCCCATCCAGGCCACGACCGCCGCGATCGCCCCTGCCAGTGCGGCGAGCACGAGCACGCTGGTCGCGCCGGCGCCTGCGAGGGCGCCCGCGCCGGCGGCGCCGGCGGCCATGCCCGCACCCTGCGCCGTCGTCAGCCACGTCAGCGCTTCCACGGCGCGTGCTCCTGCGTCGACGCGGTCGAGCAACTCGAACAGCGCGACGGTGAGCAGGCCGAAGCCGGCGCCGCCGACGAGCAGCACGACGCTGATCCCGGGGAGCGTGGGGACGACGACGCAGACCGGCAGCACCGCTGCCAGCAGCACGGTGCCCGCGAGATAGCGGGCGGTCGCGGTGCCGCGGGCGCGGCCGGTTCCCGACCACAGCGAGAGCGCGACGCTGCCAACGGCGAAGAGCGCGAGCGGGAGCGCCGCGAGGGCGGGGCTGCCGGCACCCGCGGCGATCACCGGCGCGGCGACCTCGATCGCCCCCAGCGCGAGGCCCAGCGCCAGCTCGCAGGCAACCAGGATTCGCAGCCCGGTACTGTCGCGCAGGAGCCCCAGCACACGACTGCCGGCGGCCGGCGGGACCGACCGCCCCACCGGCAGTGGCGCGATGCGAGCGAGCACCAGCGCGCCCGCGGCAGCACCCGGAACCAGCACGCCGAGGGCGACGAGCGGTGACGCGAGCGCCGCAAGGACGCCGGTCAGCGCCGGTCCGGCGACCTGCGCCAAGTCGCCGAGCACGGCGTTGAAGGCATGCCCGGTTCGCGCCAACCGGGGCCCGGCCACGACGGGCCAGAGCGAGCGGGCAGTGGCGATCAGCGGCGGCACGCAGGCGCCCGCGAGCGCGGCGCTCGCCACGAGAAGGGGTGCGCTGCGCGACGCGGTGCAGCCGGCGACGAGCAGCGCGAGCGCGGCCGCGTGCGGTGCCGCGAACAACGCCACGGTGCGCGGGCCGCGCCGGTCGACGAAGCGACCGCGTGCGGGCGCCAGCAGCGCCGAGCCCGCCGAGAACGCGCCGATCGCCGCGCCCGCGACCGCGAACGAGCCGCTCGCGGAGTGCACCGCGAGCACGATCGCCAAGCCATAGCTCGAGAACGACAGCCACCCCAGCCCACATGACAGCGCCACGGCGCGCGCGCCTGGGCGCGCGAGCAGTGCTCGGTACGACGACACAGCTCACCTCAGATCCCGCCGACGACGCGGCGGCTCGATCGACACCAGCCGGATGTGCGCGGCGACCCGGTCAGCGCCGTCAGGCGCTGCGCGGGTCCGCGATCACGGCGGGGTCAGGCGATGAAAGTGGGAGCACACGACAACCACATGCTACGCCCGCCGGAGGGCCACGCGCTCGTCGATGGCGGCGAGCACCTCGTCGTCGTGCGTCTTCGGCGAGGCCTTGGGGATGACGTGTCGGACGCAGCCATCGGCGTCGATCAGGAACGTCGCGCGCTGGGCGCCCATGTAGGTCTTGCCGTACATCGACTTCTGCACCCAGACGCCGTACAGGTCGCAAACGGCATGGTCGTCGTCGGCGAGCAGCGTGAAGTTCAGGTCGCGCTTGTCGTGGAACTTCTTGACCTTCTTCACGGGGTCCGGTGAGATGCCGATGACCTGCACGCCCGCGGCCGCGTATTCGTCCGCGCGGTCGCGGATCGAGCACGCCTGCGTCGTGCATCCCGGCGTATCTGCCTTGGGATAGAAGTACAGGACGACCGTGCGCCCCCGCAGCGCGGACAGGCGGACCGGCTCGCCGTCCTGATCGGGCAGTTCGAAGTCTGGAGCTGGAGCGCCCGGTCCGATCACCCGGCGGATGATCGCACTTGTCTAGCCTTGATCGTGAACCGTGGCGCATCGGCACAACGCATCGGAGATATGAGCGTGAACATCAAGATCCACGAAGAGACCGCCCCGTTGCCCGCCATCCCCCGCGGGGAGACGCCGGACACCCGTGGCTACGAGGCCGCCGTCAGCGCAGCTACGGAAGCGCTGCTCAACTGCTACACGCGTGAAGGCGGCGAATGGCGCCCCGTGCCCGCCGCCGGCGTGCCGGAGTTCGCGGTTGACGGCGACGTGTTCGTCGCGGTGCTGCCCTTCCCCGACGAGCGCAGCGCGGTCCTCGTCGGCGTGCGTTACCTCTCGCCCACGCATCGCCACCGCTTCCGCACACCGGCGCACGTGGCGATGGCCGGCGGCAAGCCGTGGGCCGTCTCGATCGACACGCTCATGGGCATGCTCGCCGACGAGCTCGGCGCGACGCTCTACGACGACGACATCTCCGCCGCCGGCACCCGTGGCCCCGATCCGACGTTCATGCTCTCGCGCGTGCGTCAGCACGTCACCACGCTCGGCGCGTTCCTCGACGCGCGTGCAGACGAGATCGACGAGCTTTGGAACGCCGAGCCGATGCGCTTTGCCGACAGCGAACAGGCGGGGCTCCTGGGCCACATGGCGCACCCCGGGGCGAAGAGCCGCTGGGAGCTCGACCCCGAGCAGACCACCGCCTACGCGCCCGAGGCGCAGGCGCGCTTCGCGCTGCGCTGGCTCGCCGTCGATCCCGCGCTTGTGCAGTCCGACAGCGCAGCGGATGCGTCGGCGGCCGAGCTCACCGCGCGGCTCCTGCGCGACGATCCCGCCGTCGATGGCGCGGCGCTCGATGCGGCGCTCGCCGACCTCGGTGAGCGCGTGCTGCTGCCCGTGCATCCCTGGGAGCTCGAGCACCTGCGCGGCCAGAAGCCCGTCGCCGGGCTGCTCGAGGACGGCCGCATCGTCGATCTCGGCGCGCTCGGCAGCGAGGTGACGCCGACGGCGTCGCTGGGCACGGTCTACAACCCGCAGTGGCCGTGGCAGCTCACGTTCCCGCTGCACGTGCGCCTGGCCGACGAGCTGCAGCTGCTCGACCAGAAGGAGCTGCAGCGGGCCGTCGACCTCGCGCGCGAGCTGGCCGAGGACGACTTCGAGCCGATCGCCGATCTGACGTTGCTGCAGGATCCGGCCTATCTATCGGTGCAGCTCGACGGTAAGCCCGTCGACGGGCTGTCCGTGCAGCTGCGCGAGAACCGCTGGAATGGCGACTCCGACGCCGACGTCAGCGCCATCGAGGTCCTCATCCAGGACCACCCGTTCGGCGGTTCGAGCCGGCTCGGCCAGATCGTCGCCCGGCTTGCCGGGGAGAGCGGACGCCCGGTCGCCGACGTCGCACGCGAGTGGTTCGGTCGTTACGCCGAGGTCGCGATCGTACCGCTGCTGCGCCTGTACGCCGATCGGGGGCTGTCGATCCAGACCGATCAGCGCGACACGCTGCTCGAGCTCGAGGACGGCTGGCCGGCGCACGCGGTCCTGCGTGACGCGCGCGGGACGATCGTCGGGCAGGCTGCGCACGACGACATCGCGATGGGCGGCGCCGGCATCGGCGAGGGCCCGTTCCTCGACAACGCGCTCGCGGTCATCAACGCGCTCGGCGTCGCCGGCGCGATCGAGGAGATCGAGCTGCTCGGCGATCTCAAGGCGCTGCTGGAGCGCGAGCACGAGCGTCGTGACAACGCCGCCACGCTGCTGAACAGGCTGCTGACCTCCGCCATGTGGCCGTGCAAGGCGCAGATGCGCACGCGCATGAACGAAGAGGCGACGTACATCCAGATCCCGAACCCGCTGCACGGGGTTCGCGGGTAGACCACAGGCTCCCTCACTTCAGGAGACGCGACAGGCGGCGATCCTTCAGCACCTTGCCCTGTGTCTGCTCAGCGGGGCAGTAACACATGACGTAGTCCTCGTAATGGACCTGCTCGATCGTCGTGCCACAGCGCGGGCACGGCTCGCCGCCCTTGCGGTGGACCAACAGCGGCAGCGGCAGCTTGTCCGGGATCGGCAGCGCGATCACCTTCTCGTAATGCTCGATCGCCCCGTCGAGGACGGTCGCGATCGCCTCGCGCAGCGCGAGGGCCTCGTCGTCTGACAGGTCGTCGCCGCGCTTGAATGGCGAGAGCCGCGCGGTCCAGAGGATCTCGTCGACCCAGGAGCGGCCAATCCCCGCGACGACGCGCTGGTCGCGCAGCATCGTGTGCAGCGGGCGGGGCGCCTTCAAGAGGGCCTTGAGGTCCTCGGGCGGCTGCGGCCAGGCTTCGGGCCCGAGCGTCGCGATGAGCTCCTCGTCGTCGATCGCGGCGGTGGGGAGGAGCTTGACCCAGGCGGCCTGCTTGGTGCCGAACTCGCGCAGGCGCAGCTCGCGACCGGGGTGGGCGGGGTCGGATATCCGCAGCAGCAGGCGTGACGTGCGGTCGCGCGGACCGGCGCGCTTGTCGTAGAGCTGCAGGCGACCGGCGCTCATGAGGTGCACGAGCAGCGCGAGGTCGCCCGCGACGTCGATGACGAACTGCTTGCCGCGCCGCGTGATCGACCTGATCGCCTTGCCTTCGATGGCCGACAGCGGTGGGTCGAAGGTCTTGAGCGCGTTGATGCCGGGCGCGACCGCGGACTCGACCGTCACGCCACGCAGCGCGGCGTCGAGGCGCCGCGCGGTGATCTCGACCTCGGGCAGCTCGGGCATGGTGCCGCAAGGGTAGATGGCTCGATCGTGCGCCGTGGTCGCTCAGGCCTGGTGAACAGCATCGATGAAGAGGTAGGAGCACCGGCGCCTGGGCGTCCCCTCGCGGCGCCGCGGGGAGCGTGTCGCCTCACTGTTCCATGCGAACACTATTGCGACACGGCTCGGTCACGTCTCGCGAATCGCCGCCTGACCACGCGCAGTGCAGTCGGCGACGAGGCCCCGAGGGCTTCGATACGGTCGTCATCGGCGCGGGCTACATCGGGTTGGGGATGGCCGAGGCCTTCGTCAATCGCGGGCTGGACGTCACGATGATCGATATGGCCCGCAGGTGATGACGACGCTCGACGCCATGCGCCGCCCTTCAGCGGCGTCTACGACCCGCTGCTGATCGCTTCGCGGGCCACGGCCAAGCTGCTCTGAGGTCGCTCAGCCGGCTGGACGGATGAGGCTGATCTCGCGCGGTCGCAGCAGCACGATCAGCTCGCCGCGGCGCGGGTTGCGCATCCGCACGGCGGCGATGCCGCCCTTCTTCATGTCGATGGCGGCGCCGGTGAGGTCGTGGACGACCTGCACGAAGTCCGGGTTGTGGCCGACGAACAGGATGCGCTTGTCGTGGCCCGCGGCCGCCGCGAGTTCGAGTGCGCCGTCGACGCCGAAGTCGCTCGACAGCGACTGGTCGATGACGACCCGTTCGTGGCCGAGCTCCTCGCACGCCAGCCGCGCGGTGTCGAGCGCACGTATGCGCGGGCTGGACAGCACGAGCTGAAACGAGATGCCGAGCGCTGCCAGCGCCCGGCCGCCCGCGCGCGACTGCTCCTCGCCGCGCTCCGTGAGCCGACGGTCTTCGTCTTGGCGTGCGTCATGCGGCTCCGCCTCGCCGTGTCGCAGAAACCAGAGCTGCTGTGCCACACCTGCAATCTATCTCTGGGAACCGGCACGCCGCACGCTGATCCAGCTCTTGACGAGCGGGCCGGCGCGCTCGGCGACCGGCACCCCGAACAGCGCCGTCAGCTCCGCGCGGCGCAGCAACTCGATCTGCTCCCACTCGCCCGCGACGCCGAGCCGCCAGTACGGCCGGCGGAGCGCAATCGGCAGCCAGTGCGCGAACGGCAGCAGCGCGTGCGGCTCGATCGGGAACGAGAAGGCCGGCGTCTGCACGTACCAGCCGCGCGCGACGCGCCGCACCTCGGCCGCGAACGCCGCGCGGTCTGCTGGATCGATGTGCTCGATGACGCTCGAGCAGTAGGCCAGGTCGAACGCGCCGTCGTCGAACGACAGCCCCGCGAGCACGTCGGCCTGCACGAATGGCCCCGGGTAGTCGGGCCGCGGCACCCGGTCGACGCCGGTGATGTCGAGCTCGGGCGCGTGGCGGCGCAGCCCGAGCCGACCGCAGCCGATGTCGAGGATCCGCGTCTGCGCGGTCGCGCCCGTCAGCGCGAAGAGCCGCTCGTGGCGAATGCGCCGCGCCCGCTCGGACACCAGCGTAGCCGCACGTGCGCGCAGGCCCTGCTTGGCGGTTCCGTAGACGTTCTCGGCAGACCAGCGCGACATCCGTCGCGCCAGCCTACGAGGCGAAGGGCTCGTGGCCCGAACCCTTATGTCCTTCGTACGACGAGGATCACGGCCCCGACGAGCAGGCAGAGCATCGCCAGGAGCACGAGCAGTTCGGCCGGCCGATGTTGAAGGGCATGGAGGTAGCCTACCCCCGGGCATGAGCGAGACCTACACGCCCGACAACCTGCTCGACCGGCTGAGCGACCCCGCGACACTCAGCGAGCAGTACGAGCGTGGCAAACGCCGCGAGCGCGAGTTGCTGGACCGCCACCTCGGGCTGAACGGCGGAGACGCGCTGTCGGTCGGCTGCGGCTGGCATCCCGGCCGGCACCTGCTGCCCAAGCCCGCCTGGCGCCTCGTCGCCGCCGACCTCGATCCCGAGCGCCCGCGCCACGCCGTCGCACAGGGCGTGGCCGACGAGGGGCTGCAGGGCGCGGCCGGTCACCTCGACTCGTTGCCCGACGCCTCCTTCGACGTCGTCCTGCACCGCCTCGTGCTGCACCACGTCGCCTACGCCGGACCGCTGGAGCCGGTCCTCGCCGAGGCGCGGCGGCTGCTGCGTCCCGGCGGCGCGCTGGTCGCGATCGAGCCCAACGTGCTGCACCCGGTCGGCGCCGCGCTGGCAGCCGCGAACCGTGCAGGGCTCGGCGTTCGCGTGCACGGCACGCCCGACGACATCCCGCTCTCGCCGCGGCGGCTGGCCGCGGCCGCGCGCGCCGCGGGCCTTACGCCGCAGGTGCACGCCGTCAGCTACTCGTGGCGCCGGCTGCCGGTACGCGCCCAGCGCGCCGTCGGCGCGCTCGATCGCTTCGGCTCTGCCCCTGGTGTGCGCTGGCTCGGCCACACGTTCATGCTCATCGCGCGCCTCGACAACCATCGACCAAGGAGCGCCCCATGAACCTCCGTCGTCACCGCGGCCTATCGCCGCGCTCAGCGGTCCGCCAAGACAGCAAAGCGCGGCGTGTGGCGTAGATGCAGCGGCAACTTCCACCGCGCGCGCCCCTTGCTTTCGACTGGCACGGGCTCTCTGATCGGGCGACTCGGCCTCGCCGACGACTGCGCATGTTTCGCAACCCGGTCCTGCCGAGGAAGAGCATCTTCGGACCGTGGAGCTCGAGGACGCTGCCGCCGGGCGCAACGTCTGTAGTCCCTCGGCGGACGCCGGACGCGGCTGTCACGGATGAGCCGGCTCGTCCACTGATGAACGGCTACCGGTCGAGTCCTGCGACCTCGTCGAGCCGCGCGGGGCCCAACTGCTGGGTTCGTCGCAGCAGCGGGCCCTTCAGCGAGACTCGCGTGCGAGGGACCGCTCGCTCGGTTGGTCGACCAGCGTGATCAGCGCGCCAGCGCCATCGCGTGGACCGCATATCGCTCAACCCACCTCCGCGGCGACGGCCTCGGCGTAGGCGGCGGCCAGGCGCTCGCTCGCGGTCGGGGCGCCGCCCGGCGGCGGTGGCGCCCCGAGGTGCTCGCTGCGTAGCTCGGCCATGAAGTCCTCCCACAGCTCGGGACCGCCGTCGACCAGTAGTTCGGCTCGCACGCGCAGCGTCGGGGTCGACGGGCGGTTGCGCAAGCCCCACTCGGCGAGCACGGCCATCAACGGGACCAGCTCGATCGCCGCCTCGGTGAGGCTGTAGGCGGCGCGCCGCCCGCGGCCGACGTCCGCCCGTGTGAGCAACCCGGCCGAGACGAGCCTCCGCAGGCGATCGGCGAGGATGTTCGAGGCGATCCCCTCCTCCGAGCTCTCCTACCGAGCCGAGCCGCCGACTCCGGCCTGACCCACGTCTACACGCCGGTGTTTCCTCTGTACCCCAACGAGGCGCTGCAGAGCTTGAAGCTCAGCGGCATCTACGCGTTGTCGGCACCCGAAGCGCTCGAAGCGGCGCTCACAGGCGCCGGCATGAGCGCGCGCGACAGCGTCGAGCGCGAGACCCCGATCGCGTTCGAGGCGGTCGACGACGCGCTTCGCGCATTCATGGGGGCAGGACCGACGCGGCTCGCGATCGATCACTCAGGCGAGAAGGCCGTCGCCGACGCCATCCGCGAGGCGCTCGCCCCGTTCACCGACGCCGACGGCCGCATCACGCTGCCAAGCTGGTAAGAGGTCGAGCACCGGCCCGGCTTTCTCGGGGAAGCGTGGGTCGCGCGGGAAGCGACGCGGCGCACACGCCGCGCTCGATAACCAGCCGGTGCAGCTCAGCGCGGCTGAAGCGCGACAGCGGAAGACCGTGTGTCTTGGGCAACTCGCACGCGACCGCCTTGACCTGCGCGACCTCTTCCGGGGGAAAAGCGCCGCGGGCGACCCGACCGCGGTTGATCCTCAAGGCCCTCGATGCCTTCCCGGGCGAACCGTCTTCGCCAGTCGCCGACGCGATCGGCCGACATGTCCGCACGCTGCGCGATCTCGCGGTTCGAGCGCCCGTCGGCGGCCAGCAACACCAGCTTGGCGCGCACCACGACGCGATAGGGCAGCGTCAGGCTCGCCGCCCGGCGCTGCAGCTCATCGCGCACCCCGGATTGCTCCCACCTGCTGAAGCTCCACAAGCACCAGATGACGCTCACAGCCACCTGAGAAGGCGGCCCGGGGCCACCGGCCCAGCCCTGCTCAGCCGCCGCTGCCGACCCCGACCATCCGCAACCGTCCAGCCGCCAGCACCTCCCGGCAATTACGCGACAGCCAGGCGGCTAAGCGGCAACGGCGACTGACTCCACGCGGCCCCAATCAATGCGCGCACCGGATATTGGAGCATTTCCCACTGGGGCATGCGAAGGGGATTAGGGTCGCGGCAAGGCCGGTGCGCGCGTTGCGTACCGGTGATGTCCACTGATGGAGGTCCTCATGCAGCGCACAACGATCATCGCCGGGGCAGTCGTCGCTGCGCTGGCGACAGGCGGCATTCTCGCCGTCAGCGGCGGGGCACAGACTCCGGGCGCGCAGACGGTCAAGCTCGTGACCAAGAACTACCAGTTCAAGGCGATCGACGTAGCCCCCCGCGAGCGGAGCCGCGAGTCTTCGGGTCGCGGTGACAGCTTCGTGATTTCGGCTGTCGTCACCGACGAGGCCGGCACTCCGAAGGGCAGTTTCGACGTGACATGCACGGCCACACGGGGCGGGCGCAACGGGCGCGCTGTCTGCCACGGCGGCTACTCGCTCAGGGAGGGCGCGCTGTACCTGACGACGGTCTTCAAGAACAGCGATGAAGGCAACGCCAACGGCGCCATCATCGGCGGCACGCGCGCCTACGCCGGTGCTCGCGGAACGTTCGTGTCCGTTGATCGGCCCGGCGAGAAGGGCGGCGACCCCAGCGACGACACCGTCACGCTACTGCCGTGAGCAGAGCCGCCTCTGAGCCCGGATCCTCGAGACTCGGGCTCAGAGGCAGGCCGTTGGACACGCAGCGAATGGGACAACGTCTTTGGGGACATCAAACAGACGCGCGACACTCCAATGCCGCCGCCGTGCCGCAGCCGAACGGCTACCGGAACGCGACGCCGAGCCATCGAGCGCAGCAAGCTCCGCGCAGGACTTCCCGCCGACTGCATCGAAGACGATGCTCGAACGCGACGACATTACCCAAGGTTGTCAGCGCGCCGAACATGCCGTCGAACCGCAAGCTGGTCGGGCTGCGGGTCATGATGACCGGAGTGAGATCCCCGTGGCTTGATGAGTGAGATCCCCGTGGCTTGATGCCGCTGGCCCCACAGCCGAACCGTGACAGGGAAGTCTATGGCGCCCGGTCGCGTAGTCCTGGTGGCGGCGGACGACGGCCGGCACGACGCGTCCGTGTAGGGCCGCAGAGCCTCAGCTCGCCGTTCGACCTAGCGGAGGCCGGACCGGGTTCGGACGGATGTCGGATTGGCGGCCGCCGTAACGCTGCCGATGCAGCCGTCATGACGCCGGTCACCTGTACGGTGCGCGACGAGACGACTGCGGGCGACGTGCTGCACGCCCTCGAGCTGCAGCTCGCCTCGGAGACGCTTGACGTTGGCGCGCTGATCGAGGCGCGCGTGAACCAGGAAGTCCGCGCGCACAACGGTGCGCCGAGCGAGCCTTTCGCCGGGCTCGTGGAGCCCGTGGCCCGTGAGACCGCCGCGAACGGCACGCGGCCGGTCGCCCGGATTGACGCCGGGAGGCAGGTGGCCGTGGCCAAGGAGGCCTTCCTACGCGGCCGCGTCCTGATCCTCGTCGACGACCGACAGGTCACCGAGCTTGACGAGCGTGTGACGCTGCGGCCGGGTGGGCACGTGACCTTCCTCAAGCTCGTCCCGATCGTCGGCGGCTGATGGGCCTGCGCGGTCGCGTCGCCGCGCGCACGCTCGACCGCGCACCTGACAACCCGATGGCTCCGGTCGTGGCAGCGCTCTTTCAGACCCACGGCTGGGCCCAGGACTATGGCGCGCTGATGCCGGAGCTCCTCAAGGCCCCGGCGGAGGACCAGAGCCGCGACGTCACCCTTCTCGTCGAGCTCGTCGGCGAGGAGCAGCGCGACCAGTGGCATCGCTTCGTCGCCGCCGAGCTCGCCAACCGCCTGATGCGCCGGCGGCTGCCGTTCACCCTCGAGCAGCTCCGCACGATGACGAACGTCGCGGTTGGCGGTCGCCGCTGGGCGCGGGGTGACGTCGGCCCGGCCGTGCTCCGTGCCGTTGAGCAGGCCCACGACGGGCCGGTCACCGATCCGGGGCTGGTGGCGCTGCTGCAGGGCGCGCGCGACCGCCTCGAGGCCGGGGAGCGCACCGCCGAGTCGCGTAAGGCCGCGGCCCGGCTCGACGGGCTCCTGGGCGCGCCAGCACCCGTCGCCCCGTTCCCCTTTCCCGATCCGTGGTCGATGGCCATCACGCAGCGGCTCGAGCAGCTCGACGACCCGGCGCGCGTGGATGCGCGACAGGTCCTCGACCTCGCCGGCCGCCGCGGCACCAGCGCCCGCCCGAGCCAGACGTTCACGCGCCGGCGCGAGCAGCTCGTCGCGGAGCTCGGCGCCGACCGTGCCGGGGCGGCGGGCGCGGTGCTGCTGCGCACGGCCGCGCACGTCCCGGCCAGCGCCGACATCGGCCGCACCCCCTCGGAGACTGGCGCCATCCTGCGTGGCCTGGTCGACGTGAGCGCCGCGTGCCCAATCCCTGACGCCGCCCGCGCACTCGCCGACTACGCGGTCGCGGGCTGGCGCAAAGTGCCCGGCCTGGGGGCGCAATGTCGTAAGGCGGCCAGCGCGGCGATCGTCGCGCTTGGCGAGCACCCCGACGGGCCGAGCGAGCTGGGCCGCGTGCGAGCTCGCGTCCGCCAGGAGGCGGCGCGCGAGGAGGTCGCGGTCGCCCTCAGCGCCGCCGCCGCGGCGCTCGGCGTGTCGCCCGACGAGCTCGAGGAGCAGGCCGTGCCTGACTTCGGCCTCGTGGACGGCGCACGCGAGGAGCGGCTCGGCGGCCACGTCGCGAGGATCTCAGCCGACGAGCGCGGGCGCTTCGGGCTCAGCTTCGTCGCCGTCGACGGCGGGCGGGTGTTGCGCAGCGTCCCGGCCGAGATGCGCCGCGACCATGCCGAGCGGCTCAGGGAGTTGAAGGCTGACGTCAAGGACATGCAGACGATGGCCGACGCGCAGCGCCAGCGGGTCGAGCGACTGCTGCTTGACGATCCGTCGTGGACATACGCCGAATGGACCCGGCGCTATGCGTGTCACGGGCTGGTCGGGCCGCTCGCCCGGCGGCTCATCTGGCGCGTCGACCAGCGATCGGTCGGCTGGCGCGACGGCGCGTGGCGCGAGGCGGACGGCACGGCTCTCCCGGCGACGCCCGAGGACGCGTCGGTCCGCCTCTGGCACCCCGCCGACGCGACGCTCGACGAGATCCAGACGTGGCGCCTGGCGACGGAGACGTGGCACATCGTGCAGCCGTTCAAGCAGGCGCACCGCGAGATCTACCTGCTCACCGAGGCCGAGCGCGCGAGCCGCACGTACTCCAACCGCTTCGCGGCGCACGTGCTGCGCCAGCACCAGCTCGGCGCGCTCGCGGCGGCGCGCGGCTGGAGCTACCGGCTGCAGGGCGCGTGGGACAGCGCGGACGAAGATGTGCGCCTGTGGCTTCCGCGTCACGGGCTCCGCGTCCGGTACCTCGTCGACCGGCCCTGGGATTCGGAGGAGATCGCCGAGTCCGGCGTGTTCAGGTACGTCCTCACCGACCAGCTTCGCTTCGAGTCCGAGGACGGCGAGCCGGTGGCGCTCGAGCAGGTGCCCGTGCGTGTGCTCAGCGAGACGCTGCGCGACGTCGACCTGTTCGTCGGTGTCGCGAGCATCGGCAACGACCCCGAGTGGACCGATCACGGCGAGGACCGCCGCTACCACGACTACTGGTCGTCCTACAGCGTCGGCGAGTTGGGCATCGCAGCGTTGACCCGGCGCGATGTCCTCTCACGGCTGCTGCCGAAGCTCGCGATCGCCGATCGAGCGCGGCTTGAGGACCGCTGGCTCGTCGTCGACGGCCGGCTGCGGACGTACCGCATCCACCTCGGCTCGGGCGGGGTGCAGATGGAGCCCGGCCGGCAGTACCTGTGCATCGTCCCCGGCGGCCGCGATGGCGCCCCTTCGAAGATTCACCTGCCGTTCGAGGGCGACTCGATGCTGTCGATCGTCCTCTCCAAAGCGCTGCTGCTCGCCGACGACGACCGAATCGACGACCCAACGATCACCAGCCAGATCCGGCGCTGACGCCGGTCGCGGCAAAGGTCGCCACGTCTACGCAATGCAACGCTGTCGCCGCAGAGCGGCGAGGGTCAGCCTCCACCTACAGGCGCTACGGACGAGCAGGAGCGCTACCGCGTCATCCGACCACCCAGCGTCGGCGCGCGGAACGCCTACCGCGATGCTGCGGTGTCCGCCGGCTGCTGCTCCTGCTCAAAGGGAGCGCGCCCCTGATCGCGTTGGGCCGCGGGGCGCGCTCGGGTGTCCGACCCCGAACAGCTACGCTGCTGCCCTCCGCGTAGCCCTCGCTGCAGTCGCTACCGCAGTCGATGCCCGTCGGAGTGCTGGTGACCGTCCCCGAGCCGGTGCCGCCGAGCTCGCCGAGTGTTCGGCGTAGGACGCACCACGGCGTACCGAGCGATCCAGCGCGACACCGACGCCGAGAACAGGCGAGCCAACACGACAACCCGGTAGCCCCCTTTGCCGGGACCCGGACTTTGACGGTGCTTTGAGTGAGGCGAAGTGGCTGTGCAACGGTCCAGCTGACGATCAGTACCCGTAAGGCGCAAACCATCTGGCACATACCGCAGGCCGACCTGCGAACGCCGAAATCCCGACCGGGACTGTTCGCACGATCTGGCAAAGTGCCACGTTGACCGGGACGCGTCGAGGGATCAGCTTCAGCCCGGCCGCTGGGTCAATGCCCGTCCGGTTGGCCGACGGTGTGGCCGGCCTTCGTGAGTGCCTCGGACGCTCGTGTGAGGTCTCGGACGTGGACGAGGACGTAGTCGGTCTGGTAGGTCGACAGCGCGAAGATAGGGATGGCTGCGGCAGCGAGTGGAGCCGCCAATGCGGCGAGAACGCCGGTCAGCGAGAAGTCAAGCGGCCCTTGGACCTTGAGCGCTCGCCAGCCGCGCTCGGCCAGAACGTCCGGCGGCACGGATGTCTCGGTGCATACGATTGACAGCTCGTCGATCGTGCGAGTCACCGAACATAGCTCGCCAGACCACGCCCAGGTAGGCACGGCTGCCGTGGCCTCAAGGCGGACGATGGCCAGCGGCGCTTGGAGGACAAAGAGGACGAGGCCGATCACGGAGCAACGGCATCGTATGACCGGTCCGGCCCAATGAGGAACGGGATCGGGATGAGCTTGCTGCGGTTTCGGGGTGCACCGAGCGGCGCGTTCGCTGCTTGTCCCAGCAACGGCCATGGTCGTCGAACGCGGCGAGCCCGGCGATGCTGACGAGCACGCGGCACGAGCGCACCCGCGCGGTCTGTCGAAGGTTCTGTAGGCGGACGGGAGCGGATCTGCGGGACATCCCGTAGCTCTCTGCGGGTCATCACGCCTGGCGCGCCGGCGGCGCAGCCCCGACAATCGTCGCGTGACGATCCTCCCGAGCAATCCGTCCCGACCTCGCCTCCCGCTGGCGCTGACGCGCGCCGAGCACGGGCGCTGGTTGGGCGGCGTCTGCGCGGGGCTGGCAAAGACCCGCGCGCTTCCCATTGCCTGGCTGCGGGCGGCGTTCGCGGTGGCCGCGCTGGCCGGCGGGCTCGGGATCCTCGTCTACCTCGCCTGCTGGCTGATCATCCCTGCCGAGAGCGAGGATCCCGACGCGACCAGCCCGCGCGGGATCGTCGTGCTCGCCTTGGCCTGCGCGGGCTGCTTCGGGCTGGCCACCCTCGGCGCGCTCGGCTCGCTGGCCACCGTGTTCGGCTTTGGGTGGGTGGTTGTCGCACTCGCCGCCACCGTGCTCGCCGGCGCGCTGTGGTTCTGGCCGCGCGTCGGACCCGGCTGGGCGTTGCTGCCCGTCGCCGCGCTCGTGCTTCCGTCCGCGGCGCTCGCGGTCGGCGGCGTGCGGATCGAGCCGCAGAACGGCAGCGTCATCGCCGCCCCGAGCACGCTGGCCGACGCCCCCGTCTATCGCAGCGGCCTGGGCACGATGCTCATAGACCTGCGGCGCAGCACGTTTGCGGCGGGCGACGTGCCGCTGAGGATCGAGGCGGGCGTGCGGCGCACGATCGTCGCGCTACCCAACGACCGCTGCGTGAACGTCGACATCGACTACCACGTCGTCCCGTTCGCCGCCTACGTCGCATCGATCGTCACCGGACGAACGGACAGCCCGTTCTCGCAGGTCGCCGTGTTCGGCGACCAGCACTTCGCGCGTTCTGGCATGGCCCGCAACGACACCCACCGCCGCGACGGGCCGACGTTAAAGATCCGTTTCGAGTCGGCAGGAGGAAGCCTCTACGTGCGTGACTATCCCGACGGCATCAATCCCGGGGTTGAGCCCGATTGGCCCGGCTATCCGGTCAGTCCCGAGCCGCGCCCCGACGTCACGGGCACACCGAAGGCCGCCGCCCGGCAACTGATCGCCAACTGGCGTGCGCGCCACCGCGAGCAGGTGCGGTCGAAGCGCCGGATCGACGCGCTGCGCCCCGGACCGTGCGCCCGCAAGGCAAAGACACGCCGATGAGCACGTCCCCCGTCGCCGTTGACCGCGGTCCGAGGTACGCCGATCCGCTATGGAAGGCGACCGCCGTCGCGGGCACGGCGCAGCTCGCGGGGCTGGCGATCGCGCTCAGCGGCAGCTCGCACGCGGTCCTCGCGGTCTCCGTCGCGGTCGCAGGCGTCGTCATCGCGGCGTTCGTGCTCGCGCCGCAGGCCGCCGCCGCGGTGCACCGCCACCCGGCGCTGCTGCTCGTCGCCGCGGCTGTGCTGTTCTGCGTGCTGTGGGTGGTGGTCGGCCTGATGGGCTTGGGCATCGACCATGTCTCGGCGCTTCCCGGCATGCACGTGCTGTGGAGCTTGGCGCGCACCGGAGGGCTGTCGCTGGTGCTCATGTCGCTCGCGGCGGTCGGCGGGGTCGTGCTGATCGCCGACGCGCTGCGCGTGCGCCTCGGCCTCGCGCGCCGGCGCAGCGCGCCGTGGCAGCAGATGACCGCCACGGGCTCGTCTGGCCCGCTGGTTCCGTGGCGCGCGGTCGCCGGCGTCCTGCTGGTTGGCTGGTCGGCGGTGCTGGCGATCGGCCTGGCCGGTCCGTACGCGGGCAGCAGCGCGCTGGCGCAGCTGCTGCTGCTCGTGCTCGTCGCGGGTGCTGCGGCGGTCGTGATCGGCACGCCGCTGCTGATCGCCTCACTTACGCGCGTCGACCGCGAGCAGACCCAGGACGCGCACGAGGAGGTGCGCCAGCGCTTCGCTGCGCACCTGCACGACTCGGTCCTGCAGACGCTCGCGCTCGTCCAACGCCAAGCCCACGACCCGACGGCGGTTGCACGCCTCGCGCGCCGCCAGGAGCATGCGCTGCGGGCGTGGATGGCGGGCGAGTCTGAGCTGGTGAGCGACACGCTCGTCGCGGCGCTGCGCGACGCCGTCGCCGAGGTCGAGGACGAGGAGGCGATCACCGTCGAGCTGACGGCGATCGGCGACCGCCCGATCGATCTCGCCGGCGAGGCGCTCGTCGCCGCGGCGCGCGAGGCGCTGCGCAACGCCGCACGGCACGCCGGCAGCGCGCCCGTGGTCGTGTTCGCCGAGCTCACTGCGGCCGGTGTGGAGGTGTTCGTGCGCGACGACGGCGCGGGCTTCGATCCCGAGAGCGTGCCCGCGGGTCGGCGCGGGATCCGCGACGCGATCATCGGGCGGATGGCCGCGGCGGGCGGCAGCGCGACCGTCGAGTCGGCGCCCGGCGAAGGCACAGAGGTCGCGCTGCGACTTGGGCCGGCCGTGGCCCCGGGCACATCGCGATGACCGACCCCGATCAAGGGCCAGCGCGGCGGGTCCGGGTCGTCGTCGTCGACGACCACCACCTGTTCCGGGCAGGCGTGCGCGCCGAGCTGCTCGCCCACTGCGACATCGTCGGCGAGGCCGCGGTGCCGGCCCAGGCGATCACCGTCATCGCCGCCACGTCCCCGGACGTGGTGCTGCTCGACGTCCACCTGCCCGACGGCGGCGGCCTCGCGGTCCTGCGCGAGCTGGCCAGCGGCGCCGCCGCCGGTGCGGAGCCCGCGCCCGCGGTGCTCGCGCTGTCGGTCTCCGACGCCGCCGAGGACGTCGTGCCGATGATCCGCGCGGGCGCCCTGGGCTACGTCACAAAGACGATCGGCACGGCCGAGCTCGTCGCCGCGATCGAGCGTGTCGCGGCAGGTGACGCGTACTTCAGCCCGCGCCTGGCGGCCTTCGTCCTGCAGGCCTTCAGCACGCCCGCAACCGCGCCGCCACGCGATCCCGGCGACGAGGCCCTGCTGACGCTGACACCACGCGAACGCGAGGTCCTGCACCACCTCGCGCGTGGCTACCCCTACAAGAAGATCGCCGCGCGGCTGGACATCAGCGCCCGCACAGTCGAGTCGCATGTCGGCGCAGTGCTGCGCAAGCTGCAGCTCAGCTCACGCCACGAAGTGAGCCGGTGGGCAGCCTCGCGCGGCCTGATCGACGAGGACGAGCCCGCCCAGGCGTGACCAGCACCCAGGCTGAACTGACTCCATGACCTCCCGACAGCTGGTGCCGACCGGGAGAGGATCCAAGGTCAGCAGGCCCAAGAGTTTCAGGGCCGTCTGAAGTGCCTTAGCACGACTCCGAATATGGATCCCGTGAGCTGCCATCGTGCAGACACACGGCCTAGTGCCGTGTCATGCCGTCCGAGACCGCTCCGCCACCTGGTCGGCGTTGGCGGGTGCCAGCCCGCCGTCGCGACCGATTAGAGAGTCCTCGAGGCGGACGCTGGCATCGTGTCCCGCGGCCAGTCCGGTATCAACTACCGCCCAGGTCGCGCTGCCCTCACCGTGCCATAGCCGAGGCCGTCCGAGGACCGCGACGCGCGCATCGATCGCCCGCGCCAGATCGACCGCCGCTGCGTCATCGTGCTCAACGATCGTTTCGACGCGCAAGCGGTGAATCGAGCACGCCCATGGGGCGGCCAGCAGCGCGTCGGCGCCGGCGACCCGTGAAGATGCCGGCCTCGATCCCGATGGCCGCGGTTCAGGAGAACAGTGCCGAGCTCGACCGCGCCGTGCTCGCCGTAGCCATCGCCGCTGCCATGCGCCAAACAACAGCATCCATGCCGTCAGCAGCTCCCGGTCCGGGCGAAGCGCTCCGGGTGTAGCTGACGGTGCGTGTTATGTGAACTCGTCAGCCTGACGCCAGCATCATCACTTGACCGAGCCGGCGAGCAGGCCCTGCACGAAGTAGCGCTGGAACGCCAGAAAGACGAGCAGCGGGATCGCGAGCGACACGAACGATGCGGGCGCGATCAGCTCGATGTTCGTGCCGAACTGCCGCAGCTGGGAGAAGATCGCCACCGTGATCGGTTGGGTGTCGCGGCCGAACGTGAGCGCGACGATGAGGTCGTTCCAGGTCCAGAGGAACTGGAAGATGGCCAGGGAGGCGATCGCCGGCAGGCCGAGCGGCAGCACGAGCTTGAAGAAGATGCGCATCTCAGAGGCGCCGTCGATGCGCGCCGACTCCAGGATGTCCTTCGGGATCCCGATGAAGAAGTTGCGCAGCAGGAAGATCGCGAACGGCATGCCGAACGCGACGTGAAACAGCATCAGCCCGAGGACTGTGTCGAAGAGGCCGGTGTTGTTGTACAGCGAGAAGATCGGGATGAGCGCGACCTGCAGCGGCACGACCAGCAGCGCGATCACGACGACAAACAGGATGTCGCGGCCCGGGAACTCGAGCCACGCGAACGCGTAGCCCGCCAGCGCCGAGACGATGACGAGGATGACGGTGTTTCCGACCGCCACCTGCACGGTCACCCACAGCGCCGTCGTGAGCTCGTTGTTGTCGAAGATCTTGTCGTAGTTCTCGAAGGTCGCCTTGCTCGGCTCGCTGACGAGGTTCCACCAGCCCTCGCTGCCGATGATGTCGACCGGCAGCAACGACGTCAGCAGCAGGCCGAGCGTGGGAACCATCCACAGGACCGCGATGAAGATCAGCACGAGGTGCAGGGGCAGCTTACGACTGGCGTTCGCGATGCGAGCGGCCATCGGTCATACCTCCCTTCGGAAGCGGCGCACGTTCAGCGCCAGAGCCGGGATCACGAGCAAGAACAGGAAGACGGCGATCGCCGACCCCAGGCCGAAGTCGTTCACGCCCCCGAACGACGTCCGCCACATCGCGAGGGCGATGACGTTGGCGTCGTCCTGCGACGAGCCGGGTGCGACCGACAGCACGATGTCGAACACCTTCAGGACGTTGATGAGCATCGTGATGAAGACGACCGACAGGACGGGTGCGAGCATCGGCACGGTCACGCGCCGAAAGACCTGCGATTCGGTGGCGCCGTCGGTGCGCGCCGCCTCCAGCACCTCGCGTGAGATCGCCGCCAGGCCGGCCGCGATCACGACCATGGCAAAGCCCGCCCACACCCAGATGTAGGCGATCATCACCGCCGGCGTGATCAGCTTCGGGCCGAGCCACGACGTCCCCTCGTATGGCGCGGCGAAGGTCTTGGCGGCGAGCGCGACGCGGTAGCTGCCCGCATCGACCGACTCGAAGACGAAGCCGCCGTCGGCAGCGGTCGTCCGCGCCGCCAGCGTCTTGCCGGCGCTGTCGCGTAGCTCGACGGTCGCGCCGGGGATGCCGAGCTCGCCCGCCTCGACTTGACCGGGTCGCCCGCCGCCCGGCTTGAAATCGCGCCACAGCGTTCCGCTGATCGCATCCGGAGCGGCGGCTGGCGTGGCGGCCTGCCGCGCGCTGCCCGGGAGCTCCTTCGGCGGGATCGCCGTCAGCCCGAGCAACGCGCTGGCACCGGGCTGCACGGGCGTCGTCAGGACGAACCCGTTCGCGGCGCTACCTCGCAGCGCGGGGGTCGACGGGTTGGCCGCCTGCAGGACGCCGGCGTCCGTGAAGGCGTCTCGCACGACCTCGATCGACGCATTCAGCGCGCCCTTGTCCGGCGCCTTCTCGTACATGATGTGCCAGATGACGCCCGCCGCGAACAGCGAGATCGCCATCGGCATGAAGACCACGGTCTTGAACGCGACGGACCAGCTCACGCGCTCGGTCAGCACGGCGAAGATGAGCCCGATCGCCGTCACCAGCGCGGGCACGACGCCGACCCAGATCGCGTTGTTCTTGATCGCTGTCAGCAGCGTCTCGTTGGTGAAGATCTCGCGATAGTTGTCGACGAAGACGAACTCGCTGCCCGCCCGGTCGAAGAAGCTGCGGATGACCGTCCGGATCGTCGGATAGACGAGCCAGACGCAGAGGAAAACCAGCGCCGGGCCGAGGAACAACGCGGTGACGGCGTGCTGCCGCCAGCGCCCGGTCCCGGACCCTTGCGGGTCCGGGACGGTGGCCCCCGCCGGGGCTGCGCTGGCGGTGCTCACGAACGGCTACTTGAACGACTTCGCCGCCGCCGCCTCGAGCTTCCGCGCGGTGCCGTCGATGTCGGTCGGCTTCTGGAGGAAGTCCTGCAGGATCTTCCACTCGCCCTGTCCCGGCGTGCCGCCGAACGCGGCCGGCGCCAGATCCGACATGTCAAAGCGGAACGTCTGCGCTTTTGCGATGGCGCCCGCCGTCGTCCGCGTGATGTCGTCGGGGTACACCGTCTCGTCGACGTTCTTGTTGGGCGACGAGAAGCCGCCGCGCCTCGCCCAGATCTCGTGCGCCTCCTTGCTGACGAGGTACTCGAACAGTGCTCGCGCCGCAGGCGTGTCCTTGAACATCACCAGGGAGTCTCCGCCACCGACGATCGCGTTCTCGCCGCTGCCGATGCTCGGGAACGGGAACACGTCGTAGCCGGTCTTCGGCTTGAGCTTGGTCTTGTCGGCGACGACGCCGGGAACGAAGTCGCCCTCGATGACCATCGCCGCCTTGGGCGAGCTCGTGAAGACGTTCGCCACCGAGACCGGGAACTCCGTCTGCAGCGCGCCGGAGGTCCCCCCCGCGATGTT
>DATLNO010000193.1:0-3403 GCA_035536715.1 Solirubrobacteraceae bacterium
CGCCGCGCGGGCGATCGAGGGCCGCATCCGTGATGCGATCGAGCGCGCGCAGCTGCCCTACGAGGAGGTCTCGAGCGCCGTCGACGAGCTCGTCACGCTGATGGAGCTGTCGGCCTCGCGCGCGCAGCTGCTCTACGAGGCGCTCGACGAGTCGCCGCCGTCGCGGGTGGAGGGGCGGCTGCGCGAGCTCGAGGGGTCGGGTAAGACGGAGCTGATCGCCGCGCTCGAACATCAGCTGTCCGTGCAACGCAAGATGGAGGCGCAGCTCGACTCCTTCTACGACCAGATGGAGCGCGTCGTCGTCGAGCTCGACACCATCCGCGGCTCGCTGTTGAGCGTGTCGGCGTCGACCGATGTCGCCAACCAGCAGCGGCTCGCGGGGGATGTCCGGGCGCTGCGCGACGAGCTCGGTTCGCTCGCGGAGGGCATGAGCGAGGCCTTCGAGGAGCGCGCCGCCTAACCTGGGGTGCTCGGGTTTCAACGGAAAGGGTTGGTCATGACCCCCAAGAACGACAAAGTTCAGCAACCGGGTCCGGGTAGATCGACCTCCAAGGCCGCGTTCGACGAAGTCACGAAGCAGGTCGCCGCGCGCAACGAGCAGGCGCACAAGGAAGCCAAGAAGCTGCGCGAGAAGAAGGACCTCAAGACGCTCGCAGAGAAGCGCCGCCGCGATCTGGCCTAGGTTTCGCCGTACGTGGGCTGCCTGGTACTTCTCCTTGCCCTGATCTCGCCGCGGCTGGCGATCGTCGCCATCTGGCTCGGGAGCACCCTCCTACAGCGGGCATTCGACAACGACGGGTGGGCCGTGATCGGGTTCTTCCTGCTGCCGTGGACGACGCTCGTCTACACCCTGGCATGGCACAACGCCACGGACGGCGTCCGCGGCGGCGAGGCCGTGTTCGTCATCCTCGCGGTCTGCGCGGACCTCGCCGCGTGGGGCAACTCGCGCAGGTAGAACGCGTCGAGGATCCGCAGTCCGACAGGCGGCGTCGGTCGCGGCGCTGAATCGAGCGCCTGCCCGGCGTGCCGTATGACGTCGCTCGCCCCAAGCAACCGGGCACGACGGCGCTCGTCCTGGTCAACGAGAGCGGTGAGGCCCGGCGTTTGCGGGCGCAAGACCGGCGGGTATTGACCGCCCACCATGACGACCACAGCTCACACGGCCGACTGGGAAGGGCAGACGATGCTCGACCGCGACGGCGAGAAGATCGGCACGATCGAGGAGATCTACCTCGTCGAGGAGACGGGCCGGCCGGAGTGGGCGCTCGTCAAGATGGGATCGATCCGGGGTCGCTCGACGCTGGTTCCGATCAGCAACGCGCAGCCGACGGCGGACGGCGTCCGCGCCGGCTACAGGAAGTCCGAGGTGGCCGGCGCCCCTGTGGTCGATGCCGATGCTGAGCCGTCCGATGAGCTCGTGGCCGCCATCTACCGCCACTACGGCATCGCCGAGGACAGCACATCGCGCGAGCCGCACAGCGCCAACGGCTCCCAGACGGTCGAGCGTAGCCACGAGCAGCCCGCGAGGCACACGAACGCGAAGCGCTCGCCGGGCGCGGGCGACCCGCACGCCGCCTCCCTCGGCGCCTCGCTCAAGCGCACCGTGAAGGAGTTTTCCGACGACAACCTCACGCACTGGGCGGCCGCGTTGACGTACTACGGCGTCCTGTCGATCTTCCCCGCGCTGCTTGCGATGGTCTCGATCCTCGGCCTCATCGGGAACTCCGCGACCCAGCCGCTGCTCGAGAATCTCACCACGGTCGCTCCCGGCCCGGCAAAGGAGATCCTGACCGGCGCCATCGAGGGCCTGCAGAGCGGTGGCGGTGCTCCGCTGCTGTTCATCATCTCCCTGGCCGGCGCGATCTGGGCGGCGTCGGGCTACATCAGCGCGTTCATGGACGCGTCGAATGCGATCTACGACGTCGAAGAGGGCCGCTCGATCTGGAAGAAGCTGCCGGTGCGCATCGGCGTGACCGTGCTGATGATGGTCCTGCTCGCCGCCGGCGCCCTCGCCGTCGTGCTGACGGGTCCGATCGCCGAGGAGGCCGGCAGCCTCGTCGGCGTCGGCGACAGCGCCGTCGCGGCCTGGGACATCGCCAAGTGGCCGGCCCTCGTCCTGATCGTCTCCTTCATGTTCGCCGTGCTCTATTACACGACGCCGAACGTCAAGCAGCCGGGGATCAAGTCCGTCCTGCCCGGCGGCGTCCTCGCCGTCGCGCTGTGGATCGTCGTGTCGGCGCTGTTCGCCCTCTACGTCGCGAGCTTCGGCTCCTACGACAAGACGTACGGCACGCTCGGCGGCGTGATCGTATTCCTCGTCTGGTTGTGGCTGACGAACCTGGCGATCCTGCTCGGGGCCGAGTTCAACGCGGAGCGCGCCCGCGGGCGCAACATCGCGAAGGGCCATCCGGCGAGCGAGGAGCCCTACCTGCCCACCCGCGCGACCCCGTAGTCGCGCGGGTCAGCGGCGAACCTGAAGCGCGCCTGCAGGCGGCGCAGGGGCCCGGGCGCCCACCAGTTCCACTCGCCGAACAGGCCCATCAGCGCGGGCGCGAGCAGCGCCCGCACGATCGTCGTGTCGACGATCACCGCCGCCGCCTCGGCGATCACGCGGCCGGTCCGGCTGATGCCGACCGCCACCGCCTCCTCGTTGCTCGCGCCGCGGTCGTGCTGCTCCTTGACGCGCGCCATCACGAGCACCGCGTAATCCGTGGCGAGCGCGAACGTCACGGCGAACAGGAACGCGAGGCTCGTGACCTCGATCGCCGCCGGGCCGGTATAGGAGAACAGGCCGCTGAGCAGGCCTTCCTGGAAGGCGAGCACGACCACCCCGACGATGCGCCCAGCGTGAGGGTGTTCATGATGAGCGTCTTGATCGGCAGGATGATCGAGCCGGTGAGCATGAAGAGCAGCAGCAGCGTCGTCCCGCAGAGAACAACCACGGCCGGCAGATGTTCCTTCTCGTCGATGAAGCGCGCGGTGTTGCCCGATACGAGTACCGAGGCCGGCCCTGGCACGTCGGTCGCCCGCACCGCGTGCACCGCGTCCTGGCTTCGCGTGTCCAGGGCGGGCCCGGCGGGCGTGAAGTTCGCGAACGCGGCGCGTGGTGACACGCGCTGGAAGGGGATCCCGGCGGCGATGCCGTCGATCGCCGCAATGCGCTGTTGCAGAACCTCGAGCTGCGCCGGGGTGGCTGCTCCCTGAACCGTGACGGTGATCGCGAACGCGATCGTCGTGCTGCGGGGCGCTGCCGAGCGCGAGCCCCAAGGCGGCGGTCCGCGGATGCTTCGCCCGCACTCGGTCCTCGCGGTCCTGCCTTTGTCGCTCGTGCTCGCGAGCGGCGCTCGCTCCCGCCTGCCCGGTGCCGATCGGTTTGCTGCTCGACGTGGGCGGTGGGTGACGA
>DATLNO010000194.1:0-2200 GCA_035536715.1 Solirubrobacteraceae bacterium
CGCGAGCGGTGCTGCAGCATCGGGTTGTTCCGGCGCTCCTGACCGATGGTCGAGTGCGGCTCGCTGCCGATCGCCGTCCCACACAGCGAGCCGGCGCCATGTGCGGGGTGAACCTGCACGGCGTCAGGCAGCGCCAGCAGCGTGTCCATCAGCGACGCGTGCAGCTGCCGCGCCAGCTCGCGGCTGCGCTCCTCGCCGAGCAGATCGGGCCTGCCGACGGCGCCGACGAACAGCGTGTCTCCCGTGAGCACGTGATCCGTCTCCCCCTCGCGAAAGAGCAGCGAGATGTGCTCGGGGGTGTGCCCCGGCGTGTGCAGGATGCGCAGAGGGACGTCGCCGATGGCGAGCACGTCTCCGTCGTGAACTTCTTCGCTCGCAAACGCGAGGTCCGCGCCCGGTCCAGCGATCACGCGCGCACCGGCCGCGCCGAGCTCGCGCGCGCCGGACACGAAGTCGGCGTGGATGTGCGTGTCGACCGCGTGGGTGATGGTCAGGCCGCGCTGCGCGGCGAGCTCGACGTAGACGTCGACGTCGCGCCGGGGGTCCACGATCGCAGCCTGACGGGTGCGGTCGCAGGCCACGACGTACGAGCTGTGCGCCAGCCCTTCATCGAAGATGCGGTGGAACATGCGATAAGATCGCGCGTCCCGCCATTCTAACACTCGTCATCGTGGCCGCCTTCGACCTCACGCCCTTCGTCGCGATCGTCGTCATCGGCGTCGGCGCCGTGGCCGGCGCGCTCGGCGCGCTGCTCGGCGTCGGTGGCGGGGTGTTCCTGGTGCCCTTCCTCAACGCCGTCCTCGGCCTGCCGTTCAACGTGGCGTCCGGCGTCGGTCTGATGACGGTGATCGCGACGTCCAGCGTGGTGTCCGCGGCGAGCGGACGACGGCCGGTCAACCTGCGGCTCGGGATGCTGCTGCAGATTGCCTCGAGCGCCGGCGGGCTGGTGGGCGGCGTCTACGTGGCGCGGATGCCGCCGCGTGCGCTCTATATCCTGTTCGCCCTGGTGACCGGCGCGATCGCGGCCATCACGCTGAGCCGCCTCGATCGCCGGAACGTCATCCTGGATGGCGCGACGGATCCGGGGCAATTCGGCGGCCGATACTTCGAAGAGGAGAGCCGGCAGGAGGTCGTCTACCGGACGCGCAACCTGCCCGTCGCGTTCGCCGTGTCGCTCGCCGGCGGCAGCGTCTCCGGGCTGCTCGGCATCGGCGGCGGCATCCTGCAGGTGCCGGCGCTGAACGCGTGGTGCGGCGTGCCGTTGCGCGCGGCTGCGGCGACGAGCGCCGTCATGATCGGCGTGACCGCGGTGGCCTCGGCGCCGATCTACTACTCGCGCGGAGACGTGGTTCCGCCGCTCGCCGCCGCCGCCGTCATCGGCGTGCTGGGGGGATCGCGATTCGGGTTCTGGTTCGGCGATCGCGCGCGGTCGAAGTGGCTGAAGGTCCTGCTCGCCGGCGTGCTGCTGAGCGTCTCGTCGATCTACGTGGGGAAATCGTTGTGACCGGCTCGCCTGCCGTGTCCTCGTTCGAGCGCGCGCTGGCGCGCGCGATGCTCGCCGGCGTCTGGCTGAGCGCCGCAGCCCTCGCGGCGGGCCTGTCGCTCGCCCTGGCGCGGCCGCAGGCAGGAACCGGCCGTCTCCTGCTGAGCGCCGGGCTCATGGTGCTGATGGGAACGCCTGTGCTGCGGGTCGTGCTCTCGGTGGCTGAAGCCATCCGCCAGCGCGACTGGTTCTGGCTGTGGACCACCCTCGCGGTGGCCGTGGTGCTCTCGGCCACCGTCGCATACTCGTTCCGCGCCGCCCGGTAGGTCTCCCTACACCCCCTCGCTATACTCCTCCGGGCTCGCAGGCTTGCCATCAGCGCCCATCCCGGCGGCGGCCTGACGCAGGCGCTCCTCGGCCGTCGTGCGCATCTTCTCGAGGAGTAGCGCAATGCGCTGTGCCTGCCGCACGAGCGTCGCCAGGTCCCGCTGCAGCGCCGGATCCGGGTACTCGCGCTCCAGCAGATCGCAGTGCCCGATGATCGTCTGCAGCGAGCCGTTGATCTCCGATGCCACCGCAAGTGTGTGATCGGACATCGCCTCGATCGTGCGGTGCCGCGCGCTTTGCGCCTGCAGCTGCTGCGCCACGTAGGCCACCGCGAAAATCTCGGCGATCGGCTGCAGCGCGGCGATGTGGTCGTCGTTGAACGCGTCTTTC
>DATLNO010000195.1:0-2001 GCA_035536715.1 Solirubrobacteraceae bacterium
GCTCCCCAGCTGACCCGAACCGGGACGGGGCCGACATGACCGCAGGCCCAGCGAGAGTTGACGCCGTCATCGTGCTCGCCGCGGGCGAGGGCCGGCGCATGCACTCCGCGACGCCGAAAGTCCTGCACGAGATCGGCGGGCACCCGCTGCTTGCGCACGTCCTCCGCGCGGTGACCGCAGTAGAACCCGGGCGAGTGGGCGTCGTCGTCGGCCACGGTCGCGACGAGGTGTCGGCTGCGCTCGCGGGGATTGCGCCCGACGCCACTGTCGTCGTCCAAGAAGAGCAGCGCGGCACGGGTCATGCGACCCGGCTCGCGCTCGAGTCGTTGAGCGACTTGGTCGGCGCGGTGCTCGTCGCGCCGGGCGACACGCCGCTGCTGACGCCGCAGACGATGCAGGCGCTGCTAGCCGAGCACGGGCGGGCCCGCGCCGCGGCGACGATGCTGACGGCCACGGCGCCAGACCCGACGGGGTACGGCCGCGTGGTCCGTGACTCCGCCGGTGCGCCCGTGGGCATCGTGGAGGAGAAGGACGCGAGCGACGCGCAGCGGCAGATTGACGAGGTGGGGACGTCGATCTACGTGTTCGACGCCGACGCGCTGCGCGCCAAGCTCTCGCAGCTGAAGACGGACAACGCGCAAGGCGAGGAGTACCTCACCGATGTCATCGGCCTCCTCGTCGCGGACGGCGCGACCGTGGCGGCCCTGCGCGCACCAGAGTGGAGCGAGGTTGCCGGCGTCAACGACCGCGCCCAGCTCGCCGTCGCGGGGGCGGCGCTGCGCGACCGGGTCGTGCGCGCGGCTCAGCTCGCCGGCGCGATGGTCACGGATCCGGCGACGACCTGGGTCGATGTCGACGTCGTCCTGGAGCCCGACTGCACGATCGAGCCGTTCACGATGTTGCACGGCCGGACCACCGTGGCGGCCGGCGCGGTCGTCGGGCCTTACTCACGCCTCGTCGATACGGCGGTCGGTCGCGGAGCGCGTGTCGTCTCCTCCACCTGTGTCGGGGCCGAGATCGGCGCGCAGGCGTTAGTAGGGCCCTACAGCCACCTGCGGCCGGGCACGCGGCTCGCCGCCGGAGCCAGGGTCGGCGGCTTCGTCGAGGTCAAGAACGCCGAGATCGGCGCCGGCTCGAAGGTCCCGCACCTGTCCTACATCGGCGACACGACGATCGGCGAGCGGTCCAACATCGGTGCCGCCACAGTGACCGTGAACTACGACGGGACCGCGAAGCACCACACGACCATTGGCGATGACGTGTTCATCGGCAGCGACACGATGCTCGTGGCGCCGGTCGAGATCGGCGACGGCGCCTACACCGCGGCCGGGTCGGTGATCACCGAGGACGTCCCGCCCGGCGCCCTGGCGATCGGCCGGGCGCGCCAGGTGAACAAGCCGCCGCGCGGCGGGCGGCGCTTCGGCAGCCGGCGTGCGAAAGAATCGGACGGCGCCTCGGAGAAGCCAGCCGGGGAGGCGCCGGACATGATGCGAGGTGACACGAAGTGAGCGGGCTCGTGGTCTCCAGCTCCAAGACGCTGATGCTCTTCTCCGGGCGGGCGTTCCCCGAGCTCGCCAGTGAGATCGGCGCCGAGCTCGACACGCCGCTCGGCAACGTCACGCTCGGCGACTTTCCGAACGGCGAGATGTACTGCCGCTTCGAGGAGTCGGTGCGCGGGTGCGACGCGTTCGTGATCCAGAGCCACACCGAGCCGATCAACAAATGGCTGATGGAGCAGCTGATCATGGTCGACGCGCTCAAGCGCGCCTCGGCCAAGCGGATCAGCGTCGTCGCGCCGTTCTACCCCTACGCCCGGCAGGACAAGAAGACGCTCGCTCGCGAGCCGATATCGGCCCGGCTGATCGCCGACCTGTTCACCGCCGCGGGTGCCGACCGGATCATCTCGATCGACCTGCACACCGCGCAGATCCAGGGCTTTCTCAACGACCCGCTCGACCACCTCACTGCGCTGCCGATGCTCAGCGACTACATCGCCGAGCG
>DATLNO010000196.1:0-6609 GCA_035536715.1 Solirubrobacteraceae bacterium
AGCGTCTCGCACGCGACGCGCGACAGCGGATCGTCGGCCAGACACGCATCCAGCACACCATCGGAGATCTGATCGGCGACCTTGTCAGGATGCCCCTCGGTCACCGATTCGGACGTGAACAGATACTCGTGCTGGGCGAAGCTCGTCATGGCTGGACTCCTGTTCGCTGGTGGGTTCCCGTCGGGACCACCGTGAGGGCATTGCGGCAGCATCGTGAGATGCGCTGGGCCGCACACCTCCCGTGGGGGTGGTCTTGCCCTACCGAAGGGAGGGAGTCTGGACCGGCACCCCGTCGTTGAGGGTCAGGCGCAGGTAGCGCGCGCTGGCATCCGCGCGATTGGAGGCGTGCATCTTGCGCAGGATGTTCTTGACGTGGAACTTGACGGTCCCCTCGGAGACGAACAGCGCGCGCGAGATGTCGCCGTTCGTCTTGCCCTTGGCCATGAGCCGCAAGACGTCGATCTCTCGCGTGGTGAGGTGCGTCGCCAGGCCGTCCTCGGTGAAGAGCTCAGGTGCTCCGGCGCGGCGGTCCTGCGGCTCGGGGCGGCTGCCCGACAGCTCGATCGCCCCGTCGCTCAGTTCATCGGACTGGGCCTCGGCCCACGAGGAGATGCGACGGATCTCGCGGCGCTGGTCGCGCAGGCGCCGGCGCAGCACGGCGCGTTCGAACACGAGCGCGAAGCCGGCGGCGAAGTGCTCGAGCGCGTCGGCGTCGAACTGCGCAAGCGGACGCCGGCTCGGTGCGCGGCCACCGTGCAGGAAGCCGACGGCCACGCCGTCGACGAGGATCGGCACGGCGACGTACTCGCGCCAGCCGAGCGCGTCGAGGAACGCGTAGCGCGCCGGCTGCGAACGGTCGATGTCGGCCACGAGCCGGGCCTGGCGGCGGCGCAGCAACTCGCATTCGAGCAGCGGATACGTCAGGCGCAGCTGCGCGTGGCGCAGCCGCTCACCGGTGCCGTCGCTGTCGCCGCCGGCCGTGTGCACGTGTTCTACGACAAGCGTGCCGTTGTCGATCTTGCTGAGCACGACGCGGTCGAGGTCGGCCGCGGCGGCGGCCGCCTCGGCGCAGCGGTCGATGATCTCGCTCGCCGGCCCGAGGTGGGCGAGGGAGTCGACCGCCTTGCGGACGCGTTCGTACGCTGCCAGCCGCAGGGCGTCGTCGCCTGGCATCACGGGCGCCGCCGGATCTCCAGCAGATACGCCACGAGCAGGTCGCGGTCACCGGCGCGCGGGTGGTCGGCGTCGCTGAGGCGCTCGACCCGGCCGATCTGCGCCCGGTGGTCCTCGAGCTCGGGCGGGAACGGGAAGATCCCGTACTCGACGACGCGCACCTCGAGGCCGGCTGCGGCGAGCAGCTCGGACGTGCGGCGCTGCGACAGGATAGACAGCTGCACGACGTAGGCGACGCCCTCGGGCGCGAGCGCGTCGGCGAGCTTCGTGAGCACCGGGTCGAGTGGCGTCCGGCCCCAGTAGTCGATCGGTCTGTGGCCTGTGACCTGCTGCTCGGGGTCGACGGGGGTCTGGTCGACGCACGCGACGATGACCTCGTAGCGCTCCTCCGGCACCCACGGGAAGATGTCGATGCGCGCGGCGGTCATCCGCTCGCCGACATCGTTGCGATGCGCGTTCGTCTCGGTGTTGCGCACGGCGCGCTCGTCGATGTCGATCGCGCGCACGTGTGACGCGCCGTTGAGCGCGAGCTGCAAGCCGAGGATGCCCGTGCCGCAGCCGACGTCGAGGCAGCGCTGGTGCGCGCCGATCGCCTGGTCGTAGAGGTAGCGCCACGCCATCAGGCTCGCGCTCGAGGGGGCCGCGACGCCGGGGTCGACGACGAGGTCGGGGAACGCCAGCGGATGCAGCGCGCGCCCGCGTCGGTCGGTCCACGCCGGCCCGGGGTCGGGCGCGGGATCGAGGAACTGCACGGGCAGGTGCTGCGACGTCGCGGCCGGGCTCCGCTCGCCGGGGACCGTCTGCTCGAGCAGCTTGCGCGCCGCCCCGACGTGCGCCGGGCCGACCCCACAGCAGCCGCCGATGATCTGCGCCCCCTCGGCGCGCCAGCGCAGGGCCATCGCCGCGTACTCGTCGCTGCCGACGCCCGGCTCGAAGCGCCAGCCCTCGTCGGTGTAGTAGCCGAGGTTGGGATATACGCCGAGTGGCATGTCGGTGAAGTCGCGCAGGTAGGAGACCATCCCGTCGACGTGGTCGGGCGGGATGCAGTTGACCATGAGCGCGCCGACGCCCAGCTGCTCGAAGCGCGCCGCCGCGCGGCCGAAGGCGTCTCCTTCGGGGCCGCCCCAGTGCTGGCCGTAGACGCTACAGAGGCCATGCCGGCAGCGCCGGAACGACAGCCAGAGCGGGATCCCCGTGTCGAGCAGCGACTGGACCGTCGCGAACAGCGAGCCCCGCACGACCGTGAGCGTCTCGAGCAGGATGAGGTCGGGGGGCTCGTTGGCGAAGAGCCGCGCGAGCAGCCGGATCGTGCTCTCGCCCTCGTCGGAGTCGACGTCGCCGTTGATCGAGAACGCGACCGCGCAGTCCAGCTCACGCCCGCCGTCGGCGACGGCCTCCCGCGCCAGGCGCAGACCGCGCCGCGCGAGATCCATCCAGTGCACGGGCTGCGTCGTGTTCCACATCGGCGTCACGCCGTGCAGCAGCGCGCTCGGCAGACCCCACGTGTTCGTCGAGATGACGTCGCAGCCGGCCGCGACATAGCCGCGGTGCACGTCGAGCACCGCGGCCGCTCCCTCGACGAGCGCGCGCGTGCCCCACAGCCGCTCGTCGACCGCGTGCTCGGCGTCGCTGAGGTGCGGCAGCTCGGTCGCGGTCGCGCCGTCGAGCACGACGCATCCGCCCGCGCAAAGCTTGCCGAGGATCCGGCCATATTGCGATGAGTGCGTGGTCTGCACTGCCGGCACGGTGATCAGACGAGACCGCTCGGTCTCCCCCTGCCCTGACCGTACGCCGGAGCGCAGCACCCGTCAAGCAGGCGCGGCGCGCAAGCAGTGCTCAGCCGCCCTTCGTCGCGGTGATGTAGGTCCAGCAGGCCTTGAACGTGTCGCGCGTGCCGAAGATCGTGTCCATCGCATGGCGCATGATGCGCAGCCGGTCGCGCACCGCCTCCTCCGACGGCTCCTCGCCCTCGATGCGCTTCGTCCCGCCGACCCAGCCGAGCACGGCCTCGTGGTAGGCGATCATGAGCTCGAACCACTCGCTGACGTTGGCCACGATCGTCGCCTGGCTGACGTCGACCACGGTCAGCCCGTTGCGCTCCAGCGCGCCGGTGTAGTACTCGAGCGGACGCGGCTGCAGGAAGACGCGGTCGCGGTGAGCGTGATGCGCCTTCATCCGCTCCGTGTCGTCGAGCGCGTCGCGGTACCGCGCGTACTCAGGGTCGCTGCGCACGAGGCTCTCGGCGAGGTCGTTGATGACCCAGACCGTCTCGTCGAGGATCCACTCGCCGGGCTTCGCGCTCGGGTTGCGCAGGTTGCCGGAGTTGATGAACACCTTCCCGCCGGGCTTCAGCGCGCGCACCCACGCCGATGCCACCTCGTCGAGGTCGGGGTACAGGTGGATCGCGTTGACGGCGGCGATCGCGTCGACGCCGCGCTCCAGCAGCTCGGGCCCGAGCACCTCGTCGAGCGACTGCATCCGCTTCTCCTCCTTGATGAAGCGCAGCAGCCGTGCGGCGAAGCGCGGGTCGTCCTTGTACTTCTCGTGCGCGACGCGCAGGAACTTCGCCGAAGCGTCCACGACCAGCGTGCCGACGCCGCGATCGAAGATCCGCAGGTGCAGGCGGTCGAGCAGGATTCCGGTGCCGCCGGAGTAGTCGACGAGGATGTCGCCGTCCTGCAGGTGCGCCGCGAGTTGCGCCACGCTCGGGTTGAGGTTGTCGTACCAGCCGTGCTCGTCGACGTGATCGTACGCCAGCCCCTGCTCGCTGATCGGCGCGCGCGTCCAGTCCTCGTCCGGAATGCGGTCAAAGCCCTCGGGCCACGCGAACGCCGTCTTGGGCCGCGGCACGTCGAGGCGTTCGCAGGTCGAGCGGTGCAGCTCGAACAGCTCGTCGACCGCGGCCGAGCCGCCCCGGCCCCAGCCGCAGTCGGTGGCGACGCCGAAGACCTGCACGTAGCGGGTCGCGCAGGCGATCCGCCGGCGCGCGCCGGCCTTGCCGTCCTTGAGGTGCAGCACGCCGAGGTAGAGCTCCGTGCTCGAATCCAGGCGCAGCTCCTGCAGCGGCGCGAAGTACTCGTCGCCCGCGCCGGCCGGAACCGGGACGTGAATCCAGTTCAGCGGCCGGTACAGCGCCGTCGCGAGCGCGTTGGCCACCTCGACGAGCTTGCGGGTGTCGTCGGGGACGGTGAAGTGGCCGTGGTAGTCATCGCCGTAGCAGAGGTGGTAGCCGAGCTCGACGTCCGCCGGCACGCCGCGGCTGACGCGCAGCAGGCGCTCGAGCACGCCGGACCGAGTGCCCTCGAACCACGCGGGGCTGATGCCCTCGAGGATCGCGAATTCGAGGCGCGTATCCCATTGAAGCGCGAGCTGTTCGTGGGGCACGGCGGCGAAGATCTCGTCGAGCTCACGCAGCACGCACGCCTCGTAGACCGGCTCGACGAGCGCTTGGTGCTCGGGGTCGATGAACGCGCTCACCGGCGCCAGCGGCGTCGGCAGCGATACCTGGAAGCGCACGTGGGCGGGGATCACGCCGTCGCGCTTGAGCTTTGCGAAGATCGCGAACGACGAGATTGCCGCGTCGGCGAAGCCGAGGTTGTCGAGCACGATGTCGTCGGCGCGCTCGCCCTCCCGCAGCCGCAGCTTGGGCAGCGTGCGGTACGTTCCGTCGCCGGGCGGGCCGACCTCGAACTGCGGCAGCGCGCTGAAGACCGGGTACTGCCAGAGGATCCAGTCCGAGCGCGGGCCGGGCTCGCCGTCGGGGAGCCGGCGCAGGCGGTCGCCGAGCGCCTCGGCCGTACGGCGCAAGACCTCCTCGACCCTGCCCAGCGGCACGCTGCCGACGAGGTGGGCGCCCACGGGCGCAGGATCCGCCGGCGAGTCGGCTGCATCCTCCGGCTCGATCGTCGCCTGCTCGGTCATCGTCGCTCCTCACACGTCGGGGTCCCGGTGCCCCGGCGACGATACGTCCGGCCTCGAGGAGCAACAACGCGCCGGAAGGGATGTATCCCCTGCTCCTTGGAGCAGTCATGCGTGCCTTCCGGCAACCGTGCTGATAGAGACTCGCCGATAGCTGGCACGACGAAGGAGGCCGCATGACTTCTGCCTACATCATCGGCTCCGCGGCGACGCGCTGCGGTCGCTTTCCGGACGCCTCGGTGGCCAGCATGGCGATCGAGGCGCTGGACGGCGCGCTCGCCGACGCCGGGCCTGAGGCCGGTCCCATCGAGGCGATCTTCTTCGCGAACGCGCTGTCCGGGCTGATCACCGGGCAGGAGTGCGTGCGCGGGCAGATCGCACTGCGCCACTCGCGCTACGGCGGGATCCCGACGGTGAACGTCGAGAACGCCTGTGCGAGCGGCTCGAGCGCGCTTCACCTCGCCTGCATGGCGATCGGCGCGGGCACGTACGAGACCGTGGCGGTCGTCGGCTCGGAGAAGATGTCGCACCCCGACAAGCGGCGGCCGATCCAGGCGCTCGCCGGGGCGGCGGACCAGGACCTGCTCGCCGACGCGCCCGAGGACCACAGCGTGTTCATGGACAGCTACGCCGAGCGGGCGCGCGCGCGGATCGAGCGCTACGGCTGGAGCCCAGCTGACTTCGCCCGCGTCGTCGTCAAGAACCGCCGGCACGCCGTGCACAACCCGAGCGCGCAGTTTCGCAAGGAGATGACGGTCGAAGAAGTGCTCGGCAGCCGGATGATCACCGAGCCGCTGACGCTGCCGATGTGCTCGCCGATCGGCGACGGCGCCGGCGCGCTGATCCTGACGGGATCGCCGAACGGCGCCGCCGCGCCGATTCGCGTGCGCGCGTGCGCGATGAGCGCGACCGGCGGGCCTGCGCCGGGGTCGGTCGTCCAGCGCGCGAGCGCGACGGCGCGCGAGCAGAGCGGGCTGAGCGCCAAGGACGTCGACGTCATCGAGGTGCACGATGCGACAGCATCCGCTGAGCTCGAGGCCTACGAGCATCTCGGGCTGGCCGAGCCGGGGGAGGGTAACCGGCTGATCGCCGAGGGCAAGACCGTGCTCGGCGGCGCCCTCCCGGTCAACACCGGGGGCGGCCTGCTGTCGCGCGGACATCCCGTCGGCGCGACCGGCGTCCTTCAGGTCGTCGAGCTCGTCGCGCAGCTGCGGCGGCGAGCCGGCGAGCGCCAGGTCGATCTCGAACCCCGGCTCGCCCTCGCCCAGAACGCCGGCGGGTTCGTCGAGGGCGACAACGCGGTCGCGGTGATCACGGTGCTCGAGCGCGAGGTCTGACACGAGCGGCTGCGGCGGTACCAGGCGAGGCAACGAACAGCGAGGAGATACGTATGACCGATTATGATCCGCGGACCGATACGGGTATTCCGACGGAGCCTGTGGGTTCTTTGCCGCGGCCGGCGAAGTTGCAGGCCGCGTATGCCGAGTATGACGCGGGCGACATCTCCAAGGAGGATTT
>DATLNO010000197.1:0-3220 GCA_035536715.1 Solirubrobacteraceae bacterium
GGGAAGCAACCCGTCGAACTTGCGGGTGGGCCCACTAGCGTCCGCGGCCTGCGATGACGACCGACGACGCCATCCTCGCGGCGGTGCGCGCGATCCCACGCGGACACGTCACGACGTACGGCGACCTCAGCCCGGGAGCGCCGCGTCGCGCGGGCGCCGTGCTCTCGGCGAATGACGATCCGGCGCTGCCGTGGCACCGCGTCGTCCGCGCCGACGGGTCGCTCGCCAAGGGGGAACACCAGCGCCGGCTGCTGGAGGCCGAGGAGGTCGCATTTCGCGGCGCGCGCGTGGACATGCGCGCGGCCTGGGTGCCGGTCGGTGGCGAGGCGAACTAGCGGCGGAACCTGATGCGCTGCAACTGCAGGTTGTACGACGCGTTCAGCGACCCCGCCGCGTCGGTTCCCACCGGGATCACCACGTAGAAGCTGCGAGCGCGGCCCCCGCGATTCGTGATCGTCACGCTGTCGGTCTTCTTCGCGCCGCGTCGCGAGCGCGTGATGATGTTCGCGTTCTCGCTGACCGACTTCGCGTTGGAACGAAAGATGAAGAGGTCGGGGTTGCCGAACAGCGCACGCAGCCGGATGCGCGCCCGCGCCCGCTTGCCCAGGCGAATGCGATAGACGTCGACCGGATCCTCGACGCGATCCGCGGTGCCACCGAGGGAGCGCTTGGCACCGCCGGTCCAGATGTAGGGATCGGGTCTGGCGAATACCGAGCCGTCGATGAACGAGATGCCGTCGTTGGGCTCGAGCACGTCGCGAGCGGGCGCCGGCAGCGCGAGCGCGCCGGCCAGCTGGATGAGCCCGAAGCCTGAGCCCGGGTCGTAGCCGCGAGTCGAGACGTCGAGCGCCGAGCGACGCAGGACGTCGGCGAGCTGGCCGTTGTTGAGGTCAGGCCGGGCGGTCGCCAGCCAGGCGGCCGCGCCCGACACGATCGGCGCAGCGAAGCTCGTGCCGTTGGCGAGCGTGACGCCGTCAGGGGTGCCGTCCTGGACGTCGAACGCGAGCGGGACCGCGAGCGGGATGCTCACGCCGGGCGCGGCAACGTCGACAGCGGTGTTCTCGCTGCTGAAGCCCGACGGCGCGAGGTTCGGGTCAAGCGCAGCGACCGATAGCACGTGCGGGTAGGCCGCCGGGTAGATCACCGGGTTGCCGGCGGCGAACTCGTTGCCCGCCGCAGCGACGACAAGGCTGCCGGCGGCGTACGCGATCTGGACGCTGGCGAAGAGCGACGCACAGTCGCTGTTGGAGCCGAAGCTGAGGTTGATGATCTTCACGCCGGCACGGGCGGCGGTGACGATGCCGTTGGCCGCGTCGGCGCAGTTGATCTGCAGCGGCAGCCCGATCGACAGCACTGGAGCGGAGGGGAAGATCCCGACGACGCCCGCGCCGTTGAACGCTGCCGCGGCAGCCGAGGCGACCATCGTGCCGTGCGGCCCGAGCACCGGACCGGGGTTGAGCTGGCGCACGTTCGTCGCGAGGTCGGGGAGCGACACGTCGACGAGGTCGTCGATGACGGCGATCCCAACCGCGCCGGGCGCCGGCGGCGCCAGGCCGGGCGCGACGACAAAGCCGCGCGAATAGGCGCCCGGGGTCGCGTCGAGCGCACTCGAGCGCTGCAGCGGCGCGTTGGGCTCGGCATAGCGCAGGCCGCCCGCGGCGCGCAGCGCGGCAGCGAACGCGCGAGCACGCGGCCGTGCGACCTTGTAGACGTCGCCGACGCGCAGCTTCGTCGCCCCGAAGCGACGCGCGATCGCGTCAACCTGCGCGGTCCGAGGCTCGGCGGCGATCAGCCAGGTCGGCGGCTCGGCGGACGCTGCGGAGGCGCCGGTGCCCGTCGCGGGCAGGCGCATCGGACGCTCCTCGTACGCCTGCGCAGCTGAAACCACGGTGACGGACCAGGCCGCCACGACGGCACAGAGCACAAGGAACTTCATCCGCGGCCACTGTACCCGCGTGAACCCGCGAGCCACGCGGGTTGGTTTCTCTCAGGGAGTTCTACAGTACGAAACGACCGTCCTGCATGACCGTCTCACCGTCCGCCGACAGCCGGCCAGCGGTGCGCAGATCGCAGATCAGGTCCCAGTGCAGGGCCGACTCGTTCTTGCCCTTTGTCTCCGGATAGGAGCGTCCGAGCGCCAGGTGAACCGTGCCGCCGATCTTCTCGTCGAAGAGGATCGCGCCGACCGGGCGGTCGATCCCGAAGTTCGTCCCGATCCCGAACTCGCCGAGCCTGCGCGCGCCCTCGTCGGTCTGCAGCGCGCGTTGCAGGTAGTCGTCGCCGCGTTCGGCTGCGGCTGCCACGACGAGACCGTCGCGGAACTCGAGATCGACCCCGGCGACGTCGACACCCGACGGCGAAGACGGCACGCCGAAGCGGATGCGGCCGTCGGCGCTCGTCTCATGCGGACCCGTGAAGACCTCGCCGCTGGGCATGTTGCGCTTGCCGTCTGAGTTCACCCATGTGCGGCCCTTGACGCTCATCGTCAGATCGGTGCCCGGCGCCTCGATGCGCAGCTGGGAGACCGCCTTCAGCCGCTTGATGAGGCCGTCCTGGAAGGCGCGCAGCTCGCCCCACGACCGCACCGGGTCGGGCTGGTCGAGAAACAGGGCGCGCTCGACGAAGTCCTCGAAGTCGGTGAGGTTCATGCCGGCCTGCTGGGCGTTGGCCTGCGTCGGCCACAGCGTCGAGCACCAGCGCTTGCGCATCGTCAGCTCGCGCAGCGGCTGGCGTGCACGCGCCGCGCGGGCGAGGTTCGCGGGATCGATCCCCGTCAGCGCGCGGGTGTTCTCGGGCGCCTGGATGCCGATCTGCGCGTGCGCCTTCTTGGCCTCCGAGAACGCGACCTCCGAGAAGAGGTCGAGATGACGGTCCTGCGCATGGCGGTAGAAGCCCGCCGTCGCGCCAGGCAGCTCGACGCGCAGCAGGGGCCACGCGTCGCGATCGAGGATCGAGCGCTGAAGCTCGAGCAGCAGCGGCGCGGCGAGCGCCGTCGAGCGCACGACGACCTCCTGGCCGGCCTGCACGTCCAGGCAGTAACTCGTGAGCAGGTCGGCGAAGCGGGCTGCCTCGATCGGCACTAGTGGTCCGTCTCGTAACAGACGCCCGAAACCCCGGGATGCCGGCGCCGTCTGGCAAGGACGCAGGACCGAAGGTGTGGCTCTGCCACATCGAGTGTCCGAGGACGCCGCCAGGCGGTGATCGGCGCCCGGGGTTTCGG
>DATLNO010000198.1:0-2788 GCA_035536715.1 Solirubrobacteraceae bacterium
GCGTGATTGCGCTGCGCGACGAGGACCGCCAGCTCGGCGACCTCCTGCGGGTAGCCGCGTGTACCGGCTTGCGGCGAGGCGAACTCGTCGCGCTCCGGTGGCATGACGTCCGGTGGTCCGAGCGAGTGCTTGGCACGGTCCCGCGGTCGCTATTGCGGCAGTGCCTGCCAGTCCGGGTTGACGTCGGCGACGGTGTTGCGCGTGATCCGGCGGATGGCGCTGCCGTCGGCGCGCATGATGTAGAGCTCGAAGTCGCCGCTGTTGCGCTCGCGCTTTCCGCGCTTCTTGTGGCGGTCGCTCGTGAACGCGATCAGCGTCCCGTCGGGCGACCACACCGGGGCGCTCTCGAGTGCCCGGGTGCGCGTCAGCCGGCGCACGTCGGTGCCGTCGGCGTTCATCGTGGCGATGTCCGACTGGCGCCGCGAGCCTCCGGTGTTGCCGCGCGGCGTGGCGGAGATGAGCTCGAAGGCGATCCGGCGCCCGTCGGGCGACCAGCTCGGGTTGACCGCGTCGCGGAACGCCGAGATCGGCGCGAGTGTCCGGCGCGCGCTGCCGTCGGACGCGAAGGCCGAGAGGCCGATGTCGTGGACGCCCGGCCGCCCGGCCACGGCGCGCCATTGCGCGAAGGCGATGGTTCCGTCAGTGGGTGAGACGTCGGGATCGGTCTGGATCGAGCGATCGTTCGTCAGCCGCCGGGCGTCGCTCCCGTCGGCGGTGATCGAGTACAGCTCGGCCGGCGGCGGCGGGGCGTCGGGTGACGACGGTGCGGGGAAGTCCTTCGTGGTGAAGAACACGATCCGGCCGTCCGGCGTCCACGAGGGCGACGCGGCGATGTCCTTGTAGCGCGTGACCTGCTGCAGATCCTCACCATTTGGCCCGGTGGTCCAGATCTCGGTCGGATGCCCGCCGCGCGCGCTGCGGGCGAAGGCGATACGCCGGCCGTCGGGCGACCACACCGGCTGCTCCTCGATGACTGGCGCGCCGAGGATGCGCTTGGCGCCGCGGCCGTCGGCGCTGATCGTGAACACGTCCACCTGATTGCCGGCGGGTCGCTGGAAGACGAGCTTGCCGTTGGCGCCGGGGAACGTGGCGGATGCGGGGGCCGCGGCGGCGAGCGCGGCGGCCAGCGTGAGAAGTGCGACGGGTGCGCGGGTCATGTGTGGTCCCTTCCGGGGAGGAAGACGAGCGATACCTCGCGGTCGCTCACCTCCCCCCTGTGATCGACGACGAAGGTGGACGTGATGCGCAGGCGATCTCGGTCGGAGAACGCCAGCTGTGAGACGAGCGCATCGCAGCTGCCGTCGGACGCGGTCAGCGCGACGTCGAGCCGTCCGGGCCCGACGACGGTGAGCGTGCCCTGGAGCACCTGGGAGAACGTCTGCGGTCTCATGGCACCGGACCCTGCTGAGCGGCGCTTGCGCGCGGCTGACATCCCGCTGACAGCGCGCTGCCCTGCTCGGCACGCCATGCGAAGCATGTACGTTGCATGTCCTGAGCGCACGCCTTGATTTTGGGATCCTCGGCCCGCTGGAGGTGCGAGCGGGCGACCGCCAACTTCGCTTGGGCGGGGTCAAGCAGAAGGCGCTCCTCGCTGTCCTGCTGCTGCACCACGGAGAGGTCGTCTCGAGCGATCGCCTGATTGAGGAGATCTGGGGCGAACAGCCGCCGGCCGACGCGCAGACCGCGTTGCAGGCGCACGTGTCGCGCCTGCGCAAGCTGCTCGAGCCCGAGCACAGCGGGACGCCGGCGCTGCTGGTGACGCGACCCCCCGGCTACGTGCTCGCGATCGACCCCGACCAGCTCGACCTGCGCCGCTTCGAGACGCTCGCCGCCGCCGGCCGGCGCCACCTCGACGAGGGCGATCCCGTGCAGGCCGCCGCGTCCGTGCGCGAGGCGCTTGAGCTCTGGCGCGGGCGCCCGCTGGCCGAGCTCGAGAACGAGCCGTTCGCCGCCGCCGCCATCCGCGAGCTCGACGAGGCATGGCTCGCAGCGCTGGAGACCCGGATCGAGGCCGACCTCGCGCTCGGGCGACCTGCCGAGCTGACGCCCGAGCTGGCCACGCTCGTGCGACGCCACCCGCTGCGCGAGCGCCTGCGCGCCCAGCTGATGCTCGCGCTGTATCGCTGCGGCCGCCAAGCGGACGCGCTGGCGACGTTCGACGATGGGCGGCGGCTGCTGGGCGAGGAGTTGGGCCTCGAGCCGGGCACGCGGCTGCGCGGGCTGCAGGGCGAGATCCTGAGGCAGGATCCGGGCCTCGATCTGCCCGCCGCGCCCAGCCGGCCGCGGGTCGGCGAGTCCAGTCGCGACCGGAGCCCGGACGCACGCGTGGACACACCGCCGCGGGCGCCTCCGAGTCGGGGCCCACGCTGGCCCCTGGCGCTTGGGGCAGCGGTCTTCGTAGCCGCCGCGTCGCTGCTCGCGATCCTCTCCGCCGGCGACGACGGGCCGCCCGGGGGCGCGCGGGCCGGCGCGCTGATCCGCATCGACCCGCGGTCCGGTGAGGTCGCACGCGAGGTGAGCGTCGGCAAGACGCCCGCTGCGGTCGCGGTTGGCGAGGGCGCCGTGTGGGTTCTGGACGCCGATGCGCACACCATCTCCAGCGTGCAGAGCAGCTCGTCGGCCGTCACGACGTTCGGCACCGGCGCGACGCCGACCGACCTCGCCGCGGGAGCCGGTGGCCTGTGGGTCCTCGGCGGCGCCGCGCTGGCGGAGTCGCAGTCGGGCGGGCCCGTCGCCACTGCGCTCGCCCGCGTCGACCCGACCACGCGCACCGTGCGCGCTCGCATCG
>DATLNO010000199.1:0-9489 GCA_035536715.1 Solirubrobacteraceae bacterium
CTACATCTACCTGCCGCCGGGCGACCGCGAGAGTGTCGTGCGACGACGGCGCCGCGTGCGGGCCCTGTTCGCCGAGGTGCTGCGCGACGGCGAGCGCCGCGGCCATTTCTCCTTCGGCGAGTTGGGCAGCGCGGACGCCGACCAGGCCGCGACCATGGCGATCCTCAACATGCTCGTCCTCGTCGCAGAGTGGTTTGACCCCGCGGGCCCGCGCAGCGCGGACGACACCGCCGCGCTGCACGGCCGCCTCGCGCTTCGTATCGCGCGCGGCGGGGGCTAGTGGCTCAGCGGTCGGCGAAGACCGGCTGACGAGCGGACTCTTCGCCTTCGCCAGTCGCTTCGGTCGCTTCGGCCTCGGCCGGGTCGACCGGGTTGGCCGCAGCGTACTTGCGCGCGTCCTTGCGGGCCGCCTTGTCCATCCGCTTCTCGCGCATCCGGCGCTCGCGGTCGAGCTTTGCCATCGTCGTCTTCTTCTTGCCGCTTGATGCCATGCGTGTACTCCCTCGTTGTGGCGCGGGCAGTTCCGAGAGGCGCTCGGGCCCATCGGTTGGCTGTGCACTCGCTGCCAGGTGCGGGTGACGACGCTCGAACGTCGCTTGAGGCCCTGCTACGAGTCTAGGGGACGCCGCGGCTGGGTCTGTCGTCACGGCGCCCGCACCGCAGTAAGGCACGCGCGCCGCGGCATACGCCCGGACAACCGGTACGGTCGCGGGACGGGGCGGGGGCCTACTTCGGCGGCGGATTGATGATCCGCCCTAGATTCTGTCCGAGCCCATCGACGATGTCCTGAACCGCCGTGCCCACTTCGCCAACCGTTTCCTTCAGCTTGTCGCCCAGCACCTGCGTGCGGTCCTTGAGCGTCGGCGGGCGCGGCGCGGCCGCGGGCGGCGGTGCGGGCGGCGGCGGGGGCGGCGGGAGAACCGGCGGTGGCGGCGGCTTGACCACCGGCGGCAGGCCCGGATCGACGACCCCGCGCCGCGGCGGCGGCGGCGGCGCCACTGGTGGCCGCGGGCTCTCGCGGGGTCCGTCCGAGCGCGCGGGTGCAGCGGCGCGCGGCAAACGGTCCACATCCGCGCCGACCGGCGCGAGCGGTGCGACGTCGCGCCCAAGCCCTCGTTCGCTGGAGGCGATCTGCTCGGCCGGCGTGATCTGCGGGCCGGACACGAGCTGGCCGATCGAACTCAGCCCGCCGAAGCCGCCCGCGCCGACCAGCACGACGACGAGCGCTGCCACCATCGCAGCGGGCACAAGTGCGGCGGCCGTCCCGGCCTGCATCAGCTGGCGCAGCCATGCGCCGACGAGATCCATGCGTCGATGATAGGCACGTCGCAGCCGTCCGGAAAGAGTTCGATCGCTCGCACCCTGCGGTTGTCGCTGCTCGGGCTGACGATCCTGCTCGCGATCATCGGCGCGATCGGGATCGCAGCGCTCTACGAGGCCCGCCAGAACTACGAGAACGAGCTCTCGGCGACCTCCGCGCTCGAGGTCTCCGCAGCGAACCTGTTGGCCTCCACGGTTGCCCTGGAGGCCAACCTCGCGCAGCCGCGCTCGCGCGCCGCTGCGCGCTTCGTCCAGAGCGCCGCGCGCAGCTTCGAGCAGGGCGCCACGCTGCTGGAGCGGCTGTCGCGCGACGACGCCGCGAGCCGGGCGCTCGCCGCGCGCACCGAGCCCGCACGCCGAGCGGCCCGCGCGCTCGCGGTCCATCCGACGATCACGACGACGCGCAGCGCGGCGCGAAACCGCCTGCCGGCGGTGCGCGCGGCCGTGCAGCAGATCGCCGCGCGACAGCAGGCTCGCCGCGAGGCCGCACGCGACCGGGCCCAGAACCGCTCGCGGATCGCGCTCATCACGATCGTGCTCAGCGTCGGCTTCGCGCTTGCCGGCGTGCTCGCCTTCCTCACGCTGCTGATCCGCGCGATGCGCCACCCGCTCGACGACCTCGTGCTCGCCACGCGGCGGATGTCTTCCGGCGACCTCACCGCGCGTGTCGAGGCGACCGGCCCGCAGGAGCTGCAGGCACTGGGGGTGGCGTTCAACACGATGGGCGCGGACCTGCAGACGGCGAGCGCCCGCGTCGAGAGCCAGCGCCAGCGCCTGGTGACGACGATCCAGAGCCTCGGCGACGGCCTGCTGATCTGCGACAACGGCGACCGCATCACGTCGATGAACCCGCGCGCGAGCGAGCTCGTCCCCGGCCTGCGGATCGGATCCTCCGCCCACGGCCCCGGCAGCCCGCTGCCGCCGATCAACAACGCGCTGGCGGGCGAGGTCACGGTGGCGCGCGGGAACGAGCTCACGCTGGCGGTCACCGTCGCGCGCCTCGCCGGGCCGGACGGCGGCACGGTCTGGACGCTGCGCGACATCACCGAGCGCGCCCGCCTGGAGCAGGCCAAGAGCGACTTCGTGGCGACCGCGTCACACGAGCTGCGCAGCCCGCTGACGTCGATCAAGGGCTTCATCGAGCTGCTCGAGTCGACGAACTCCGAGAACCTCACCGAGCGTCAGCGCGAGTTCATCTCAATCGTCCTTCGATCGACCGACCGGCTCGTCGAGCTCGTCAACGATCTGCTCGACATCGCCCGCATCGAGTCCGGGCAGTTCGAGGTCCATGCCCGCAGCGTCGACCTGCGCGAGACGATCGAGGAGGTCGCCGCGCTGATGACGCCACGCCTGCAGGGCAAGCGCCAGCGCCTCGACGTGCAGATCTCCGAGCCGCGGCCGGCGGCGCTCGCGGACCCGGCGCGCGTGCGCCAGGTCGTGACGAACCTCGTCACGAACGCGCACCTCTACACCGACGAGGGGGGGGCGATCACGCTGCGCCTGGAGGGCGACCCCCGGGAGACGAGGATCACGGTCACCGACACGGGCCGCGGGATGTCGCCCGAGGACGCGCGCCACATCTTCGACCGCTTCCACCGCGGCTCGGCCGACGAGCGCAAGAGCCCCGGCACGGGGCTCGGCCTCGCGATCGTCAAGTCGCTCGTCGACCTGCATGGCGGCACGGTCGATGTCGCCAGCCAGATCGGGCATGGCACGACGTTCACGGTCCACCTGCCCGCGGCGGCAGGGATCGGCAGCGGGTACCGCGCGCCCGAAGCTCCGAGAGCGCACAACGGGCTCGCCCGGCGGCGCGTTCTGATCGTTGACGACGAGCCCGCGCTCGCCACGCTGATCGCCCAGCAGCTGCAGCCACTCGGGGTGCAGACCGTGCAGGTCAACTCCGGCCGCGAGGCGATCGCGCGCCTGCGAACCGAGCCGTTCGACGCCATGACGCTCGACATCCTCATGCCCGGGATGAACGGCTTCGAGGTCCTCGCCAAGGTGCGCGCCGACCCGCGGCTGCGCGACATCCCTGTGATCTTCGTCTCGGTCGCCTCGCGCGCGCCGCAGCTCGAAGGCGAATGGGCCGTGTCCAAGCCGATCGACCGCCAGCGTCTGACCGACGTGCTCGAGGCGGCGATCCAGGCCAAGCGCTCCCGCGTGCTCGTCGTCGCTCCCGACACGCTGCGCGCCCAGATCGCGCCGTGGCTGGCGGCGCTGGGCATCGATCACCGCTGGGAGTCGACGGCCGAGGGCGCCGCGCGCGCCGGCGCGCAGGAGTTGTTCGAGGTCGCGCTCGTGCATGCGAGCGTCGGCACGGCGACCGCGTTGTTCGACGGCAGCGCCCTGCGCGGACGCCGCCGCGGTCGTTCGGTCATCCTGTTTACAACGGACCGCGCCGGTCAGGACGCGGCGGGCGGGATCGGAATGCCGGTGTTCGGCATCACACAGGCCGTCAGCGCGTTGCGCTCGGCCCTCGGCGAGGTTTCCAAGGCTGGAGGATGATGAGGCGGTGGACACGGAGCGACAGCTGAAGGAACGCATCTCCGAGCTGGAGTCCGAGCTCGCCAAGCGTGTTCGCGAGGCCGCCGAGAACGAGCAGCAGCTCGAGCGCTACGCGGCCGACCTGCGCGAGACCTTCAAGGAGGAGCGCGCGCGCGCCCAGGAGTTGCGCCAGTCATACATGCTCACCGTCCGTGCGCTCGCGAGCGCTGTCGAGGCGCGCGACGCCGACACCGGCCGCCATGCCGAGCGCGTCGCCGCCTACGGGCTGCAGCTCGCCGACGCCTACGGGATGCACCTCGGTGACGACCCCGAGATCGAGTTCGGCTTCCTGCTGCACGACGCCGGCAAGGTCGCCGTGCCCGACGCGATCCTCTTCAAGCCCGGCCCCCTGTCACCCGCCGAGCGACTGATCATCGAGCAGCACCCGGTCACGGGCTCGGAGATCGTCCGCGACATCGACTTCCTCGGCGCGGCGCGCGACGTCATCCGCCATCACCACGAACGCTGGGACGGCACCGGCTACCCGGACAAGCTCGCCGGCGAGGAGATCCCGATCTCCGCGCGGATCTTCGCCGTCGCGGACACACTCGACGCGCTGACGACCAATCGGCCTTACCGGCGCGCGTCGACGATCGCCCAGGCGCGCGTGATCATCCTGCAGGCAGTCGGATCGCACTTCGACCCGGGGGTCATCGAGGCGTTCAAGCTGGTGTCCGACGTTGACATCGAACGCATCAAGCTGAGGATCGGCTAGTGGCCGTCCCCGCACATACGCACCGTGCTTACGGGGACGACAACTGATGTCTCGACGGGCGGTGTTGATCGTCGACGACGATCCGTTCATCCGCAAGCTCATCGTGACGACGCTCGAGGGCGTCTCGACGTTCGACCTGCACGAGGCCTGCGACGGCGAGGATGCGGTCCGCGCCGCCAAGCGCGAGGGCCCGCGGCTCGTCTTCCTCGACATCGACATGCCGCGCCTGGACGGGATCGAGGCATGCCGCCAGATGCGCGCCGAGCCGACGATGGCGGGAGCGAAGATCGTGATGCTGACGGCGTCAGCCGACGATACGGCGCGCGGGCGCGCGGCCGCCGCGGGCGCCGACCGGTTCCTGACGAAGCCGTTCAGCCCGCTGGACCTGCTGCGGCTCGTCGACGAGCTCGACCATGGGCTGGTCTGACCTTACGCGCCGAGCGGGCGTCGCAGGTCTGGGTCCGGGCCCTGCACGGTGGCCTCGATCCGCAGCGTGCGCGTGCGCAGCAGCCCGGGGATGATCTCGGCGACGATGTCTGTGGCCCGCTGGACGGCCTCCCATGCGTTGGCGGCCTCGAGCTCGAGCCAGCTGAGCTTCAGCTCGGCTCGGTCCAGCGCCATCTCCAGGTCGGCTGATGGCAGCTGGGAGACCGGGCGCTCGCCCGCGCTGTCGGATAGGAGCCAGTCGTCGATAACGCCCTTTGCGCGCATCGCCGCGCGCATCTCGGCGGGCACGGTGAGGTTCACCTCGAAGTAGACAGGCGGCAGCGTGGCCATCAGCCCTCGAAGATCCCGCCGGTGATCTTCCACTCGTCGCCGACCTTCTGCAGCTCGACGTCGGTCCCCGCGCCGGTCACGTGGACGACGGCCTTGTCGCCGGTGATCTTCGCCTTGTCGACCTCGCCGTCCTCGAGCACCGCTCGGATCGGCGGGGTCAGCTTCGCATGGACCTTCACGATCGCGTCCTCGCACGACGTGGCGTTGATCGTCCCGACGATCGGCGGGTCCCCGGCGAGCACCTCCAGCAACTTGCGCTTTGCCGGTTCCGTGAGTTCGGCGCAGACCTTCTTCTCGTCGCCCTTGGAGAGGCCGCTGACGGCCGCGCTCGTGACGTCCTCGGGGCTGCGGGTGCTCTCCCCGCACCCGGTTGCCGCGATGGCGAGCACAAGGCTGATGATCACGGCGACGCCCATCGGCCCGAGGGTACCCTCCCGGCACGCTGGCGGCACGCGTTAACGGATACGTTCCCGGCGTGGCCCTGACGCTCGACGAAGCCCTGCTCACGCTCAACGATCGACTCGGCCAAGAGGTGACGGCCTGGGTGGAGGTCGCGCACGACACGCCGCTGCTGATCGCGTCGGGCGTCCTCGAGAACTGGAGCCAGGAGACGACCGGGCTGCCGGTGGAAGCCGGCCCGACGCACTTCGACCTGCGCGGCCACTATTCGGTCGCCGATGCGCGCTTCGATCTCAGCGACGCGCCCGTGGAGTCCGTCACCGAGCGCCCCAACGGCCTGACGTTCCGCGTCGAGGGCGGCGTGCGCCTCGTCGTGACGTGGCCGCCGGCCGTCGACGCTGACCTGGTCTAGGAGACCGCTACGCCGGGCTCGGGCCCGGCCCGGCCCCGCGGACCGCGACCACGAACGCGGCCACGCGCTCACCCAGCGCGCGACACTCGTCGTCGTCGAAGCCGGCCAGGCGCTCGGCGAGCGGGCCGAGCGACGCGGTCGCCGTCAGCAGCTGCGCTGCGATGCCGCGCTTGAAGCTCTTCTCGACGTGCAGCAGTTCGCGCGGCCCAAGCGTGTCGGGCAGGAACGGCAACTCGGTCTCGGTGACGATCGGCAGGTCGTAGCTCGTGCCCTCTGGCAGCTGTGCCTCGGCGTCGGCGGCGAGCTCGGCGAGCTCCGTGCGCAGCGCGCGGATCGTCTCGGTCTGCGCGTTGGCGCCGGCGCGCGCGTCCTTGACCTCGTCGTCCTCGCCCTCGCGGCCGTGCCCGAGCGCTTCCGCGGCCTCGGTCAGCCAGGCGGTGTGGTGGGTCATGATCGCGTCGAAGGCGAACAGCGCCGAGAGACCGCCGCTGGCGTCAGCGAGCGTCAGCAGGGCCTGGTCCGGCGGGACGGCGAAGCGCAAAGCGGACATGCCGGTGGGACGGTACTGGCTGCCCCGCGTCGTACCGTTGCGCTCGTGAAGGTCGAGCTGTGGAGCGACGGAGCGTGCGCGGGCAACCCGGGCCCCGGCGGCTGGGCGGCGATCCTGATCGCGCGCGGGCCCGACGGAGCGATCGTCAAGCAGCGCGAGCTCTCCGGCGGCGATCCGGCGACGACGAACAACCGTATGGAGCTGCAGGCGGTGATCGAGGGGCTGCGCGCGCTGCGGGCTCCGACCGAGGTGACGGTGCACATCGACTCGACCTACGTCATGGATGCGATCGCCAAGCGCTGGTACGAGGGCTGGATCGCCCGCGGCTGGCGCACGGCAGCCAAACAGCCGGTCAAGAACCGCGAGCTGTGGGAGGCCCTGCTCGAGCAGCTGGCACTGCACACGGTGACGTGGACGAAGGTCAAGGGACACGCCGGCGTGGAGCTCAACGAGCGCTGCGACGAGCTGGCCGTGGTGGCGTGCCACGCGGTGCGGTGACCGTCGGCCCGGCTCGCCGCTCGGGCGATCGCCTATTCCGGATTGAATCCAGATTTGTGCCATGCTCGGTGCATGCCGGAGACCGCAGAACTCGAGTCCATGCTGCGCGGGGTCTCACTGCGCATCACACGTCCTCGTGTCGCAGTGCTGGCCGCGGTGCACGACCATCCGCACGCCGACACGCACTCGATCATCGGTCTCGTGCGGGCGGATCTGGGTGAGGTCTCCCACCAGACCGTCTACGACGTCCTGAGCGCCCTGACCGGCACGGGCCTCGTTCGCCGCATCCACCCCCCGGGCTCGGTGGCACGCTACGAGTCGCGGGTGGGAGACAACCACCACCACGCCGTCTGCCGGTCGTGCGGTGCCATCGTCGACGTCGATTGCGCCGTCGGCAGCGCGCCCTGCTTGACCGCGGTCGACGACCACGGCTTCGCAGTCGACGAGGCCGAGGTCATCTACTGGGGCCTGTGCTCCGGCTGCTCGACCGCACCCAGCTCCCTGATCACCTCTGACCCGAAGGGTTCCTGTGTCCGAAAAGCCTGATGCCGTTGTTGGAGAGATGAACGAGGAGGAGGCCGGCGGCTGCCCGTTCGCGCCCGAGCGCGCCCCGCACCCGACCCAGGGCGGAGGCAACCGCGGCTGGTGGCCGGACCGCCTCAACCTGAAGATCCTCGCCAAGAATCCCGCCGTGGCCAACCCGCTCGGCGAGGAGTTCGACTACGCCGAGGCGTTCGAGAGCCTCGACCTCGCCCAGGTCAAGAAGGACATCGAGGACGTGCTGACGACCTCACAGGACTGGTGGCCGGCGGACTACGGCCACTACGGCCCCTTCATGATCCGGATGGCGTGGCACAGCGCCGGGACGTACCGCATCAGCGATGGCCGCGGTGGCGCCGGTGCCGGCCAGCAGCGCTTCGCGCCGCTCAACAGCTGGCCTGACAACGCGAACCTCGACAAGGCTCGCCGGCTGCTCTGGCCGGTCAAGAAGAAGTACGGCCAGAGCCTCTCGTGGGCGGACCTGATGGTCCTTACCGGCAACGTCGCCCTTGAGTCGATGGGCTTCGAGACGTTCGGCTACGCCGGCGGCCGGGAGGACGTCTGGGAGCCCGACGAGGACGTCTACTGGGGCCCGGAGAAGGAGTGGCTCGGCGATGAGCGCTACACGGGCGACCGCGAGCTCGAGGACCCGCTGGGCGCGGTCCAGATGGGCCTCATCTACGTCAACCCGGAGGGCCCGAACGGCACCGCCGACCCGGCGGCGTCGGCGCGCGACATCCGCGAGACGTTCAGCCGCATGGCGATGAACGACGAGGAGACGGTCGCGCTCATCGCCGGCGGGCACACGTTCGGCAAGACGCACGGCGCCGCCGACCCGGACGAGCACGTCGGGCCCGAGCCCGAGGGCGCCCCGCTCGAGGAGCAGGGCCTCGGCGGGCGCAGCGGCTACAACAGCGGCAAGGGCGTCGACACGATCACCAGCGGCCTGGAGGGCGCGTGGACGCCGACCCCAATCTCCTGGGACAACAGCTACTTCGAGACGCTCTTCGAGAACGAGTGGGAGCTCGTGAAGAGCCCCGCGGGAGCCCATCAGTGGGCCCCGGCTGGCGGCGCCCTCGCCGGCGCCGTGCCCGACGCGCACGACCCCTCGCGGCGCCACGCCCCGATGATGGCCACGACGGACATCGCGATGCGCGAGGACCCGGTCTACGAGCCGATCTCGCGACGCTTCTACGAGCACCCGGCGGAGCTCGCGGACGCATTCGCGCGTGCCTGGTTCAAGCTGACCCACCGCGACATGGGGCCGGTCGAGCGGTACCTCGGGCCCGAGGTCCCCACGGAGACGCTGCTGTGGCAGGATCCGCTCCCCGACGTGACGCACGCGCTGATCGGGGCGCAGGACACCGCCGCTCTCAAGGGCCAGATCCTCGCCTCGGGACTGTCGGTCTCGCAGCTCGTCCGCACCGCATGGGCGTCGGCGTCCTCGTTCCGTGGCAGCGACAAGCGCGGCGGCGCGAACGGGGCGCGCATCCGCCTCGAGCCGCAGAACGGCTGGGAGGTCAACGATCCGGCCGAGCTGGCGACGGTCCTGCGCGCGCTCGAGGAGATCCAGGCGTCGTTCAACGGCTCACAGAACGGCAGCGGCACGCAGATCTCGCTCGCCGACCTGATCGTCCTCGGCGGCGGCGCGGCCATCGAGGCGGCGGCGAAGCAGGCAGGCCACGACGTGACCGTGCCCTTCGCCCCAGGGCGCACGGATGCGTCGCAGGAGCA